>CAXTTN010000115.1:0-15653 GCA_964247105.1 uncultured Pseudonocardia sp.
GCGACGAGCGCGACGCGCTCCAGGAACGCGGCGAGCGAACCGGGGGCGGGCGCGCCCACCTGGACGTCGGAGTCGTCGAGCTCCGCCACTGCCGCATCGCCCGCGAACTCGCGCGCCACCGTGACCAGCTCGGCGAGGTTCTCCAGCCGCGAGCCGTCCTGCGGATCCTCGCTGGCCTCCAGCTCCGCGGTGTAGCCGGTGCGGGCGTAGATCGCCTCCAGGATCTCCGACGTGCCCTCGCCGCGCTCGACCAGCTCGTCGAGATCGTCGAGGATGCGGACGAAGCCGGCGATGCAGCGCTGCGAGCGGGTGGCCAGCGCCGGCAAGCGCTCGGGCCGCTCGGCGGCGGTCCGCAGGGCGGCCGTGAACGAGATGCGCTCGCGATCGGCGTAGGCCGCGACGATCTCCTCGGCGCGCTCGCCGATGCCGCGCTTGGGCACGTTGAGGATGCGGCGCAGGCTGACCGTGTCCTCGGGGTTGGAGAGCACCCGCAGGTACGCGAGCGCATCGCGCACCTCCTTGCGCTCGTAGAACCGCACACCCCCGACGACCTTGTACGGCAGCCCGACCCGCAGGAAGACGTCCTCGAACACGCGCGACTGGCTGTTGGTGCGGTAGAAGACCGCGACGTCGGAGTTGCGGATCTCGCCGGAATCGACGAGCCGGTCGATCTCGTGCGCGACGAACGCGGCCTCGTCGTGCTCGTTGTCGGCCACGTAGCCGACGACCTTCTCGCCGTCGCCCTGCTCGGACCACAGCCGCTTGTCGCGCCGGTTCGGGTTGCGGGCGATCACCGCGTTGGCGGCGGACAGGATGGTCTGGGTGGAGCGGTAGTTCTGCTCCAGCAGGATCGTGCGCGAATCCGGGAAGTCCTTCTCGAACTCGATGATGTTGCGGATGTTGGCGCCGCGGAACGCGTAGATCGACTGATCGGAATCGCCGACGACGCAGAGCTCGGCCGGCCGGGCTCCCGGCACCGCCGGCGCCACCAGCTCGCGGACCAGCACGTACTGCGCGTGGTTGGTGTCCTGGTACTCGTCGACCATCACGTGCCGGAAGCGGCGCCGGTAGTACTCGGCCACGGCCGGCAGCCGCTGGAGGAGCGAGACCGTCTCCATGATCAGGTCATCGAAGTCGAACGCGTTGGCCGTGTGCAGCCGCGACTGGTAGACGCGGTAGACCTCGGCGACCTTGCGCTCGTACTCGTTCGTGGCCCGCTCGGCCGCGGCATCGGCGGAGGTGAGCTCGTTCTTCAGGTTGGAGATCTGGGCGGCGACGGCGCGCGGGGCGAACTTCTTCGGATCCAGCTCCAGATCGCGGGCGACGAGCCCGATCAGGCGGCGCGTGTCATCGGCGTCGTAGACGGAGAACGCGCTGCGCACGCCGAGGTGCTGGGCCTCGCGGCGGAGGATGCGCACGCACATCGAGTGGAACGTGGACACCCACATCGCGTTGGCGCGGCGCCCGACCAGCGCGTCGACCCGCTCCTTCATCTCGGCGGCCGCCTTGTTGGTGAAGGTGATCGACATGATCTCGCCAGGGTGCACGTGGCGCTCGGCCAGGAGCCAGCCGATGCGGTGGGCCAGCACGCGCGTCTTGCCCGACCCCGCCCCGGCCACGATGAGCAGCGGCGACCCGGCGTGCACCACCGCTTCGAGCTGGCGCGGGTTGAGGCCCTCCAGCAGTGCCTCACCACGGGCGGTGGTGGGGTGAGCGGAGGTCTCGGCGGGTAGTTCGAACAGTGCGCTCATCGTGTTCGAAGGGTACCGAGCCTCCCCGACAGTGTTCCCGTGTGGCACACTGCGCTCGTGCTGGTGATCAGCGAGCGATTTTTCTACGGGTACCGGACACCGGTTCCCGTGGCCTGCTGATCAGCCCCCACGACGCCCCGGAGTCCACACGGACCCGGGGCGTTCGCGCGTCTGGGGGCCGGTGGGACTCCGGCCACCAGGAGGAGACATGACCGTGACCACCAGCGACGACACCACCGGGGTGCCCGTCGGCGACACGCTTGCCGAGAACGAGATCCAGGCCCTGCGCGTGGAGATCAACGAGATCGACGCCGAGATCCTGCGCCTGGTCAAGCGGCGCAGCGAGGTGTCGCAGCGCGTCGGCCGGGCCCGGATGGCCGCCGGCGGGCCGCGCATCGTCTACAACCGCGAGATGACGGTGCTCAAGAAGTTCGAGGAGCTGGGCGCCGACGGGCGCGAGCTGGGGATGATCCTGCTGCGGCTCGGTCGCGGGCGCCTGGGTGGCCGCTGAAGGTTGGCGCGTTTCGCCACGGCCGGCGGGCCCGAGTGGCACAGTGGAGCCATGGGCACTGTGTTCGGGATCGTCGCGGCGGTGATCGCCCTCGTCGGGCTGCTCGTCGCGCTGGGGCACGTCGGCTACCTGGCCATGCTGAACAGCGCGGCGCGCAAGCGCGGCCTCGCCGGGGGCGCCACGTCCGACTACGTGTCGGGCCGCTGGAAGGTCGCGGGCGGCACCGCGGCCATCGCGCTGCTGGGCGTGCTGCTGACCAGGGCGGACAGCATCCCCGTCGACGTCATCGGGCTGCTGGTCGGCGGTGGCGCCGGGGTGGCGGCGAAGGGTGCGCTCGATTCCACGCGCAAGCAGTTCCGTTCCTGAGCACCAGCGGGACAGGCTCTGGAGCCTGTCCCGTGGATCGGTGCCGAGCGAGCGGCGTCCAGGCGCGTGCCTCGCCAGGCGGAGGAGTCGCTGATCCCGGTGGTGGATCAGCGGCGACGACAACGCCGCGAGGTGCGTGCCTGCGCGCCGCGCAGCCGGCTGGAGATCCGCGGGACAGGCTCTAGTCTGGCCGGGTGACCACTCCGCTCGCCGACGTCGAACGCGTCCTCGTCGTCACCGCCCATCCCGACGACGTCGACTTCGGCGCCGCCGGCACCGTCGCCGCCTGGACCGACGCCGGGATCCAGGTGTCGTACTGCATCTGCACCTCCGGCGACGCCGGCGGTTTCGACGACACCCCCCGCGACCAGATGGCCCCGCTGCGCGAGGCCGAGCAGAAGGCGGCCGCCGTCGAGGTCGGGGTGCACGACGTCACGTTCCTGCGCTACCCCGACGGGCGGCTGACGCCCAGCATCGAGCTGCGCCGCGACATCAGCCGGGAGATCCGCCGGGTGCGCCCCGACCGGGTGCTCACGCAGTCGCCCGAGATCTGGTGGAAGCGCCTGGGCGCCTCGCACCCGGACCACCGCGCGGCGGGCGAGGCCGCGGTCGCCGCCGTCTACCCCGATGCGCGCAACCCCTTCGCCCATCCCGAGCTGCTCGCCGACGAGGGGCTGGAAGCGTGGACCGTGCGCGAGCTCTGGATCATGAGCGCGCCCGAGGAGCGCGTCGACCACGCCGTGGACGTCACCGCCACGGCCGATCGCAAGATCGCCGCCCTGCGCGCGCACGCGTCCCAGACCGCGCACATGGACGGGATGGAGGACCGGATCCGGGGCTGGCTCACCAGCACGGCCGCGCGTTTCGGGCTGCCCGCGGGTGTGCTGGCCGAGGCGTTCCAGATCGTCTCCATCGGCTGAACGGTCGCTCGGGGCCGACGAGCGGAACTGCTCCATTCCAGTGAAGCGAGACGAGCGGACGGGTTCTGCTTGGCCCGCACGACGTGATCCGGTAGACACCACCCGAACCGTTCACTCCAGAGGAGGATCCGCTTCGTGGCCCAGCTCCTGTCCACGAGTGAGCCACGGCCGCAGGACGTGCTCACCGTCGCCGATCTCCTGAGCCGCAACCCCCCGGTACCCGCCACGATCCCACTGCCGACGGAGGCACCGACCGTGCCGGTGAGGGCCCTGCTGCGCCGCGAGGGGCGCGTGCCGGACGTGGAACCGCAGGAGCAGGCCGGCACCTGGGGCGTGGTCGCGAGAGGCGCGGCGATCGTCGCGGGCGCGGCACTGGTGGTCGGCTCGGCGTTCGGCGGGGCCGTCCTCGTCGAGACGTTCCTGGGCGACCCGGGCCCGCTGGGCGACCCCGGGCCGGCCACTTCCGCCGCCATGGGAGCCGCCGCAGGTGCACTCACCGACCGCGCCGCCGCCGACCACGGCATGGACGCGGGGACCGCCCCGCCGACGTCGTGGACCGGGATCGCCTTCCCCCCGGTGGCCTCCGCCGGCGCCGGGCATGTCATGAAGGCCCACCCGTTCGCCGCCGAGCCCGCCTCGGCGAGCCGCGCCGCGTCCGCCGCCACCAGCACACCCACGGGCGGATCGGCCACGAAGGCCAAGAAGAGCACGGCGTCGGCGGCCACCACCGTCAAGGCCACCGTGAAGGCCACCCCGGGAGCCACCGCCACCGCCTCCGCCAGCGCCACCTCGAACGGAACCGGCTTCACGTCGAGCAGCACGAGTGTCGCGGGCAGCGCGGGCAGTGCCGGCAGTGCGGGCAGTGCCGGCAGCGCGGGCAGTTCCGTCAGCGCCGTCAGTACTGGAAGCACGGGCGTCACGGCCGGCGGGAGCAGCACGGCCGTCGCGGTCGGATCGGGCAGCGACGGCCTCGTCGTGAACATCGCGAACGGCGTGGTCCGGGTCGGCTGAGCCTCGCCCCGGCGGGAATCAGACGAGCCTGCGGTCCGAGGCCCAGCGCGACAGCTCGTAGCGGTTGGAGAGCTGGGTCTTGCGCAGCACGCTCGACACGTGCGTCTCGACGGTCTTGACCGAGATGAACAGCTCGCCCGCGATCTCCTTGTAGGCGTAGCCGCGCGCGAGCAGCCTCAGGACGTCGCGCTCGCGGCGGGTGAGCAGGTCCAGCTCGGGGTCCCCGGGCGGGGCCGCGCCGGGCCGGTCGGAGAACACGTCGAGCACGAAACCGGCCAGCCGCGGCGAGAACACCGGATCGCCCGACTTCACGCGCCGCACCGCGTCGGCCAGCTCCCGCCCGGAGATCGTCTTCGTGACGTAGCCGCGGGCGCCGGAGCGGATGACGGCGATGACGTCCTCGGCCGCGTCGGAGACGCTGAGCGCCAGGAAGACCACCTCGGGGAGCTCCGGGCGGATCCGGCGCAGCACCTCGGCGCCGCCGCCGTCGGGCATGTGGACGTCGAGCAGCACGACGTCGGGCTTCGTGTGGCGGATGGCGGCGACGGCCTCGTCGACGGAGCCGGCCTCGCCGACCACCGTGACGTCCGGGATGCCGCGCTCCAGCTCGGCGCGGACGCCGGAGCGGAAGAGCGCGTGGTCGTCGACGAGGACGACCCGGATCGGTTCGGTCACGACTCCGCCTCCACGGTGAGAAGTACGTCGGTGGTCATGAAACGCCTTCCTCCTGCTCGGCGGCCACCCCGACGGGCATCCGCAGCTGCACCTCGGTGCCCTCGCCCGGCGTGCTGCGCAACCGCACGGTACCGCCGTGGCGGGCCATCCGGCCGCGGACGGAGTCGGCGAGGCCGTGCCGGTCGTCGGGGACGTCGTCGGGGTCGAAGCCGATGCCGCGGTCGCGGACGAACACGTGGACCTCGCCCTCCTCCACCTCGACGTACACGCTCACCTCGGTGACCTTGGCGTGCTTGGCCGCGTTCACCATGGCCTCGCGCGCGGCGAGGACGAGCGCGCGCAGGCCGTCGTCGAGGGGGTGGTCGCCGACGAGGACGGGCCGGACGTCGATCGCGTAGGTGTCCTCCACCTCGGCCGCCGCGGCCGTGATGGCGTCGGCGAGCCCGGCCGCGCCGCCCGTGGCGGGGCGGCCGTAGCCGCCCGGGCCGTAGAGCCAGTTGCGGAGCTCTCGTTCCTGGCCGCGGGCCAGGCGCAGCACCTCGCGCGGCTGGTCGGACTGGCGCTGGATGAGCGCGAGCGTCTGGAGCACGGAGTCGTGCAGGTGGGCGGCGATGTCGGCGCGTTCGGCCTCGACGATGCGCTCGCGGCGCTCCTCGCCCAGGTCGCGCATGAGGCGCACCCACCACGGGATCGTGATCACCCCGACGCCGACGAGCGCGGCGACGACCGCGAGCAGCGCGAACTGCACCTGCCCCAGCTGGAGCTGGCCGACGAGGAACACCCCGATGCCGACGGCCACGAACACCGCGCCCGCCACCACCCGCAGCACGGCGGTGCGGCCGGTGCCGGAGATGCCGCGGGCGCCCTTCGTCCAGCGCCTGCGCTGCGCGTCGTCGGCCTCCCGCCACACCACCGCCGCACCGGCGGCGGCGACACCGAGCGGGCCGATGATCCAGCCGGCGACCGAGTTGCCCAGCGTCGCGACGACGATCCCACCGGCGATCCCGAGCGCGGCTAGCCCGAGGGCCTGCTGGCGCTCGGCCCGGCCGGGCACGCGCTCGACGTCGCTCAGCTCCTGGCGCACGAAGACCCAGAGCAGCCCGTAGGCCAGGATGCCGGCCCCGCTGATCCCGGTGAGGACGACGAACGCGGCGCGCACCCACAGCACGTCGACGCCCAGGTGGTCGGCCACCCCGCCCGCGACGCCCGCGACGAACCGGCCGTTGCGCCGGCGGACGAGCGGCGGCGTCGGGGCGAGGGCAGGGCTGTTCACACACCCATGGTCACACGTGCGGGGCGGGGTGACATCGGGGGAAAGGTCCGGGGTTTCCCTGATGGTTGCGGGCGCGGCGCGCGGCAGTCTCGTCGTCATGAACAGGACCGACGTGCAGGGCACGCTGCGTGAGATGTGGGAGACGCGGCCCGCACGGCCGCGTGAGGACAGGATGGTGGTCGGCGTGGCCGCGGCGATCGGCCGCCGCTACGACATCGATCCGGTGCTGGTGCGGATCGGCTTCGTGGTGGCGGCGTTCTCCGGGATCGGCGCCGCGCTCTACATCGCGGGCTGGATCGCGCTCCCGGAGGAGCCGACGAACCCGGCCGACCCGGTGAAGGCGCGGTCGCCGAAGCCGATCGTCATCGTCGGGCTGGCCATCGCGGCCGCGATCAGCATCGGCTCGGTCTTCGGCGACAACCGGGGCGTCGTGTTCCCGGCGCTGGCCGTGCTCGCGCTGCTGTTCCTGCTGCACCGCAGCCGGGGCGGGCGGGTGGCGGCGGCGGCCCCGGCCGCGCCTGCCGAGCCCGCGACCGAGAGCCTGTCGCTGGTGAAGAAGGAGACCCCGCCCGCCTGGGATCCGCTCGGGGCCGCGCCGTTCGCGTGGGACCTCCCCGAACCGTCCCCGATGCCCGAGCCCGCGCCGCCACGGAGGCGCCGGCTGCCGGTGACCTCGGTGACGCTGGGGCTGGCGTTGCTGGCCGGTGGTGCGACGGCGCTGGTGCTGCTCGTCTCCGGAGCCCTGACGGCGGCCAACGTGCCGCTGCTGTTCGGCGTGGGGCTCGGCGTGGTCGGGTTCGGGCTGGTCGTGGGCGCGTTCCTGCGCAGCGGGCGCGGCCTGATCCCGATCGCGCTGGTGCTGAGCGCCCTGACCTGGGGCGTCATCGCCGCCCCGCTGGACCGGTGGGGTCGAGACGGGTTCGGCGACATCAACGCCGTCCCCGTGACACCGGCCGAGCTGCAACCGTCCTACCAGCGCACGGGCGGCGACATCACGCTCGACCTGCGCACGCTCGACCTCACGGGCACCGAGCCGCTGCGGACCTCGGTGAGGGTCGGCGCGGGCGACGTGAAGGTGCTGCTGCCGCGGGACGCCGACGTCACGGTGACGGAGTCGGCGCTGGGTGACGTGAGCTTCGGCAACCGCGAGGTCTCCGGGCCGAACTCACGCCTCGTGGTGACCGACGACCTGGGCGCCGACGGCGTCCGGTCCGGACGGGAGCTCGTCCTCGACCTGTCGACGGGCCCCGGCGATGTGGAGGTGCGTCGTGGCTGATCGGGACATCGCCCGGCGCCGGGGCCCGGATGTGATCATGCTGCTGGTGGGCCTGATGGCCCTGGGGATGTCGGTCTCGGCGTTCGTCGGGAAGGTGCCGGACTTCTCCGGGTTCGACCCGCGGTGGCTGCTCGCCGGTGGCGCGGCGGTCGTCGGAGTGCTACTCCTGGTGGGGAGCCTCAAGGGGCGGCGGACCTGAGACCTGCCGAACAGGGTCGAAGGCATCAGCACCACGAGCGGGACCAGGGCCCGGGAGCTGGGGAGCGGACCGGGTCCGCGGGGCCGCGCACGGGGAGTGCGCGGCCCACGGGAGCGGCATCGGGCGGGGGCCCGGTGCCGCTCCCTGCTCTCGCGTCGAGACGGCCGCCGGGCCCGGCTCGACCCAGGACCCTCCTAGAGCCTGTCCCGTGGATCTATGCCGAGCGAGCGGCGTCCAGGTGCGTGCCTCGCCAGGCGGAGGAGTCGCTGATCCCGGTGTTGGATCAGCGGCGACGACAACGCCGCGAGGTGCGTGCCTGGGCGTCGCGCAGCCGGCTGGAGATCCACGGGACAGGCTCTAGCCCCGGAGAGCGGCGAACTCGGCCCGGCCGAACGCGGTGCCGGCGATGCCCCAGCCCCCTTCGGCCGCCTCCTGCAGCAGTACCCAGGTGCGTTCGCGTTGGCCGGGGTCCCCGCTGACCTTTGCCACGATCGCGGTCGCATCGGCGACGATGGCCCGCTGGCCGTCCCGGTCGAGCGCGCCGGGCGGGGTGAGCACCTGCACCCGCACGGTCCGGGCGGCGGCGGTCGCGGCCGTGTGCACGGCCGCGGCGGGCAGCACGTGGACGTAGGCGGCGGTGTTGTGGAGATAGGGCCCGGAAGCGGGCGCACCCTCGGCCCTCAACAACGCCCGCGCCAGTTCGTCGGCCAGCTGCCGCTCGGTCCCCGCGGGGAAGAGACCCTCGGGGGCGTAGACATCGATCATGGGCATGGACTTCTCCTTCGCTCACCGTCACTATGACGATCGACATAAACGATAGATTATGACGACCGTCAGAGGCAAGGGGGAACTCATGGCCACATCCACCGCGGAGCAGATGGTGCGCGGTGCCGCGGCGCTCCTGGCCACCGTCGGGCTGCAGGGTGCCTCGATGCGGGGGGTCGTGGACGCCACCGGTGCGCCCCGCGGCTCGATCTACCACCACTTCCCGGGCGGCAAGGCCGAACTGGTCACCCGGGCGGTCGAGCTCGTCGGCGACACGGTCGTGGGCGTGATCGAGGGGCTGCGGGGTGGCAGCCCCGTCGAGGTCGTGTCCGGGCTGGCCGGGATGTGGCGGACCGCGCTGCTGGGCTCCGACCTCGGTTCCGGGTGCGCGGTCGCGGCGGTCACCATCGCGGCGGACGGCGAGCTCCCGGCCCTGACCGCGCTGACCGGGGAGATCTTCCTACGCTGGCAGGGTTCGCTGGCCTCGGCGTTCGAGGAGGGCGGCCTCGGGCCCCCCGCGGCCGGCGCCCTCGCCGCCACCGTGGTGGCCGCCTTCGAGGGCGCGCTCATCCTCGCCCGCGCTCAGCGCGACATCGAACCGTTCGACCGGGTCACGGCCGGCCTCGAACTCCTGGCCCGCACTCAGGCTCCACCCGCACCTACGCACCGGGCGGGTCGGTGACGTCGGCCGCGTCCACCCGGTCGCGCAGCAGGGCCGCCGGCTCGCGGACCGGCATCACGTCGGCGCCCCGGGGCGGCCCGATCTCGGCCGGGATGCTCACTCCCATTCGATGGTGCCCGGCGGCTTGCTCGTGACGTCGAGGACGACGCGGTTGACCTCCGCCACCTCGTTCGTGATGCGCGTGGAGATGCGTTCCAGGACGTCGTAGGGCAGGCGGGTCCAGTCGGCGGTCATGGCGTCCTCGGAGCTGACCGGGCGCAGCACGATCGGGTGGCCGTACGTGCGGCCGTCGCCCTGCACCCCGACGCTGCGGACGTCGGCGAGCAGCACCACCGGGCACTGCCAGATCTCGCCGTCCAGGCCGGCGGCGGTGAGCTCGTCGCGCGCGATCGCGTCGGCGGCGCGCAGCGTCTCCAGGCGGTCGTGGGTGACCTCGCCGATGATCCGGATGCCCAGGCCGGGCCCGGGGAACGGCTGGCGACCGACGATCGCGGCGGGCAGGCCCAGCTCGGCCCCGACGCGGCGCACCTCGTCCTTGAACAGCGCCCGCAGCGGCTCGACCAGCGCGAACTCGATGTCGTCCGGCAACCCGCCGACGTTGTGGTGGCTCTTGATCGTGGCCGCGCCGGAGCCGCCACCGGACTCGACGACGTCGGGGTAGAGCGTGCCCTGCACGAGGAAGCCGACCTCGTGGTCGGCCAGCACCGACGCGGTCGCCGCCTCGAACACGCGGATGAACTCGCGGCCGATGATCTTGCGCTTGGTCTCGGGGTCGGTGACGCCGGCGAGCGCGGCGAGGAACCGGTCGGCCACGTCGACGGTGTGCAGCGTCGCACCGGTGGCGGCCACGAAATCACGCTCGACCTGCTCGCGCTCACCGGCCCTCAGCAGGCCGTGGTCGACGAACACGCAGGTCAGCCGGTCACCGATGGCGCGCTGGACGAGTGCGGCGGCCACCGCGGAATCCACGCCGCCCGACAGCCCGCAGATCGCCCGGCCCTCGCCCACCTGCGCGCGGACGGCGGCGACCGTGTCGTCGATGATCGAGGACGTGGTCCAGCCGGGCTCGATGCCGGCGACCTCGCGCAGGAACCGGACGAGCACCTGCTGGCCGTGCGGCGAGTGGCCGACCTCGGGGTGGTACTGCACGCCGGCCAGCCGCCGGTCGGTGTCCTCGAACGCGGCGACCGCGGCCCGCTCCGACGACGCGGTGACGGCGAACCCGGCCGGGGCGCTGACCACCGAATCGCCGTGGCTCATCCACACCGGGTGCCGGCCGGGCAGCCCGTCGTGCAGGAGGCCGCCGCTGACGGTCAGCTCGGTGCGCCCGTACTCGCGCGTGCCGTCCGGGGCCACCTCGCCGCCCAGCGCGAGGGCCATGGCCTGGAAGCCGTAGCAGAGCCCGAGCACGGGGATGCCGGCCTCGAACAGCGCGGGGTCGATCCGGCGGGCGCCCTCGGCGTAGACGCTGGCCGGGCCGCCGGACAGGATCACGGCGGCGGGCTTGCGCGCCACGATCTCCTCGACCGACGTCCCACCCGGGACGATCTCGGAGTAGACCTGCGCCTCACGCACGCGACGCGCGATGAGCTGGGCGTACTGGGCGCCGTAGTCGACGACGAGGACGGTGGGCGGCTGCACCCGTCCAGGGTAGAGGGTGCCTCCGGCGTCGTCCGATCCGTTCGGTGCTACTTTTCGCGAACCAACGATTTGTTACTACCTTAAAAGTGGGTGCAAAAGTGCCGGACGAGGTCGACGCGGCTCTGCACCAGCTACGGCGTGGCACCAGGGCCCACAAGTTGGAAGGCCACGCCCTCGACTTCAAGGCCGCGTCACGGACGCCCAGGGAGACGTTCACGAACCTCGCCGAAGCAGCCGTCTGCTTCGCCAACGCGGCGGGCGGCACCATCGTCCTCGGGGTCGCGGACGACGTTTCAGGTCCCGGCGCGATCATCGGCACCGATCTCGCGGCGCCCGCCGTACGACGGGCCATCTACGAGCGAACGGTCCCGGCGCTGGACGTCACCGCCACGGAGACGACCGTCGACGGCCGGACGCTGATCGTCATCACGGTTCCGGAGGGTCTGGAGGTCCACGGCACGGCGACCGGCCGGTACTCGTGGCGGAGGGAGTCCGACTGCCTGCCGATGACGGCCGACGACGTCGGGCGGCTCCGCGAGGAACGCGCGAGCGAGGACTGGTCGGCCCGCTCCGCAGGCCGCGGACGCGCGGACAGCGCCGACGCGGTCGCCCTGGCACGGGCACGATCCCTGCTGGCCGGCGTGCCGGAGCGGGCGGTCGCCGCCCTCGCCGATGCGGCACCCGGTGATCTGTTGAACGGCCTGGGCGTCCTGACACCCCGCGGTGTCCTGACGAACGCGGGGTGGCTCATGTTCGGGCCACGCAGCGAGCTCGAGCTACCCCGCGTCGTCTACCAGCACCGCCACGCGCCGGGCGGCGAGCCCGATCGGGTGTTGCGGATGACCGAACCCCTCGTGCTCGCCGTCGACCGGCTGTTCGCGACCGTCGAGGCCCGGTTGACCCACACGCCGGTGAACCTCCCGGGTGGGCAGCAGCTCGCCGTCGCCGACTTCCCGCCGGCGGCACTGCGCGAGGCCCTGCTGAACGCGGTCGTCCACGGTGATCACCGGACCGGACGCCCGATCCAGGTCGAGCACTCGCCGGAGTCGCTGAGCATCGTCTCGCCGGGACCGCTCGTGGCCGGGGTGACACCGGGCAACATCCTGCGGCATCCGCATCGCGCCCGGTTCCGGTCGCTGTTCAACGCGTTCCGCCATCTCGGCCTCGTCGAGCAGGTCGGGCAGGGCGTCGACCGGATGTACCGGGAGATGTTGCGTTTCGGTCGACTGCCACCCCGGATCGTCGACGATCGGGACCAGGTCTCGGTGACGTTCACCGCGGACCGGCCCGACATCAGGATCGCCCGGTTCGTCGCCGGCCTGCCTGCGGAGGAGCAGGACGATCTCGACGTCCTGCTCCTGCTGAACCTGCTCCGCAGCCGGCGCAGCGTGACCGCCCGCGACGTCTCACCGGAGATCCAGCGGTCCGTGGACGACACCCAGCGGTTGTTGCGCCGTCTCGCCGACGACGAACGGGCGCTGCTGGAACCGAGCCTGGGGACCGTTGGGCGCAGGCTCCCGAACTACCGGCTACGTGGAGCGGTGCTCGCAGAACTCGGGCCCGCGGTCGCCTATCACCGGGCGCCCTCGTCCGAGCGCGAGCGGAAGATCATCGAGCACCTCGTGGAGTACGGCTCGATCAACAACAGGACCGTGCAGAACATGTTCGACGTCGACGTCTACCGCGCCTCGGCGATCCTGCGGGAGCTCGTCGGGCGCGAGATCCTGGTCCGCACCTCCGAACAGCAGCGCGGCCAGACGGTGCGCTACGGGCCGGGGCCGACCTTCCCGCCGTCCGCGCGGCGTTGAACGGACCCGCGACGCGAGCGGGCCGATGCGCGCCGGGGCGCCTGCTTCACCCCCTATGACGACTCCGCCGGACCGGTCGACACGTCGACGTGGCAACCTGAACAGGTGAACAGCGAGTACCCCCGGACGCTGGATCTGCGGTGGGTGGCGGCCGTCCCGTGACCTCCGAGGTGCAGCGCTACGCCGCTGGACCGCACGACGAGATGCTCGACCCCGACGGCGCGGTCCGCGAGGCGTGGGGCGACATCGCCTCGCTGGTCGGTCGCGCCGGCCCCGACGGGCTCGCGGCGCGCGACGCCCACGCGCGACGCCTCGTCGCCGACGACGGCGTCGGCTACCGCCCGCCCGGCGGCGAGGAGGAGCAGCCCTGGGCGCTCGATCCCGTCCCGCTCATGCTCGGCGGCGACGAGTGGGCCGCGCTGGAGGCCGGCGTCGCGCAGCGCGCCGAGCTGCTCGACCGCCTCCTCTCCGACCTCTACGGCCCCCGCCTGACGCTGCGCACCGGCCTGCTGCCGCCCGAGGTCGTGCTCGGCCACGAGGGGTACGTGCGCGGCTGGGCCCGCGCGCCGGGCGCACCGCCGCGGCGCGAGCTGTTCCTGGCCGGCACCGACCTCGCCCGCACCCCCGAGGGCTGGTTCGTCGTCGGCGACCGCGTGCAGGCCCCGTCCGGCGCGGGGTACGCCATGGCCAACCGGCGCGTCGTCGCGCGCGTGCTGGCCGCGGTGCACCGGCAGTCGCGGATCCACCGGTTGCGCCCCTTCTTCGACGCCGTGCGCCGCGGGCTGGAGGAGCTGGTCCCCGACCGCGTCCCCCGGATCGTGCTGCTCACCCCCGGCCCGCAGAGCGAGACGGCGTTCGAGCAGGCGCTCCTGTCGTCGGAGCTGGGGTTCCCGCTGGTGCTGGGCTCCGAGCTGCAGGTCCGCGAGGGGCGGGTGTGGCAGCGGACGCTGGGGCGGCTCGAACCGGTGGACGTCATCCTGCGCCGCGTCGACGCCGCCTGGTGCGATCCGCTGGACCTGCGCCAGGGATCCCACCTGGGGGTGCCCGGGTTGGTGGAGGCCGCGCGGCTGGGCACGGTCGCCGTCGTGAACGGGCTGGGCAGCGGCGTGGCCGAGAACCCGGGGCTGCTTCCGTTCCTCCCCGCCCTGGCCGACGCCCTGCTCGACGAGCCGCTCGCCCTGCCGGTCGCACCCACCTGGTGGTGCGGCGATCCGATGGGCCGCGCGCACGTCCTCGCCCGCATGTCGGAGCTGCTGATCAAGCCGATCGCCCGCGTCGAGGGCCGGGTGACGCTGATCGGCTCCGAGCTGACCGCCGAGCAGCGCGTGGCGCTGGCCGCGCGGATCGAGGCCGAGCCGCACGCCTGGGTCGGGCAGGAGCAGCTGGTCCCCAGCACGATCCCGGTGATCGGGCCCGCCGGCCGGTTGGACGCGCGGCCGTACTCGCTGCGCACGTTCGCGGTCGCCGAGGGCGGCCGGTTCCACGTGCTGGCGGGTGGCATCGCGCAGGCGGCCGCCGAGCCCGGCACCGGGCGGCCGCTGCTGAAGATGGGCGCGGGCACCGTCTCGAAGGACGTGTGGGTGCTCGGGTCGCGGCCGATCACGCTGCCGCTGCCGTCCACGGTCGCGCCGGCGGCCGCCGGCGTGCTCAGCGCACGCGTCGCCGCCGACCTGTTCTGGCTGGGCCGCTACGCCGAGCGCGCCGAGGGCACGGCGCGGCTGCTGCGCGCCGTCGCGGACCGGTGGGCCGATTTCCAGACCACCCCCGAACCCGCGGGCGGCCACGCGCTGGCGACGCTGCTGCGCGCCACCACCGCCGTGACGCTCACCGCGCCCGGATTCGGCGACGATCCCGGCCCCGGGCTGCTGTCGCTGCTCACCGACCGCACCCGGCCCGGCACGCTGGCCCACGCGGTGCACCGCCTCATCGGGGCCGCGCAGGCCGTCCGCGAACAGCTGTCCACCGACACCTGGTTCGTGCTCGGGCGGCTGGAGGGCGAGCTGGCCGAGACCGGCGACATCTCCGGCACGCTGTCGCGCGTGCTGGAGGGCCTGCTGGCGCTGGCCGGGCTGGCCGCCGAGAGCCACGTCCGCGACGCGGGCTGGCACCTGCTCGACGCCGGGCGCCGGGTGGAGCGCGCCCAGCACGTCACGGCGCTGCTGGCGGCCACGCTGTGCGAACCCCCGGCCCCCGCCGCAGCCGAGGACCTCGTCGTCGAGTCGGTGCTGATCACGGCGGAGAGCATCATCACCCACCGCCGACGCCACCGCAGCGGCGTCGACGCCGTGCTGGAGCTGCTGCTCGTCGACCGCGCCAACCCGCGCGCGGTCGGCCACCAGCTGATGCGCCTGCGCGCCGACGCGGCGGCCATCCCCGGCCCCGACGCCGGCGTCGACACCGCCCTCGCCGGGCTGGACCTGCGCCTCGCCGCCGCCGACCCGGCCGCGCTGGCCCGCCGCGGCCCCGACGGCACCCGCGAGGACCTGCTCGCGCTGCTCACCGGCCTGAACCACGACCTCCTCTGGTTCGCCGAGGTCCTCGAACGCGGCCGGTTCGCCCCGGGCCTGCCACCCCGCCCGCTGGGACCGGTGGTGGTGTGACCACGCCGACCACCACCACGGCACCGGTCCCAGCCGCGCCACCAGCCGCGGAGAGCTCGGTATGACCACGCCGACCACCATCACGGCACCGGTCCCAGCCGCGCCACCAGCCGCGGAGAACTCGGTATGACCACGCCGACCACCATCACGGCACCGGTCCCAGCCGCGCCACCAG
>CAXTTN010000115.1:15753-18452 GCA_964247105.1 uncultured Pseudonocardia sp.
CCGCGGAGAACTCGGCATGAAGACCTACCGGATCACCCACCGCACCACCTACCGCTACGACGACGACGTCTCGACCAGCTTCGGGCGCGCCCACCTGCTGCCGCGCGAGGGACCGGGCCAGACCATCGTCGAGGCGGCCGTGACCGTCGACCCCGCCCCCGACGAGCAGCGCGACCACACCGACGCGTTCGGCAACCGCTCCACCTACATCTGCGTCCGCACCCCGCACCGGCGGCTGACCGTGCTCGCCACCAGCCTCGTCACGGTCGCGGACGTGCCGCCGCCGGAACCGGGACCGGCCTGGGACGCCGTCCGCGACGGCCTGCACGGCCCGATGTCGACCGAGCTGCTCGAGGTCGTCGGCTACACGCTGCCTTCGCCCCGGCTGGCCCCGCACCCGGGCATCGCCGCCTACGCGCATCCGTCGTTCCTGCCGGGGCGGCCGGTGGACGAGGCCGTGCTCGACCTGTCGACCCGCATCCACCGCGACTTCCGCTACGTCTCGGGCTCCTCGACGGTCGGCAGCACCGTGCCGGAGCTGCTGGACCGCGGCGAGGGGGTCTGCCAGGACTTCGCGCACCTCGCGGTGGCCGCGCTGCGCTCGGTCGGGCTGCCCGCGCGGTACGTCAGCGGGTACCTGGAGACCAGCCCGCCGCCCGGCCGGGAGCGCGTGCTGGGCGCCGATGCGTCGCATGCCTGGGTGTCGGTGTTCACCGGCTCCCGCTGGCTCGACCTCGACCCCACCAACGACCGGCTCGTCGACCACTCCTACGTCGAGCTCGCCCACGGCCGCGACTACGCCGACGTGCCCCCGCTGAAGGGTGTGATCTTCAGTGGCTCGGCCGAGAGTGTGATGAGCGTGGCCGTCGACATGATCCCGGTCCCGGCCGGGTAGGCGAAGGGATGCGGTCCTTCACCTGCCCCACCTGCGCGCACCTGGTGTTCTTCGAGAACGCCGCGTGCCTGAACTGCGGAACGCAGCTGGGCTTCGCCCGCGTCGACCGCGATCTCGTCGCCGTCGTCCCCGGGGGCCTCGTCCGCTGCGCCAACGCCGACGTGGCCGCGTGCAACTGGCTCGTCGCGCCCGGCGAGGGGCTGTGCGGCAGCTGCGTGCTCACCCGCACCCGCCCGGCCGACGACGACGCCGCGGGCATGGCCGCGTTCGCCCGCGCCGAGGCCGCGAAGCGGCGGCTGGTCTACCAGCTCGACGACCTCGGGCTGACCACCGTTGGCGTCGCCTTCGATTTGCTCTCCAGCAGCGCAGAGCCCGTGATCACCGGGCACGCCGACGGCGTCGTCACGATCGACCTGGCCGAGGGCGACGACGGGCACCGCGAGGCCCTGCGCGTCCAGCTCGCCGAGCCGTACCGCACCCTGCTCGGCCACCTGCGGCACGAGACCGGCCACTGGTACTGGGACGTGCTGATCGCGCGCGACCCGGAGCCGTTCCGCGCGCTGTTCGGCGACGAGCGCGCCGACTACTCCGCCGCGCTGGAGAAGCACTACTCGTCCGCCCCGCCCGCGGGGTGGGAGAACTCGTACGTGAGCACGTACGCCACCGCCCACCCGTGGGAGGACTGGGCCGAGTCGTTCGCCCACTACCTGCACATCCGCGACACCCTGCAGACCGCCGCCGCGTTCGGTCTGGTCGTGGGCGGCCCCGATGCCGCCACCACCCCCGACGTCCCGCTGGGCGCGGTGCCGATGGAGGACCCGTCGGGGTTCGGGGAGATCGAGCGCTCCTGGCTGCCCCTGACCTACGCCCTCAACGCCGTCAACCGCTCGATGGGCAAGGACGACCTCTACCCGTTCGTCCTGAGCGAGCGGGTGCTGGAGAAGCTCCACTTCGTGCACGACACGGTGACGGCCCCGGCCGCCGTGCCGCTGGAGGTGGGCTGATCGACCCCGGCGGGGGAACGGACTACCATCGGTGACGAGGAAGACCTGAGCTGTCCCCCCGTGGTGGCCGGTCCCGTCAGCGGGGAGGTGGTCGGCGTGGACAGCCGCTCACGCATCACGGAGGAGCTCCGGCGGCTCGACGACCAGCTCGCCGCCGCCGTCGCGATCCCGTCGGTCGACTCCGTGATCCGCAGGGCGGGCACCGCGGACCGGTCCCGCGCCGCGGCCGCGGCCGCCATCGTCACGGTGGGCGCGCTCGGTGGGATCACGCTGGCGGCCGCGCCCACCCGCGCGCCCGTTTCCGAGGCCGCCGAGTTCCCGCCGGCCGTGGGTGCCGCCCCGTCCCCGGCAGCCCCGTCCCCCGCGGCCCCGTCCCCCGCCCCGCCGGCCGCCGCCCCTGCACCGACCCCGATCGGGATCGTCCTCGCGGCAGAGGCCGGTCCGTCGCGGCCGCGTGTCCGCACCGGGTTCCTGGCCTTCGACCCGCCCGCGGCACCGGCACCGGCCCCCGTCGCGGCCGCGGTCGCGCCCCCCGGTCCCCCGCCCCTGGTGGAAGGCACCCCGGACCAGCCCGTGGATCCGGCCGTGGATCCGGTGAGCGTCCCGCCGACCGACCCGGTTCCACCGACCAGCGCCATCGTGCCGACCAGCGCAGTCCCGCCCACCACAACGCTGCCGCCGACCACCGCGCCACCCACGGCCACGGTCCCACCGACGACGGTCCGACCCCCGACCACGGTGCCACCGACGACGGTCCGACCCCCGACCACCGTGCCACCGACGACGGTCCGACCCCCGAC
>CAXTTN010000116.1:0-18389 GCA_964247105.1 uncultured Pseudonocardia sp.
TCAAGCACGCGCTGGCCGACCTGCACGTGGCCGTCACGCTCGCCGAGCACGCCGCCCTCTTCGCCGCCCACGCGGTGGACACGGGTCTCGACGGTGCCGACCTGGCCGTCGCCGTGGCCAAAGCGAAGGCGAGCGACACGGCCGTGGCCGCCACCGCCGCGATGATCCAGTACCACGGCGGCATCGGCTACACGTGGGAGCACGAGGCGCACTTCTACTACAAGCGCGCCAAGCGACTGGCCGGCCAGTTCGGTGACGCCGACGCCCACCGCGCCACGATCGCGGCGCTCACGATCGGCTGAGCCCACTGGGGAGCCTGCCCGGTGCACGCCGTGGTGACGCTTACGGGTGACGTTCCGGGGCGCCCGAAACGTCTGCGCGGCGCCGGACGACTAGGGAGGTACATCTGTAATACGTCATCACTCACCGTGATGAAACCCGCTCAGTGCTGGCCTAGCCCAGACCCCGCGACTGCCGGTGCCGCCCTGAGACCTCGGAAGGAGCCGCGCGGTCCGGCTCGTCACGGCCCGTTCCGTGAGCCCCTGCGCCTACATCCATGGAGAATCGTCACGGCCACACCGCCGCCACCTCGAGGCTGCGGGTCGTCTATGTCCCGATGCGCAACACAGTAGCGACCCTGGACACCTCGGGCCCGGACTGGGTCATGCACCTGGATTCGGACAGCCCGCCCGAGGACCACATCTGGGCCCTCATGGAGGCCTTGCACATCGTGACCCACGGCGGGAACGCGGTCGGAACCGGTGCCGAGAGCCGGCACCTCCGCCTCGTTCCCGGCCCGCCCCGGGCACGATGATGGTGAACGGATGGGTCATCGTCGTGTTGGCCGCGTTGCTGATGACAGCGGTCGCCGTCGGCGTGGTGATCGGGCGCCGCCAACGGCACGGCCGGAGGCACACCCGGTCCGAGGCCCGGCTGGCGCAGCGGCACGCACGCCCGCACGCCGCACTGCAGGCGCCTCGGCGAGGTCGCCACGCAGACGAGCACGTCCCCGGCTCCGGCCGCCACCACCAGCCCGATGCCGAAGGGCCACGCGAGCCCGGCATGCACTACTAGGACCTATCGGCCGGAGATCCGGCCGGCCCGTCCCAGAGCTACCGGCTGTCCGGCACGGCTTCCCCGCCCCGCTCCGTCCTCCGTCGACGAGCCGGCCCGAAGCCGGGCCTCATGAACGACTCCAGACAACGGGCGCGCGGCGCCGACCACAGCAGACGAAGGATCGACGATCATGTCTCTACACCGCCGGGCCAGGCCGGCCTCGGAGCCCGACCCGACCGATGTCGACACCGCGGGGCCGGGTGACGGCCTCGTCACGGCCGTGCTCCCGATCCCCGCTCCGAGACCGTCCCTCGAAGTCCTCGCGGGCGGCGTCGTCGGAGGCCCGGTCCCGGACGCGGACGAGCTCTTCGCCCGGACCGTGTCTGCGACGCTGATGGCCGGAGCTCGCGGATACCTGTTCGACGGCCCTCGAACCCGCCCCTACATCGCCTCCGTGGTCCGCGACCCGCGGTCCGAAGGCGACCTGGTCGGCGTCAACCGGACCCGCGTCACGCTGTTCACCGTCCCCGACGTGAACGGTGTGCCCTGCACGTTGACCTCGCACGAGGTCGAGATCCTGCAGCGCGTCGCGGGCGGTGAGACGAGCAAGGTCATCGGGTCCCGGATGGGGCTGTCCCCGGGCAGCGTCAAGAACCATCTGCACCGGGCCGGCCGCCGGCTCGGCACGACGGACCGCGCGTACATGGTGCTGCTCGCCATGCGCGCCGGAGCGGTCGTCTGACCCGGGTCCGCCGCTGTCGCACGATCGGCTCATAGTGGCCACACTGGACAACTCTCGGCCACAATGGAACCTGCGGGGCCCCCGTTCGGGTGGCACCGTGGAGGGATGCCACCCGGTCGGGTCACCCCCGTCAACGCCACCGCAGCCGCACTGCTCGGCCTGCTCCACACCGGACCGATGACGGGCGGGCAGCTCGTCGCCGCGGCCGGGGAGCGGTTCGGCACGTTCTTCTCCGTCACCCGCAGCCAGGTCTACCGCGAGCTGCCCGCGCTGGCCGAGGCCGGGCTGCTCAAGCTCGGCAAGGTCGGGGCCCGGGCGTCGCAGCAGTACGCGATCACGGCGGCCGGGCGGCGGTCGTTCAAGGCGTGGCTGGCCGACGACGGCGGGGTCGACCCCGTGCGCAGCCCGCTCGTGCTGCGGCTCCTGCACGCGGAGATGCTGACCGCCACGCAGCGCGCGACGCTGGTGGGTGCGAGCCGGGAGGCCTACGCCGAGCGGCTCGCCGCGGCCAGGGCGGCGGCGCGGGGCGAGCCCGACCCGTACCTCAAGGCCGTCGCGGACTTCACCGTCGCCCACACCCGGGCCGTCCTGAAGCTCCTGGACGCGATCCCGGCGGAGTGACCCGCTGCCGGGTTCTCCCACCGGCGGCCGCGGCTGGGACGGGAGCCGTGGTGGTGGTCGGCGGGAAAGAACGGCGCGTAGCCTGGACCGTTGTGAACCCCGACGCCGCGGCCGACCTGAAAGAGCTCACCACCACCCTGGAGAGCATCGAGGCGGTCACCGACCTGCCCAAGCTGCGCGCCGAGATCGAGGACCTCTCCGGCCAGGCCGGCCAGCCCGACCTCTGGAACGACCCCGAGGCCGCGCAGAAGGTCACCAGCCGGCTCGCCCACGCCCAGGGCGACCTGCGCAGGCTCGACGACCTGCGGCGCCGTCTCGAGGATCTCCCGGTCCTCTACGAGCTGGCCGAGGACGAGAGCGACGAGGCCGCCATCGCCGACGCCGACGCCGAGCGCGCCAAGCTCCGCGAGGACATCTCCTCGCTGGAGGTGCGCACGCTGCTGTCGGGCGAGTACGACCAGCGCGAGGCGCTCGTCACGATCCGCTCCGAGGCCGGGGGCGTCGACGCCGCCGATTTCGCCGAGATGCTGCTGCGCATGTACCTGCGCTGGGCCGAGCGCCACGGCTACCCCACCGACGTCTACGACACGTCCTACGCGGAGGAGGCCGGCATCAAGTCGGCCACGTTCGCCGTCCACACCCCGTTCGCGTACGGCACGCTCTCGGTGGAGCAGGGCACCCACCGCCTGGTGCGCATCTCCCCGTTCGACAACCAGGCCCGCCGCCAGACGTCGTTCGCGGGTGTCGAGGTGGCGCCCGTCGTCGAGACCACCGACCACATCGACATCGACGAGAAGGAGCTGCGCGTCGACGTCTACCGCTCCTCCGGGCCGGGCGGGCAGGGCGTCAACACCACCGACTCCGCGGTGCGGATCACCCACCTGCCCACGGGCATCGTCGTGTCGTGCCAGAACGAGCGGAGCCAGATCCAGAACAAGGCCTCGGCGATGGTGGTGCTGCAGGCCAAGCTGCTGGCGCGGCGGCAGGAGGAGGAGCGGGCGCTGATGGACTCGCTCAAGGACACCGGTTCGTCGTGGGGCAACCAGATGCGCTCCTATGTGCTGCACCCCTACCAGATGGTGAAGGACCTGCGCACCGAGTACGAGGTGGGCAACCCGAGCGCCGTGCTCGACGGCGACATCGACGGCTTCATCGAGGCCGGCATCCGGTGGCGCCGCAACCAGGCGACCGCGGGCTGATCAGCCGAGCGGTATCCACCGGTCGCCGAGGGGGCGGGTCGGGTCACGGCCCGATCGGGCCGCAGCGGTAGCGTTCGCAGCTGTGATCCGCCTCGAACGCGTCACCAAGATGTACAAGACGTCCACGCGCCCCGCGCTGGACCGCGTCTCGGTGGAGATCGACAAGGGTGAGTTCGTCTTCCTCATCGGGCCATCGGGCTCGGGGAAGTCGACGTTCCTGCGCCTGCTGCTGCGCGAGGACGTCCCCACCCGCGGTGACATCTACGTGTCCGACCTCAACGTCGCGAAGCTGCCGCGGCGCCGGGTGCCCCGGCTGCGCCAGCGCATCGGCTGCGTCTTCCAGGACTTCCGGCTGCTGCCGAACAAGTCCGTCGGCGGCAACGTCGCGTTCGCGCTCGAGGTGATCGGCAAGTCGCCGTCCACGATCAAGAAGGTCGTGCCCGAGGTGCTCGACCTCGTCGGGCTGGAGGGCAAGGCCGAGCGCATGCCGCACGAGCTCTCCGGCGGCGAGCAGCAGCGCGTGGCCATCGCGCGCGCGTTCGTCAACCGGCCGCTCGTGCTGCTCGCCGACGAGCCGACGGGCAACCTCGACCCGGACACCAGCCAGGACATCATGCTGCTGCTGGAGCGGATCAACCGCACGGGAACGACGGTCGTGATGGCCACGCACGACCACTCCATCGTGGACTCGATGCGCCGCCGGGTCGTCGAGCTGGACCTCGGGCAGGTCGTGCGCGACGAGTCGCGCGGGGTCTACGGGGTCGGGCGCTAGTGCCTCGTCAAGGAAGGTTGGTGCGGAAATCGGTGGATCCACGCGTCCGCAGGCAAGGCGCCGACCGGCCCTCGTACCGGGCGTACTCGGGTCGGTCGGCAACGCCGCCTGCGGGCGCGTGGGCCGCCGAGTTCCGTGCCGGACCTTCCTTGGCGAGGCACTAGCGTGCGCTACGACTTCGTCCTCCGGGAGGTCCTCACCGGGCTCCGCCGCAACGTCACGATGACGATCGCGATGGTGCTGACCACGGCCATCTCGCTCGGCCTCGTCGGCACCGGCCTGCTGGCGGTGCGCACCATCGACCGCACCGAGCAGCTCTACAGCGACCGCGTCGAGATCCAGGTGGCGCTCACCTCCGACGTCTCCGCGGCCGACCAGGACTGCAGCCAGCCGGTGTGCGCCGGCCTGAAGACCACGCTGCAGAGCTCGCCGCTCGTGGCGTCGGTGCGCTACGAGAACCAGCAGGAGGCCTACGAGCGCTACAAGCAGCTGTTCGCCGGGCAGTCGCTGGCCGACGTCGTGCGCCCGCAGTCGCTGCCCGCGACGCTGCGCGTCAAGCTGGCCGACCAGCAGGCGGGCGCGGTGGCGGTCAAGCAGGCGATGACGGGCCAGGTCGGCGTCCGCACCGTCATCGACCAGCGCGACGTGGTGGCGAAGCTGTTCGACTTCCTCGGCGGCGTGCGGAACGTGACGTTCGCGCTCGCGCTGGTGCAGGCCATCGCCGCTCTGCTGCTGATCTCCAACACCGTGCAGGTCTCCGCGTTCACCCGCCGCACGGAGGTCGGCGTGATGCGGCTCGTCGGGGCCACGCGCTGGTACACGCAGCTGCCGTTCCTCATCGAGGCCGTGGTCACCGGCGTGGTCGGCGCGCTGATCGCGGCGGGCGGCCTGCTCGCGGGGAAGTTCCTGTTCATCGACTCGCTGCTGAGCGGCATCGTCTCCAACGGCGTGGTGCCGCCGATCCAGGTCGCGGACATCATGTGGGTCTCGCCGATCCTGCTGATGGTCGGCGCGGGCATCGCGGCGGTGACGGGCTACGTCACGCTC
This sequence comes from uncultured Pseudonocardia sp., assembly GCA_964247105.1. Classification (GTDB taxonomy): domain Bacteria; phylum Actinomycetota; class Actinomycetes; order Mycobacteriales; family Pseudonocardiaceae; genus Pseudonocardia. The sequence goes on from CAXTTN010000116.1 coordinate 5,438, forward strand.
CGCCTCTACGTGCGGCTGTAGCTCCGCGCCAGGGGTTGCAGCATGGTGGCTTCGCTCCAACCGGGTTGGAGCGAAGCCACCATGCTGCAACTCGGCGCGGCCCCGGACCGGCGCCGCGTAGGCTGGGTGGGTGAAGGAGAAGGGCCGCAAGGTGATCGCGCAGAACCGCAAGGCACGCCACGACTACGCGGTGCTCGACACCTACGAGGCGGGTGTCGCGCTGATGGGCACCGAGGTGAAGAGCCTGCGACTGGGGCGGGCGTCGCTGATCGACGCGTTCGCCACCGTCGACGACGGCGAGGTGTGGCTGCGCAACCTGCACATCGCGGAGTACACGCAGGGCAGCTGGACCAACCACGAGCCCCGCCGCACCCGCAAGCTGCTGCTGCACCGCGGCGAGATCGAGCGCCTGATCGGCAAGATCCGCGAGGGCGGGCTGACGCTGGTGCCGCTGTCGCTGTACTTCAACGAGGGCAAGGTCAAGTGCGAGCTCGCGCTGGCCAAGGGCAAGAAGGCCTACGACAAGCGCAGCGACCTGGCCAAGCGCGACGCCGAGCGGGAGATCCAGAAGGCCTACGGCCGGGCGGCCAAGGGGCGTGCGCGGGAGATGCGGTGATCGACGAGGATCTTCCCGGGTTCCTCGCCGAGCTGGGCGTCCCCGGCATCGTCGACGTCCACGTGCACTTCCTGCCGGAGCGGGTGCTGGCCAAGGTCTGGGCGTACTTCGACCGGGCCGGGACGCACTACGGCCGGGACTGGCCGATCCACTACCGCACGCCCGAGCCCGAACGCGTCGCGACGCTGGCGAAGCTGGGTGTCCGCGCGTTCGCGCCGCTGGTGTACCCGCACAAGCCGGGGATGGGCCGCTGGCTCACCGAGTGGGTCACGGACTTCGCGGCGCGTACTCCTGATGCCGTGCCCACGGCCACGCTCTACCCGGAGCCGGACGTCGCCGAGTACCTCGGGGCCGCCGTCGAGGCCGGGGCGCGGGCGGTGAAGGTGCACGTGCAGGTGGGCGGGTTCGACCCGCGCGACCCGCTGCTGCGCCCGGCCTGGGGCCTGCTCGCCGACGCGGGCGTCCCGGCGATCGTCCACTGCGGCAACGGCCCGATCCCCGGCGCGCACACCGGCCTCGACGTGTTCGCGCAGGTGCTGGCCGAGCACCCGCGCCTCCCGGTGGTGCTCGCGCACGCGGGCATGCCGGACTTCACCGGCGCCCTCGACCTCGTCCAGCGCTTCGAGCGGGTTCTCGTCGACACGACGATGGTCGGCACGCCCTACAGCGAGCGGATGGCGCCGCTGCCCGCGGACTGGACCTCGCGGCTCGTCGACGTCGCCGACCGGGTGGTGTTCGGATCCGACTTCCCCAACATCCCCTACGCCTACGCCGAGCAGGTGGCGGCCGTGGCCGGCTGGGCCGCAGCGGACGACCGGCTGGGGGAGGGCTTCCTGCGCTCGGTGCTGCACGACGCGCCCGCCCGCCTGCTCGGCGTCGGGCCGGGATGATCCCGCTTGCCCCGCGCGTTAAGCTGTGTGTACGCCCAACACCGGGCGCCGAGGGGGTGAACGGTTTCGACTCTGGACGTCGATCAAGGGGAAGCGTGTCGAGGAAGGCAACGATGAGCTCGTTAACCACCCGTTGCAAACCTATAAGCGCCAGCGATAAGCAGCGCGTGAAGTCTGCCTACGCCCTCGTGGCCTGAGTAGACATCACTGTCGGACCGGGTGCGTTCCCGACCCGGATCCCGGCATCAGCTAGGGAACTCACCTGCTCGCCCGGTCGCGGGGCGGTCAGGGACATCAAACAGCGACTGGGATCGTCACACCGACTCGTTCGCATGATCGGTGGATCCGAGTAGAGGCGACGCGAACTGCACACGGAGAAGCCCTTGTGAAGCGACAGAGGACCCGGGTTCGATTCCCGGCACCTCCACCATGGCGGCCTTACTCGCACACCCCCTGAGAGGGCGGTGGCGAGTAGGCCGCCACGGTGCGTTTCGGGGGAGTCCGGCCTTCGGGTGGCGTCGACGAGGCTGGCGTAGGGCTCGATCAGGCTCTGCTGCGTTGCTCGGGATCCAGGTCGTCGGCGAGACCTACGGCTGCGGTAGCCGCGGGCCAACGCCGGACAGAGTGCAGGCCACGGACTTGATGGGTTGAACGACGATGGCAAACGGTTGATGAGGTCCGACGTCTGGAGCGAACCGCTTGGTGACAGTGATGTAGGAGAAGTTGCTGCCGTTGTAGAGCGAGGTGTCCGGGGCGACCCGACGATCCGGCACCGAGGCGGTTCCGCGAACAGTGACATTCAGTCGCCACTGCGGCGACGACGAGTGGGAATTATTCTTCTTACATTCGATCGTGTACCGATTGTATTCCTTTCGGATGACGGTGGTCTCCGACGTCAGTGCGCCCAGGTTGGTTTCTTGGTCGCTGCTGACCGTGTCGAGCGCTGAGTTGTCGCTCGCAAAGGAGACGCCCGGCAGGATGGCGACGGCGGTGGCGGCGAAGATTCCGAGCACGGCGGTGAGGCCCTTCGTGTAGGCGGCGTTTCCGCGGCCAGTCATCTGTTTCATTGTGGATGCCTTTCAACGTGGGCGTCGGGCGAGCTCGCGGTGAGGTCCGGGTGGCCTGCAAACAGTTCTCAGCATGGTGCTGTCGGGTCAGGTCCGGGATGACACCTGGTGCAACGTGGCGACGCGCTCTGCCCGGTTGCGAGGCTGCGCCGGAATGTCGCTGGTGGAGACGTCCTCGGGTGCGCTGGCAGCCGGCTGGGAAGCAAGCCTCGTTCGACAGGCAGCGGTAGGCAGGCGTGTTCCGAGGGCCGCGTTGATGGCCCCGATCGGTCTCGTTGCGCTGATCCCGGCTGCGCGATGGCCACGATCGACCGATGTCGTGGCGCTCGACGCCACGCGTGTACTACTCCGGGCGCATGTCAGTTCCCGTTGATCGTTATTGTGGCCCTTCGAGCCAAAGGGCTGCTCAGGAGACGATCGGCCTCACCGTCCGCGAGGACGTGACCGGGGAGTTCCAGCGCATCCAAGTGTCGTACGTTCTCGCCGGCCAGGAGGACTTTCGGGAGGCGCCACCTCGGCACGCCTCGCGGCAGGTCGGCACTCATGTCGACTGATGCTTCTCGCGGTTGCGGCATGTTCCCCGACAGCAGCGCGGTGATCGTGGTGATGTCGGGTGGGCCGTCGTTGAGGCTCGTCATCGGGTCGTCGATCTCCACTGTCACCTCGCGCAGGTGGGGGAGAGATGGCGGCGTCGACAGCTGGAAACAACCGTAGAGCCCCGGACGCTGAGCTTAACCAAAGTACGCTACCGGCATGTCCAGGATCGGCGATGGCGGTGCTTACTGCGCCGTGGACGTTCACTACCTCCACGTGGGCGCCCGCGCTGCACTCGTCGTCGCCGATGGGCCGCGTTTCGCCCGTATCGTCGGCGAACGGGTCGTCCCGGTCCACGAAGTCGCGCCGTATCAGTCCGGAGCTTTCGCCCTGAGGGAGCTGCCGGCGATACGCGCCGTGCTGGCTGGAGCCGGCAACCTGGAGTTGCTCGTCGTCGATGGGTACGTCCACCTCGACCCCTCGGGTCGGCCCGGCCTGGGCGCCCACGCCCACGCGCAGTTCGGCATACCTGTGATCGGCGTCGCCAAGACCGCTTTCAGGACGGCCACGCATGCGGTTCCCGTGGAGCGGGGCAGCAAGCGTCCGCTCTACGTCACCGCCGCGGGGCTCGACTCCCGACACGCCGCCGATGTCGTCCGAGACATGGCGGGTGACTACCGCATCCCTGACGCTCTGCGCCGTGTCGATCTCCTGGCGCGCGGTCGTGCCGTCCCCGACCTCGACGTAGGCGCCGGCCCGGCTGCGGTCTGCCATCAGGGCACGCGGTCCTGAGGCCGCGGACGATAGCGCGGGAAGGATCAGGTGGCCTTCTGGTACCCCGGTTGCGTACGAGCCTGCTCGACGACCCGGAGCTGCTGGTCCGTCCCTCACCCCGCCATCGAGGTGTGCGAGTAGGAGGCCAACGCCCAGGTCACCGACCTGGGAGATTCTCCGGTCCGGTGAGCTTGCCGACGGACTGTTTGCTGGTGATCTCCCCTACCGTCGCGGGACTCAGGTAGACGGCAGGCTCGTGGTCGAGCTGTTGCTTCACCTCGTCCGTGAGTTCCTGGGAGTCCGTCTGCCACCAGAGCACGACGTGGGTGCCCATGAGCAAGCTCACTGCGGGGCGAGGCCGAAGTCGCGGGCGATCGCATCGTTGAGGGCTGGGGTGTCCCAGTCGTCACCGAGACGAAGTCGTCCGGCGAGTGATCCTCGGCCGGTCCGTTCCGCGCGTGGGGTGAGGGGTACGACCTTGGCGACCGGGGTGCCCGCGCGGCTTATGATGATCTCCTCGCCGCGTTCGACGCGATCGATGATGCGCGACAGGTTGGTCTTCGCGTCGTGGATGTTGTCCGCGTCGACGCGCGGCTCAGCGGTCATCGGACAGCCTCCTTAGCTAGGGGCTTAACCCGTCCCGACGCTCGGAAATCATGAAGGATGGCAGGTATCCCGACTCCACCGGGACCGCCCAGCCGCGTTGCGCGGCGACGCAGGCCATCGCCAGCGGTACCACCGCGATCCACCCGTGCGGATCGCTGCGCCACCGCGGCGCCGACCAGTGTTCACGGTGCTCGCGCACCGCGGTGGCCAGAGCCTCACCGAACCGGTCGTGGTCGACCGCCAGGCACCACAGCAGGTCGATCTCGGGCACCCCGAGGTTCAGCGCCGCGCTCACGGAACCCACCCGGATCTGCGCCGGGTCGGTGGCTCGCATCGCCGCGATGATGCGGTCGGTGACATCGGGCCGTTCCGTCTGCCAGGCCTGCAACGCGTCGATGAACAGGTACATCCACTCGTCGCAGCGGGTGCTGCTGCGGCGCAGCACCGGCACCGGCGTCGTGATCAGTGTGTCGATCAGGTGCACCTCGCGGCAGGCCATGGCCAGACAGAAGGCGTCCACCCAGCTGATCGCGCTGGAGTAGCTGGTCACCTGCGCCGGCACCAGCCGCGGCTCGCCCTCGCCGAGGAAGACCTCGGACACTCCCCGGCCGTCGAGGGCGGCCAGCCGACAGGCCTCGGTCAGCGCGTAGGCGCCGATGCGCCATGCGCGCCGGATCTCCGCCTCGTCGCCATCGCGCCGCGACATCAGACCGGCGTAGGTACGCGCATGCCCGGCAATCGTGCCGAGGTCTGCCGCGGTCAGGCTCGCCTTGCCGACATTCCTGGCCAGCCGCTGCCGGTAGTGCTCGATGTGGTCGTCCACGTCGGCGTCGGCACCGTCGACACCATGCCGCTCGATGATCACGAATGCACGCTAGTAGACCGTCCCACGGATGGTGTCGATCCCGGTGGCCCACGCTCCGCATCCGCCCGCTGCGGCGCAGCGTGTCCGGCGACCGATGTGCGCAGCGTCCGGCCGGAAACCACACGCCGCGAGCCCGCCTCGGGATGCGCCACCCACCAGCATGATCTGCGCCGGCGTACCGGCAGCCACCACGTCAGAATCGATCAAGGGAACACGAACCATGATCACACCACCATCCGGGCGGCGCCGCGTCGCCGCGTCGTGCGCGGGCGCCCTGGCCGTTGCCCTCGCGGGCGCGACAGTGGCCCTCCTGCAGTCCGGTGCCGAAGCCGCGACACTCGGCGACCCGGGCTCACCCGAGCACTCCCGCATCGCCCAGATCACCCCGAACGCGGATTTCCCTCCCTTCTGGCTGCTCCCCGCCGGCTCTCCGACCGCTGTCACGGCAACGGTGCGGAAGGCCGACCGCACGTACTACTGGCTGCAGTGTTCCGGTCCGGCCCAGGTCGTGGTCACCGAGGGGAGCACCAGCACCCCGTTCGCCGCCACCTCCCGGGCGAGGATCAGCCTGAAGGACCCGACGGTGTCGGAGTTCACGCTGTCGATGTGGACGTCCGGGAACCGCGATGTGACCTGCAAGCTGGAGATCCCACCAGCCCCGACCCCGACCCCGGCACCGGAACCGGGGCGTGAGGTGTGATCCCGGGAACCACAGGGTGACGGACGCCGTCTGATCGGGAGTGCTCCGGTCGTTGCGGCCGGGCGCGGGGCCACGACGAGCGTGACCTCGGCCCGGCCACGGCTCCGGAGCCGCCGTGCGACGACAGCGACCTCCGTCGGCCCTCCGATCCCCGACCGGCCGGTCGCCTACGGTCTGCGGCGTGGTGTTCCCCCGGGTCGGCGAGCGGACCGTCGTGCTCGCCCTGCTGCTGGCGACCGCGGTCCCGATGGTGGCGCTCGCGTGGCTCCGCCTCCGCCTGCAGCACCCGGCCGGTGACGAGCCGCACTACCTGGTCATCAGCGAGGCGCTGGCGCGGTACGGCTCGCTGGACGTGCAGCGCGTCTACGACCACCGCGACTACTGGTCGTTCTACCCGATGGTGATCGAGCCGCACGTCGTGCCGGGCCCGGGCGGCACCGCGTTGCCATTGCACGGCATCGGCGGGCCCCTGCTCTGGCTGCTGCCGTTCCTGGGGTGGGGGCGGGCCGGTGCCGTCGGGTTCATGGTCGTGGTGTCGCTGTTGATCGTGGCGAACGTGTACTGGCTGGTCCGGGCCCTGAACGTGGACCGGGGCGTCGCGGTGGCCGTGGCGTTCGCGTTCGGGGTGGGGACGCCGGTGCTCACCTACTCGGCGATGTCGTTCGTCGAGCCGATCGGCGCGCTCGGGTGCGTGTACGCGTTGCGCGTCCTGCACCAGCGGGAGATCCGGAACCGGGACCTCGTGCTGGTCTCGGTGGCGCTCGGCGTGCTGCCGTGGGTGCACGGCCGGTTCCTGCTGTTCCCCCCGTTGTTCCTGGCGTTCTACGCCGTCCGGTTGCGGCGCGAGCCCGGGCGGTTGGCGTGCGTGCTGGTGCCCGCGGCCGTGCTGTTCGCGGCGCTGGAGCTGTACGACCTGATGGTCTGGCACACGCTCGCGCTGGCACCGAACCAGGTCAGCGCGGGTGCGGTGCCCCTGCAGGGCAACCCGCTGCCCGCGCTGCTCGGCACGGTGTTCGACCAGGAGGTGGGGGTGGTCCCCAACTTCCCGGTCTTCCTGTTCGTGCTGCCCGGGGTGGTGTTCGCCCGCTCCCTCAACCTCCACGTGGCGCTGCTGGTGGTGCCGTACGTGCTGATCGTCTGTTCCTTCCCGGCGTGGGACGGGGCCTGGTCGCCGCCCGCGCGGTTCATGGCGGTGGTGCTGCCGATGCTCGCCGGGCACGTCGCGCTGGCGTGGCAGCGGGCGGTCGGCCTGCTGCTCGCCGGCTGGGCGGCGCTGCTGACCTTCCTCGCGGTGGGGACCGCGGACGGCGGGTTCTCGGCGCGGAGCGGGCTGAACCCCGCGCTGGCCCGGCTCGACGCCCTGACCGGCGTCGATCTCGCCCGCTGGGTGCCGTCCTCGGCGCGGGACGGCCAGCTGGTCCTCTTCGCGGCCTGGGCGGCGGGGACGGTCGGCTTCGCGGCGGTGGCCGTCGCGTGCCGCCGCCGGGATCGTCGCACCCGATCGGTGATCACCAGCCGGGCTCGTGGTGCCCGGACCGCCGCCGTGCCCGAGGATGTGGGCCATGAGCGATGAGGCGCGGCCCCACGACATCGTCGTCTACGGCGCCACCGGGTACGTCGGGGCGCTCGTCGCCGCCTACCTGGCCGAGCACGCGCCCCCGGGCGTGCGGATCGCGCTCGCCGGCCGGTCGGCCGCGAAGCTGAAGCACGTGCGCGACGAGCTGGCGCGGGACTGGCCGCTGCTGGAGGCCGACTCGACCGATCCCGCCTCGCTCGCGGCGCTCGCCGCGTCGACGCGGGTGCTGGCCACCACCGTCGGCCCCTACGCCCGGTACGGGCTGCCCGTCGTCGAGGCGTGCGCGCGGGCCGGCACCCACTACGCCGACCTGACCGGCGAGGTCCTGTTCGTCCGCGACGTGGTCGACCGCTTCGACGCGGTCGCGCGCGACACCGGAGCGCGGATCGTGCACTCCTGCGGCTACGACTCCATCCCGTCCGACCTGGGCGTCCTGCTGCTGCACGAGCACGCGGGCGCCGAGGGGCTCACCGCCGTCGGGCTGGTCGCGACGATGCGGGGCGGGTTCAGCGGCGGCACGATCGACTCGATGCGCGCCCAGGTCGAGGCGATGGGCGCCGACCCCGGCCTGCGCCGCGTGGTCGCCGACCCGCACGCGCTCAGCCCCGACCGCGCGGCCGAGCCGATGCCGTCGCAGCCGTCCGACGTGCCCGTGCCGGGGCGGCGGGGATCGCGCGGGATGTGGACCGCGCCGTTCGTCATGGCGTCGTACAACACGCGCATCGTGCGCCGCAGCAACGCGCTCCAGGGCTGGTCGTACGGCCGGTCGATGCGCTACCAGGAGGTGATGGGCACCGGCCGCGGGCCGGTCGGCGCCCTCGCGGCGGCCGGGACCACCGCCGGCCTCGGGCTGGTGCTCGCCGGGATGGGGTTCGGCCCGACCCGTGCCCTCCTCGACCGCGTGCTGCCCGCGCCCGGTTCCGGCCCGACGCCGGAGGCCCGTGAGCGCGGCTGGTTCCGGATGGACCTCGACGCCGCGACGACGAGCGGGAAGCACCTCCGCGGCGTCGTCTCCGGGCCGGGCGACCCGGGCTACGCGGCCACGGCGGTGATGCTCGGCGAGAGCGCGCTCTGCCTCGCGCTGGACGGCGCGGCCCTGCCCGCCCGGGCGGGCTCGCTGACCCCGGCGTCGGCGATGGGGATGCCGCTGGTCGAGCGGCTCCGCGCGGCGGGCCACACCTACACGGTCGAGGTCACGCCCTGACCACGGAGTCGGGCCCGCGCACGTCCAGGTGCAGGAGGTAGCGCGCCGACACCGCCGCGGGCGTCGGGGCGCTCCGGTCCACCAGCTCGACGTCGAAGGCGACCGTGGCGGCATCCGTGCGGGTGAACGTCAGCCCGGCGAATCCCGGCTGGTTCTTCGGCAGGCAGCCGGCCGCGACCGCCGTCGACGTGTAGGGCTTCGCCAGGCCGTCCGGACCGGCGACGACCTCGCTCACCGTGACGAACTCGCTGCCCGCCTCGTAGCCGGGCTTGCGACCCCGCTTGAGGGCCTCGAGCCGCCGCAGCGCGTTGCCGCCCCAGACCAGCGACATCGGCGACGCGACGACCTCCACCAGGCTCAGCTCAGGCGCGGCGGCGACGTAGCTCTGGTGGATGTCGCCGCCCACCGTGATCGTCGGGCGGCCGCCGCGCGCCTCGATCAGGCCGTTCCACATCCGCTCCCACTGGTGCCAGTAGTCCTGCATGCCGACGTCGTCGAACAGGCCGGACTTCTCCTTCTCGTCCCGGTTGTCCAGCCACGCCGCGCGGACCAGCAGCGGCTGCGGCGTGACGAGCACGAACACCGCGGGCTCGGCGGCGCGGGCGAGCATGGCGTCGAGGAACTCGCGGTCGACGAAGCCCGAGTGGTAGGGGTGGCGGACCCGGCGCGTGCGGCGCGTGCGGGCGTCGAGCAGGCAGAAGGTGACCGGGCCGACCGTGACGTCCTGGACGATCACGTTGCGCGGCGGGTGGATCCGCGGCGGTCCGCCGCGCAGGGGCCGGACCGGGGGGAACACGTCGCCGAGGGCGCCGCGCGAGGGCAGCCCGTCGCGGTCGGGCACGCTGCGCGTCTGGAACGACCCGAACAGCTCGAACGACGCGAGGCTCCACTTGCCCCACTCCGCGGGATGGACGGGCAGGTAGTTCTGCCGGTAGGCGTCGGTGGGCGCCTGCTGCGGGTCGTACAGCGGGGTCACGGCCGGCTCGTCGGTGTCGGGGAGCACGGCCCTGGCGCGCCGGCGGCTGTTGCGCAGGGCCGTGAGGATGTTCGTGTAGGAGTGCTTGGCCGTGATGGTCTGGTTGGGCCAGTTGTTCCAGAACTCGTGGTCGTCGGGGAGGAAGTAGTTCGGGCCCGTGGTCAGGATGCCGTGCAGGCCGCGCCGGGCGCGCGTCCGCGACTTCCCCCACGCCGTCCAGTACTTGAGCAGGAGACCGGCCCGCGGGTTGACCCGCGACCGGAGCAGGTAGTGCGAGAACGGCGCGTCGGCGTACACCTGGTCGCCCACCAGCAGGGCGAGGTCGGGCGGGGTGGGGTACGCGCGGCGGTAGGCGGTGTCCAGCATGTCGTCGGGGTCGGTGCCGGCGTCGTAGCAGGACGCGGCGAGCACCCGCAGCGGCGTGCCCTCCGGCAGGTCGGCGGGCAGCGTCGACACCGTGCACAGCGCGAACCCGTGCCGGTCCAGCTCCGCGATCCGCACCGTGACCGTGCGGGAGACGCCGGGCGACAGGCCGTCCACGGAGTGGTGGTTGTGGAAGAACCGGGCCGCGTCCGGCACGCCCGGCACGCTGCCCTCGTCGAGGCCGTAGTGGTGCAGCGTCACCTCGAACGGGGGCGCGCCGTCGATCGTCACGGTGGCGGACAGCTCCTCGACCGGCAGGTCCGCCACCACCGCGCCGATCCAGATGTCGACGCCGTCGGTCCGAGCGTCCTTCTGCACGACGATCACGCCGTCGTCGAGGGTGCCGCCACCGTAGCCGCGCGCCACGGACCGGATCCACGCGGCGGCGCGGAACGGGACCCCCAGGATCGGTGACCGTTGCAGCGCTGCGTACACGCCACCTTGAGTCGCGAGGGCAACACCTGACGTTACGACGGTGGCTGCAACGCGGGGTGGCCCTCCGCCGCCAGATAGCGCAGCCAGCTGCCGTGGCCGGTGATGTCGACGGCGCCCGGTGGGGTCGAGCCGCACACGATGCCCCACGCCACCGCGCCGACCAGCTGCACCCGCCCGACCGCCAGCGGGGCCGGCAGGGCGAAGACCAGCTCCCCGATGGCCGCCGTCGGGATGTCGTGCAGCTCCACCTCGACCGACGCGCCGCCGCTCGTCACCGCCACGATCCCGCCGCGCGGCACACCCGGCCCGGGCAGCGCGATCATCCGGTAGACCGGCTCCGTCCACGCCACCCGGTCGAGCCGCGCGCCCAGCGCGAGCAGCTGCGGGTGGAGCGGCTGGTTCGTGCGGTGGGCGGCCACGACGGCGACGGGGAGGTGGGCCGGGGAGCGGGAGGCGGCGGGGGCCGCCTCCCGCCCGGGTGCCGCGGTGTCGGTCGGCGGCGTCACGGGCCGGGCACTTCGGACACGTGTGCCGCGACGATCCGCCACCCCGCGTCGAACCGGACCCAGGTCTGGCTCTGGCGACCCTCGACCGCGCCGTCCGGGTAGCCGAAGAGCGTGGTGACGACGGCCGTCCGGTCGTCGATCGCCAGCACGCGGGTGTCGCGCAGCTGCCGCCCCGCGGGCACGGTCGGGTGGGTGGCCCGCCAGGCCGCGATCTCCGTCGCGCCCTGCTGCCGGTCCGCGACGCCGAAGCGCACGCAGCGCTCGTCGTCCCAGAAGATCTCGGTCAGCACGGGTACGTCGCCGTCGGCGAGCGCCTTCTCGTACCGCCCGAAGGCGGCCGCCACGTCGGCGACCACCTCCGGGCGGTCGAGCGCTTCTCCCAGCTTCACGCGGTGGCCGGGCGGGTGGTGTCCACCGCCGACGTGCTCGCCGCGGCCGGTTCGTCGACCCGCTGCCCGGGCACGTCGTTCGTCGTCGCCGCGGGCTCGGCCGCCGCGACGGACCGTCCGCGGACCAGGCCGAACGCCAGCAGGATGAGGCCGGCGAGGAGGTAGCCCAGCGAGATCTGGCCGCCCACGCCCCAGCCGACGGTCGGGGCGTGGATGAGCCCGACCCAGCCGACCGCGGCGCCGATGAAGCAGTAGACCGCCGCCGCGACGAAGTTCTTGTCGATGATGAACGCCGTGATCGCGCCGAGCACGAGGCCCGCCAGGATCGCCCCGCCGCCCAGCAGCGACAGGCCCGTGTAGACGACGCCCGCGTTCACCAGTGCGGACTCCCCGACCTGCGCCGCGGAGGTGCCGGCGGCCGACAGCGCGTTGTCGATCAGCCCCGACGCCCACGACGCGATGTTCGGGATGATCGCGAAGACGACCGCGACGGCGTGCGCCTTCGGGACCTCCTGGAACGCCTGGGCGCCGATCAACAGTCCGATGTAGAGCAGGATCGGGACGATGGCCGGCAGCGGCAGCAGCGCCCCGAGCAGCCCGAACAGGCCGAGGAAGCACATCAGCGCGATGACGACGCCCGAGGCGAGCGAGTAGGACGTGCGGCCGCCCGCGGCCTTCCAGCCCGGGTGGCCGATGTAGACGGCCGGCGGGAAAGGGCAGCCCAGCACGGAGCCGACGATGGCGCCGACGCCGTCCGCGCCGAGGATGGCGCGCAGGTTGTACTCGTCACCGGCGACGGCGGCGCTCTCGACGTTCGTCATGCCCTCGGTGAAGTTGTAGATGCCCAGCGGGATGGCCGTGGCCAGCAGCGGCGCGACGTCGGACAGGCCGTTGGCGAGGCGTCCGAAGTCGGCCGTCGGCAGCGACAGCGCCACGTCCTCGGCGGCGGTGACCACGTCGGGCACCGACATGTAGCCGCCGATCCAGCCGATCGCGGTGCCGACGAGCAGGGCCGCGAGGCCGACCGGGATGTTGCCCGGCAGCTTCAGGTCGGTGAAGAACCCGATCAGGATGATCACCATGACGGGGAAGGCGATCCAGAGCGCCTCCCACATCTGCGCCGCGGGCCGCATCGAGATGAACGCGATCGAGACGCCGGCCAGGGTGCCGAGCATGGCCGCCTGCGGCGTGTACCTGCGGATGTACGGGCCGACGAACGCGCCGATCAGCACGATGACACCGATGATGAGACACCACGCGAGCCCGGACGCCCACGCGACGAGCGGGTCCTTCGTGGCGAGGTAGATCGGCAGCATGACCACGAAGGTCACGATGAACATGTGCGGCACCGACGGGCCGTAGGGCATCGCGCAGACGTCGGTGCGGTTCTC
>CAXTTN010000117.1:0-13158 GCA_964247105.1 uncultured Pseudonocardia sp.
GAGGCCACGGCCCGCCGCTTCCGCCATGCCCTGCCCGAAGCGCGGTACGTGGAGATCGACGGCGCCCCGCACGGGCTGCTGACCCGCCGCGTTCCCATCCGGACTCCGCGGTGGATGGGCGATCGCGACACCACCTGATCCACTCGCTGCTCGCCGTGATCGGTGGCCCGGCCGCGCTGCTCGTCCTGACGGGGTTCCGAGCGGGCACACCGACCGCCGGATCCGCCGCAACGGACCTCGCTCGACCCGACACGGGATCCCTAGCTTCACGCCAACGAAGCCTCAGTAGGGAGAAACACCATGCGGCGCTCTGCACAGGACATCGCGAGCCGACCCCGGCGCGCCGCGAGGCGCGCGTCGGTCGCCGCCGGAGCCATTGCCATCGCAGTTCTGACAGGGGCCCTCGCGGTGCCGGCGCTGGCGACACCCGGTGGAAGCGGAAGCCTGATCGACACAGGCGAGCAGCGTGTGCTGCTCGCGCAACAGCGCACCTACGACGGCAACCACCCGCGCTCGATGTCGAGCCTCGCGCCGCATGTCAGCGTCGTCGGGCTGAGTAGGACGGACCTCGCGACCGTGTCGGCGATGGTCGCGAAGATCTCGATGAACACGGTGCTGAAGCCGGTGATCGCTCGGCAGCCGGGCGCGACCACCATCGTGATCTCCTACGACGACAGGAGCGAGCACCTCAGATGGAAGGATCTGGCCGGCACCGTGTGCGGCAACGAGTCCTGCACGACGCGCAACATCTACGTCCGAAGCGATGACCCGCAGGACGCGCGGGAGCGCACCTGCACGCTCGAACACGAGTTCCTGCACGCGCTGGGCCTCGGGCACAGCACCGACAAGGGCAGCGTCATGTACTTCTCCGACTACGAGGGAACCTGCCCCCTCACCCAACAGCCCGAATACGACGCGCTCAATCGCCTCTACCGTCGATGAGGATTGCAGCGTCGCTGCTCTCCGCCGCCCCGCCCCGCCCGTGACACGGTGGATCCGCCGGCCTCGCCAACCGCACAGCACCGAACGACGACGTCCCGCGCTACGGTCGCCACCGACCGAACGCGACCTTCGGGCGAGGCGAGGGCGGAGGTAGGCCGTGCAGCGACGCGACCGGGGCACCGGCGGCGACGCCGGGGCCGGGTTCGTGTGGGAGGAGCACCCGGTCTACGGCCGCGTGCGGTGCGAGGTCGTGGGCGCCACGGCTCTGATCAGCGCGTACGACCTCGATTTCCGGCCGGACCTGCCGCCCGGGGCGCTGCGCGGCAACCCGCGGCGGCAGACCGACTTCTGCCCCCACTGCCGCGCCCCGAAGTACTTCTACCTCGATCAGGAACTGTCCTGCCGCCGGTGCGGGGCGCGGTTCGTGTGGCCGGCCGAGCAGCAGCGGCGCTGGTTCGAGGAGCTGGGGCTGTCGGCCGCGGCCCGGCCTCCGGGCCACTGCCCGCGCTGCCGGCGGCGACAACGGACGGCGCGGGCGGCGCATCAGCGCCTGGACCGAGCGGTCGTGGCCGCCCGCGAGCAGCCGGACGACCCGGCCGCCCTGGTGGAGCTGGCGGCGGCCACGGTGGCGCACGTACGGCTGGTCGGCTCCGGGAACCTGGACCGCGCGCTCGCCGCCGTCCGGCGGGCGGGCCGTGCGGATCCGAGCACGGGCGATGCCGTGCGCGAGGCGGTGTTCTGGGAGGGTGCGTGCCACGACGTGGCCGGGCGGGCCGCCCGCGCGGTCGGATGCTACGAGCGGTTCGTCCGCGCAGCCCGGCCGGACCTCCGGCTGCGCGGTCTGGTGGCCGAGGCCGAACGGCGTCTCGGCGAGCTGGTGCTCCACGGGGAGAGGACGCCGCCGCGGAGCGCGCATCCGACAACATCCCATCGTGATGCTGCACCTCCGGCGCGGTGCCGGCACGCTCCGGATTCCTAGGCTCGGGACGTCCACAGGCGTCGCCTGCGGACCACATCCGCTCACGCATCCTCGGGAAGGACCACCGACCGATGGTCCCCACGTCCAGCCGTTTCTCGTCGCCCGCCCACCCCTCCCCGCCGTCGGCCCCGGCCGCGACCGTCCGGCCACGGCGGCTGCCTCGGGCGGTGGTCGGCGGGGCGCTGAGCGCGGGCCTTCTCACCATCACCCGGCCCTACCGGGCCATCCCCTACGTCACCGTCGACGGCGGGGAGGCGAAGGCCTACCGGAGCACCGACACGGCGGAAGCTCAGCTCGTGTGGGACCGGTGGGGGACACGTGGAAGCTGACACCACACCGCCCGGGCACGTTCGTCGTGCAGGCCTCCGCGGCGTCGACCCGGGCGAACTCCGGTGAGCCTCCTGTTCCGCACGTGGAGCTCGACGGGAACGACATCGACGACTCGCCGACCGGGCTGACCTACCCGGCACGGCGCTGATGGCCGCGCCGCCATCGTGGACGACCACGATGGCGGCACGCCCGCCTGCGCCGGTCCCCCGACGTCACCAGCTCATCGCCGAGGGACTGGGGAGGTTGTTCAGCCCGTCGCCGATCAAGCCCGCGACCTGGCCGGTGTTCGGGTTGACCAACGACACCAGTGCGGTCTCGAGCCGCTTCTCGGCCTCGTTGTACCGCGCCTGCTGGTCGGGGTTCATCACCGATGTGGTGGAGCCCCAGAGGTCGCCCTGAGGGTACCCGCGCGAACCGGAGCCGAGCTGCATCGAGCTGGTCAGGCCCCCGACGAACTCGGGTGCACCCTTCAGGAAGGCCGTGGTCGCCGCCGCGATCCGGGTGAGGTCGCCACCGGCGAGGTCGCGGCTGTCGAGCTTCGTGTCGGGATCGGATACCCAGTCGGCGTAGTTCTTGATCCCGGCGATCGCCTTTCCCGCCGCGGCGACGCCTCCCCGCACCGTGTTGCTGAGCTGGTCGGGGTGGGGCGGCTCCGGCCCGAAGCCGACGTCGGACACGAACTTCTCCACGTAGGCGCCGGCTGCAGGGGTGGCGCTCCAGGCGTTGATCTGCCGGCCCGACGCGAGATCGTCCAGGAGGACCGGCGCGCCGACCCCCAGCACCGCGAAGGAGAGGGGGTCGACGAGCCCGTACTTGCACCAGTAGCGCAGGTTGTTGGTGTCCGTCTTACTGGGGTTGCAGTTCAGCGCGTTGGTCGTCGCGTCGGCCGCGAGGCCCGAACCGCGGATCGTCCAGGGGAGCGCCGCCAGCGTCGGGGTCTTCAGCCCGCTGCTCAGCCTACCGCGCCCCAGCTTGCTCAGGATCGGGCTGCTCGGGTTCGCCTCGGCGATCACGCCGAGGAGCGGGTCGGCCTTCTGCCACATCTTGTTCAGGCCGGCCGTCGTCCCGCTGCTGAGCGCGAGGTTCACCAGCTCGTTGCCGACCGGGTTGTGCGCGAACACCTTGCCCGGCTTCCCGTCGATCTTCACGTTCGGCAGGCTGAGCAGGTTGGTCTCCGCGGCGGCTCCGATCGTCTGGGGGCCGAAGCGGGTGGCGATACGGGTGAGGACCTCGGTCGGGGTCGGCCGGATGAGGAGGCCGGTCGCCCGATCCGTGTAGGGCTGGCCGAAGAAGTAGACGTTCTCCGGCAGCGTGACCGGTGCGCGCATGGCGGCCAGGGCCACCTTGTCGGGCGTGGCGGACACCTGCGGCCGGCACTTCGGATCGCTCCAACAGGCGCCGTCGAAGAACTTGACGATGGTGTCGTCCAAGGCGAGCGGGTTCGCGTCGTCGCCGGACGTCGCCGGCGACGACCGGGGCTGCACGGTCAGCAGCGACCCGTTCCCGGTCAGCTCGCTCTCCTCCCCCGGGCTCATTCGGAACGCGCGCCCCACGCCGGAGCCGAGCGCAGGGCTCGGTGTCGTGCCCGTGCCCGTCACCAGGCCGGTTCCCGTGCTCGAGCCCGGCAGCGCAGCGATCGTCCCCTGGTCGGGCTCCTCACCGGCCGGCGTCCCGAGCGTCGTGCCGTCGTCCGACGGGCTCCGGGTCGGGAAGAGCGCTTCGAGACCACCCAGCGGCGGTACCACGGCGTCACCGGAGGTGGAGGAAATCGCCGGGCTCGGTGTCGTGCCCGTCCCCTGCTTCTTCCCGTTCGAACTCGCGACCACCGACGACGCCTTGCCGGTCCCGGAAGAGCTCAAGGCCTTCGACACCGTCCCGAGACCACTCATCTGCGCGACCACGGCGCCGGGGGACGTGGTGGTGGCGGCCGTGGTGCCCGTGCCGTCCCCCTGCTTCTTCCCGTCCGAACTCGGGACCGCCGACGACGCCTTGCCGCTCCCGGACGGGTTCAGGGCCTCCGAGACCGCGGCCAGACCCCCCAACCGCGGGACGCCGGCGTCGGAGGAGGAGGAGGTAGTGGCGGCGGTGGTGATCGCCGGGCTGGGTGTCGTGCCCGTCCCCTGCTTCCCCCCGCCCGAACTCGGCAAGCCCAGAGCCGTGGAGATCGCGTCGAGACCGCCCAGCGGCGGGACCACAGCGTCGGAGGAGATGGCCGACACGCCCGAACCGGTTGACCCGAGGCTCTGGGAGTCAGTTAACATGTCTGTCATGTCCTCGCCGCTGCTGTCGCCCCCCAGCGTCGCCGCCGACGCCAGTGTGGCGGTGGCGACGCCGAGGCCGGCGCCGGCGGCACAGATCGCCACCACCAGGCCGATGCGAGCCGCTGTCACCCGCCGGCGCGCCCCGTCCTCGGCGACGTCATAGGGATTGGTGAGGGCGGAAGCCGGGCGAGTACTGCGTAGGGGAGTGGGCGGGGAACAGCGGGGGACGGTCACGTCAAGACACCTTTCGGTCCGGAACTCGGCACGGGCCGTACGACGGTGGCGCTTATCTCGTTCCAGACTCGGCGCGCCCGGCCCGGCGCACAACATGACGATGGGGCGGATATGGCGAGCCCGCTGCCGGGTCGAGCCGCCGCGCGCGGCCCACGTCAGCCGGTGATCCGGCCCGCCGCGTCGCAAACGGCCGCGACGAAGTCCTGCACCGACCGGCGCGTGTCGTGGGCCCGCCACGCCAGGCTGACCCGCACCTCGGCCCCGGCGCCCACGACGGGCAGCGCGGTGACGGGCAGCGCGCTCGCCGCCGAGGCCGGGCTGAGCAGGGTCCACTGGCAGGTCGCGGCGATCTGGGTCAGCGAGTCGCCCTCGCCGCGCATCGGCGGCCCGAGGGTCGGGGTCACCCCGGCTCGTTCGAAGATCGCCATGACGGCGTCGTGAACGGCGGCGTTGGTCTCCCGCGGGGTCACCATCAGCGGGTAGAGCGCCAGCGCCGCGAGCTCCACCTCGGCCAGCCGGGCCAGGGGGTGGTCGAGAGCCACGACCGCGACGAGGGGCTCGCTCATGACGTCGGTGGTCTCCAGACCACGGACGCGCTCCGGGTTGCGCACGAAGGCCACGTCGAGCTCGCCGGCCCGCAGCATCGCCAGCTTCGCGGGCGTGTGCGCCGGGTGCAGCTGCACCTGGACCTGCGGCCACGCCGCGCCGAACAGCCGCAGGGCGGTGCTCGTGAGCGCGCCGGCTCCCTCGGTGGTGCCGACCCGCAGCAGGCCGACCTGCCCCGCCACGACGCGGTCCGCCGTCACGTCGAAGATCCGCAACGACTCCAGGACGCCCCGCGCGGACGGCAGCAGCGCCTCACCGGCCGCGGTGAGACGGACACCGCGGCTGTGCCGGTCGAACAGCGCGATCCCCAGCCCGCGCTCGAACCGCATCAGCATCCGGCTCAGCGGCGGCTGCGTGGTGCCGAGCACCTCGGCCGCGGCCCCGATGCTGCCCGTCTCCGCGACCGTCACGAAGACGCGGAGCTGGCGCAGTCGCCCGGCCGAATCGCCCTCGACGTCCGCAGGCGGCTGCACCATGCCGAAAGGGTATGGCAGGCCGTCCCGGGCGGTCATGGCCGGACCGGCGCCCCGCGCGGTCGACTGTGCCCATGACAACAGTGATCACGGGAGCGACCGGCAACGTCGGGCTCCCCCTGCTCGACGCCCTCAGCGGACGCACCGGAGTCCGCGCACTGGTGATCGGCGACGCCGACGCCGAACGCGCCCGCGAGCGCTACATCGAGCCGGTCCGCGGGCGGCTCGACGACCCGGACTCCCTCGCCGACGCGTTCGCGGGCGTCGAGCGCCTGTTCCTGCTCACCCCGTTCGTCGAGGAGCAGGAGCAGCTGGAGAACGCCGCGCTGGACGCCGCGGAGAAGGCGGGCGTCGACCACGTCGTCAAGCTCGCCTACGCCGGGCTGGACTGGCCGATCGCGATCACCGCCGCCCACCGCCGCATCCGCGACCGCCTGGCCCGCGGCTCGGTCCCGACCACGCTGCTGCTCGCCGACGTCTACGCGACCAACCTCCTCGGCCAGGCCGACCTCCTCCGGGCCGGGCAGCTGGTGCTGCCCGGCCCGGACGCCCGCATCGCCTACGTCGACCCGGCCGACGTCGGCCACGTCGCGGCCGCCGTCCTGACCGCGACCGCGCCCCCGCTCGGCCGCGTCGTCGTCACCGGCCCCGCGCTGCTGACCAACACCGAGGTCGCCGCCATCGCCGGGCAGGCCTACCGCGGCGCCCCGGCCGAGTACGTGCCGGCCGAGCCGGGGCCGTTCACCGACTCCCTGGTGCAGTCGGGCTGGCCCGCGTTCGTCGCCGGGGCGGTGGCCGAGATGCACACCACCATCGCCGCCGACGGCCCGCTCCCCGTCACCGACACCGTCCGCACCCACCTCGGCCGCGAGGCCACGTCCCTGTCCGACTTCCTCGGCCGGGTCCTCGGGTGACCGGCCCGCGCATCGACGTCGCGCTGGTCACCGGCAGCAACCGGGGCCTGGGACGGGCTCTCGTCGAGCGGCTGCTCGCGCGGGGGGCGACGAAGATCTACGCCGGCGTGCGCGAGCCGGCGCTGCTCGACCGGCCGAGCACGGATCCCCGCGTCGTGCCGTTGCTGGTGGACCTGGAGGACCGCGCCAGCATCCGCGCGGCCGCCGCCGCGGCGCCCGACACCACCCTGCTGGTCAACAACGCCGCCTACGCGGCGTTCTCACCACCGCTCGCGGCGAACCGGGAGACCATCGCCCGCGAGATGCGGGTGAACTACCTCGGCACGTACGACGTCATCGCCGCGTTCGCACCGGCGCTGTCGGACAACCGGGGTGCCGTCCTCACCGTGCTGTCCAAGCTGGCGCTGACCGCCGCCCCCGGCGCCGCGGGCTACGCGGCCAGCAAGGCCGCCGCCCACCACCTGCACGAGTCGCTGCGCCCGGTGCTCGCCCGGGCCGGCGTCGGGACCTACGTCGCCTACCCGGGCGGCATCGACACCCGCATGCTCGCCGAGTACGCGGGCCCGAAGACGCCACCCTCCGTGGTCGCCGAGAACATCCTCGACGCCGCGCAGCGCGGGGAGACCCACATCTTCCCCGACGCCGAGTCCCGCGCGTTCGCCCGCGAGCGCGGCGCGCCGGCGCTGCTGTGACCGGCCGCTTCTCCCGAGGAGGTAGTCATCGCATGCGCAAACGGGCAACAGGACGTCCCGTAGGTGCAACTTGTGCCTGGCACGGGCCGGGTGTCGTGCGGACGCTGTCTGCATGTCGACACTCCGCGCGGAGCTCGTATGACGAGCTCGGGTCTGTTCCAGGTGGACCTGCGCGGACTCGTCGATGTGCTCTCCGAACACCTCTACAGCAGCCCCGACGTCTTCGTGCGCGAGCTGCTCCAGAACGCCGTCGACGCGCTCACGCAGCGCCGGATCCATGATCCCTCCCACGTCGGGCGCGTCGAGATGGAGGTTCGGGCGCCCGCGGGCGGCACGCCGACCCTCGTCGTGACCGACGACGGGATCGGGCTGACCGAGTCCGAGGTGGACGAGCTGCTCGCCACCATCGGGCGGAGCTCCAAGCGCGCCGTGGCCGGTGACGCCGAGGAGCCGGTGAGCTTCATCGGGCAGTTCGGGATCGGGCTCCTCGCCTGCTTCCTCGTGGCGGACGAGATCAGCGTCGTCACCCGGTCGGCGCTCCACCCCGACGCCCCGACGGTGCGCTGGCGTGGTCGCGCCGACGGCACCCACGACACCGCGGTCCTCCCGACCGTGGTCACTCCCGGCACCCGGGTGCACCTGCGAGCCCGTGCCGGGCGCGAGCACCTCCTCGACCCGGTCCGCGTGCTCGCCCTCGCCCGGCACTACGGGTCGTTCCTGCCCGTACCCGTACAGCTGTTCGACGGCACGGACCTGCACGACGTCAGCGGAACCCCGCCGTGGGAACCGGACGCGCAGGGGCACACCTACGCCTCGGACGTGCTGGGCTTCGACGCCATGGAGACCATCCCGCTGCGCGCCGACGGCGTGCGGGGGCTGGCCTTCGTGCTGCCGCACACCGTCAGCCCGGCCGCCCGCCCGGCGCACCGCGTCTATCTCAAGCGGATGCTGCTGACCGAGTCCGGCGACCGCCTCCTGCCCGACTGGGCCTTCTTCCTGCGCTGCGTCGTCGACGTCGACCACCTCCGGCCCACCGCGGCACGGGACGGGCTGCGTGACGACGACCGGCTCGACGCCGTCCGCGAGCAGCTCGGTGGCTGCGTGCGGAACCATCTCGTGGAGCTCGCCCGGACCCACCCCGGCCTGCTCCGCTCGATCATCGCCGAGCACCACCTCGGCATCGCCGCGCTCGCGGTGCACGACGACGAGTGCCTGCAGCTGTTCGCCGACTGGCTTCCGGTCCAGACGTCACTGGGCCAGATGACCCTCGGTGAACACACCCGCCGGTTCGGGCCCGAGCTCGTCTTCGTCCGCCGCGTCGACGACTTCCGCCAGATCGCGCCGATGGCCGCGGCACAGGACCGGTGCGTCGTGAACGCCGGCTACCTCTACACCGCCGACATGCTCGAGCAGCTGGGCAGGCTGCGGCCCTGGATGTCGGTCGTCGAGTTCGACCCGAGTGACGTCGTCGGGACGTTCGACGAGATCGGCCCGGCCGAGCGGCTCCGGGTGCAGGATCTGCTGGACGTCGCGAGCGACCTGCTGTTCCCGCTCGGTTGCGCGGTCGAGATCCGCTCGTTCGGCCCGGACAGCCTGCCGGCGGTGCTCCTGGTCACCGACACCGCACGGTTCCGGCGGCAGGTGGACCACACGCGCGAGCTGCTCGCCACGACCGGCTCCGGAGCACCGTGGGGTGGCGTCCTCCGCGACATCCGGACCGTGCCGCCGGCGGGATCCGACACCCGGCTGTGCCTCAACGCGCGCAATCCGGTCGTGCGGGCCCTGGCCGCCCGGGCCCCCGGCGGCGCGGGCCGGGAGCGCGTGCGCGGAGCGCTGCACCTGCTCTACGTCCAGGCGCTCCTGATCGGCCACCACCCGCTGACGCACGTGGAGTTCGGCATGCTCAACGGTGCCGTCCTGGACCTGCTCGCGTCGCCCGACGAGGTGCGATGACCCACGCCGCGGTGTCGGAGCGGGTCACCGAGCTGCTCGCGGAGGCGGCGGCGCTGCCCTGGAACGGCTCGGGCTGGTTGAACCAGCTGCCGCTCCTGGAGGAGGCGGCGCGGTGCGCGGACGCCGCCGACGACCTGGCCGGCGCGTTCCGGGCGCGCTACCTGCTGGGCAGCGCAGCCATCAACGCCGACGTGACCGACCGGGGCGTCACGGCGTTGTCCTGGTGCCTCGCCCAGCTGGACGAGCATCCGGAGCGCTTCCCCGCCTCGACGCTGCGCCGCCTGCTCGACGCGCTCCTGATCGCCGCGGAGCGGCTGCCCCGCTTCCCGGAGGTCCCGCTGTCCACCATCGCCTCCGTGCTCGACGACCTGCACAGGCGCCTGGTGCACGCCGGGTTGCCCCTGCAGGACTACTGGGTGGTGAACCAGCTGGTCTGGATGAAGGTCGGCGACCACCGCCGCGCCGAGGAGGGGATGAGGCGATCTCGAGCGCTGCCGCGGGGCGGGCGTCTGATCGACTGCGACGTGTGCGAGGCGAACCAGCTCGCCGAGTGGGCGGCCGAGCGCGGCGATCTCGACGCCGCCGCCGGGATCGCCGCACCGGTGTTCGACGGTGTCGCGACCCCGGCGCACCGGCACTGCACGGCGCTGCAGCTGTGGCTGCTGGCTCACGGGCCGCTGTGGCTGCTGCACCTCGGACGCGACGAGCAGGCGCGCACCGTCGGCTCGGCCGGGCTCGAGCGGGTCGAGGGCGATCCCGGCCGCCTCGACCTCGTCGGCGCCCACCTGCTGCGCCTCGCCGCGACGGGCGAGCTCGACCGCGCCGCGCGCCTCGTCGAGCAGCACGTACCCCTGGCACGGCACCTGCATCCGCGCGACCGCCTCGACTTCGACACCGGCGTGTGGGCGCTCGCCCGCGCGGCCGGGCAGGGGGACGGCCCGCTGGTCCTGCGGTTGCCGCCGTGGCATCCCGACCACGACCCGGCCGGGCGCTACGACCCGTCCGACCTGGAGCGGCGCCTCGCGGCACCGCTGCGCGAGCTCTGCGCCCAGTACGACGACCGCAACGGCAACCACGCCGTGTCGAGGCGATGGGAACGGTGTCGACGGCTGGTGGACCGGGCCTCGATCGGCGAATCAGCCGAGAACTGCTAGATCACCACGAGTGCTGTGCCCGCACCTCCCCTTCAGACCGCGTTGTGCCGGCGACGTCATCCACGGTCTGCCGCAATCTCGTTCACGACACAGGGTGGCGAGTGAGCACCGAGCTGCGCGTCGTCCTGTACTTCGACGACGATCCTCCGCCACCCGATGCGCTGGCCTGTGGGATGGCCGAGGTGTTCGCCACATGGCCGCAGTCGAGTTCCGAGCATCGAGGGCTGAAGGTACTGCGGTCCGACCGTCGCACAGCGGTGATCGAAGCGGCGCAACGGTTGAGCGCGGCCGAGGTGTGCGCTGCGGCGCGGGGTCACGGTGGCGCAGACGAGTTGCTGTCCTGGCGGTCGTCGTTCAGCTGCTGGCGGTTCCACGGTGGATCGCCGAAGGCCGGATCGGTCGGGCTCTGGCTGGAAGCGTGGGGGCCGGAGTGGGGCGTGCGCAATCACGAGGACCGCCGCATCGGCGGTGAGGCCGCGCTGTCGGTGTTCGATGTGGGACCGTTCGTCGCGATCGTCGACCCGGGGCCACAGGTGGCCGACGTGAATCCGCGGGTCGAGGAGAACCTCGACGCGGTGACCGCACTGATCTTCCGGCTGGTGGAGGAGCTGGCGCCGCGCAGCGTGAAGGTGTTCAGCGAGCCGGGGCTGTACCTGCCGTTCAACGCGCATCTGCTCTACCTGCGTGACGAGGCCGTCGTGCTCGACGACCTGTCGTTGATGAGGCAGGTGTGGAGTGGCGGGCTCCCAGCGCATCACACCGGGCCGCTCGTGGAGGCTCACCCGGACGACATGAGGTATGCGTTTCACGGCTGGCGCACGTCCGAGCAGCGGAAGCGGCTGTGGAGGGAGCTGTCGTCGCTGCTGCCGCGAGCGGCTGCCGTCACGGTGGATCACGTGCGCAACGTGCTGGACAGCAGCCGTTTCGACACCTTCACGATGCCGGTAGGCGTGACGGTGTTGGAATACCCGCATTTCATGAACGGATTCCTCGACCGGTTCTACCTCGAAGTACTTGCGGCGGCGGGCTGAGTGAGCCTTCTCCCGTAGCGGGTGGAGCCGGCCGCCTCGGTTCACGACGAGCCGCTGCGGCGTTTCTCGCGTCACCCGCCCGACCGGAGGAACGCCGACACGATGGCGCCCGCGTCGGCGTCGACCGCCACCTCCCACGGGGCGCCGGGTTTGTGGATGCGCAGCGAGGCCAGCCCGTGCAGCGCCGCCCACAACCGCACGGCGTCGACGCGGGCCTCGGCGACCCCGTTGGTGCGGCCGAGCAGCCGCGCGACCCGGTCGAGCAGGTCCGTTCCGGGCCCGACCCCCGGTCCGATGTCGGGATCGGACTGCTCGAACAGCAGCTGGTAGGCACCGGGGTGGGCCAGCCCCCACCGAACGTAGGTGACGGCCAGTGCCGCCAGCCGGACCTGCACGGTGGCGGTCGCGTCGTCGGCCGCGTCGAGCGCGGCCCGCAGGTGGGCGAACTGCTCGGTCACGATCGCCGTCATCAGGGCGTCCTGTGACGGGAAGTGCAGGTACACCGCGCTGGGCGCCACGCCGCATTCCCGCGCGATCGCGCGCAGCGAGGGGGTCTGCGCCGGGCGCGCGGCGAGCAGCAGGGTCGTCGCGGCCCGGATCAGCTCGGAGCGCAGCTGGTCGCCCGCACCCCGGCGGTGGGGTGACCTCGTGACCATGGTCCTCCTTGACTCCAGCGGTGAACAGGTGTTCAGTGTAGTCGCAGAACAGGTGTTCACCGACGAAGGGAGCGATCGTGTCGACGAGGGAATGGGGCACCGCGGTGGTGACCGGGGCCAGCTCCGGGATCGGGCGGGCGTTCGCAGAGGCCATCGCGCCACGAGCCGACAGCCTGGTGCTCGTCGCTCGCCGGGAGGACCGGTTGAACGAGCTCGCCGCCCGCCTGGGCGAGCGGCACGGAACGGCGGTCGAGGTCGTCGCCGCCGATCTCGCCGCGCCCGGCGGGCTCGGGCAGGTGACCGCCCGGTTGGCCGATCGCGAGGTCGACGTGCTCGTCAACAACGCGGGATTCGCCACGCACGGCCGGTTCGCCGAGGAGGACCCGAACCGGGTGGCCGACGAGGTGGCGCTCAACGTCACGGCCGTCGTCGGCCTGACCCGGGCCGTGCTGCCCGGCATGCTCGCCCGCGACACGGGCACCGTCGTCAACCTGGCCAGCACGGCGGCGTTCCAGCCGATCCCCTACATGGCGGTCTACGGCGCGACCAAGGCCTTCGTGCTGTCGTTCTCCGAAGCGCTCTGGGGAGAGGTCGTCGGCTCCGGGGTCCGCGTGCTGGCCCTCGCACCCGGAGCGACGCAGACGGAGTTCTTCGACGTCACCGGCGAGGCCGCATCCGTCGGCCGCCGGGAGACACCCGAGCAGGTGGTCGCCACCGCGATGCGGGCACTGGCCCGCCGCAACCCCCCGCCGACCGCGGTCTCCGGCCTCGGCAACGCCCTCTCGGCCCGCCTTCCCCGGCTGCTCCCCCGCCGCGGCGTCCTGCACGTCACCCGCCGGCTCGTCGCGCCCACCGCACCATGACCCTGTTCGCCCTGACACCGGGTTCGCTCGACGACGTCTCGCAGCTGCGCCACCACGTGCGCTCCGACCG
>CAXTTN010000117.1:13168-18280 GCA_964247105.1 uncultured Pseudonocardia sp.
GCGGTGTTCCTGGTCCCGGTGACCTGCATCCGGACCACGTGCGCTCCGACCGGGTCGTCCCGGTATCCGCGGACCGGTTGTTCCGGATCCTCGCGACCGGCGAGGGTCAACGGCAGTGGGCCCACGGATACCGGGACAGCCATTGGTTCGGCGGGGAACCTCCCGGGGTGGGCAGCGTCCGCGACGTGCGGATGCGCTGGATCACCGTGCGTGAACGGTTCCTGGCCTGGGAACCCGGGGCCAGGTTCGCGTTCACCGTGGACGCGATGTCCCTGCCGCTGGCCCGCCAGATGATCGAGGACATCACGTTCACCGCACTCGACGCGCGCACCTGCCGGCTCACCTGGCAGGTCCACCTCACCCCGGCCCCGGGCCTGCGGCCCGCGGGTCGACTGCTGGTCGACCGGCTGTTCGCGCCGATGTTCGACGGCTTCGCGGCCGGGTTGGCGGGGTACGCAGTCTCCCCGGCGCCACCCTCCCGCTGGTGATCAGGGCACGTCGGCGTACATCCGGTTGATCTCCGCGATGTCCGACGTGCTCAAGTGGACGGGCAGGCTCGCGTCGGCGTAGGCGTACATCAGGCTGCCCTGCCCGGTGTGCGCCAAGCCGATGGCGTGCCCCATCTCGTGCGTCACCGTGTGGAGCCGCTCGCGCGCGCTCGCGGGCGAGGTCGGGTCCAGCAGGACGCGGATCGTCCGGCAGTGGTGGTCGCTCGTCCAGGTGCAGAACAGGGTCGCGCCGTCCACCCCTTCCGGGAGGTCCTGACGAGCCACCGTGATCGTGGCGTCCTCGCGCTTCTGGACGAGATGCGGCTTCACCACCGAGCGCGAGATCTCCGTGATCGCGGCCGCGAGGTTCTTCATGTCCGCTCCGGATTTCCGGAAGGACGCCTCGGCGAACACGCCCGGTGACCGGGTCCACAGCACATGCAGGGCGGGGGGACGGGGGTTCTTCGCGATCGTGACGGGAGCCGCGGCCGTCGGCGTCGGTCCCGAATCGGCGTGGGCCGCCGGTGCGACGGCGGCCACCACGCCGAGTGCGGCGACGGCGAGCACGAAACGGCCAAGCGGACGCATGGCTTCTCCTCGGTGATGTCCTGCAGGTGAAGGCCGAGGCTAGGGATCCGTCGATACCCACGGGCGTCCCCGAACGGGCCGACCGCCGACCTCCGTTGCCACCCGGGACCGGTCGCGGGGAACCCGTCCAGGGCACTCCTGTTCACCGGGTTACCTGTCACGGCCAGGCCGTCAGCAGATGCGCAGGCTCTCCACGAGCGGCGCGTTCAGCTCGCGCAGCAGGGTGGTGAGGTCCGGTCCGGCGAGGGTGGGTGTCCCGGTGCCGGCCGGCGGCTCCGGGGCGTACTCGGCCTGCAGCTCGACCGCGGCGGCGTAGCCGGGCCCGCGGAGCCGGGCGACGAGGAGCAGCCCGAGATCGATACCAGCCGAGACGCCCGCCGCAGTGATCACGGGCTCGTCGACGGCCACACGCGCGTCAACCGGGATCGCGCCGTAACTGCGCAGGAGGTCTCGGGTCAGCCAGTGCGAGGTGGCGCGTCGCCCGCGCAGCAAACCAGCCGCGCCGAGCACCAGTGATCCGGTGCAGACACTGCCGATCACCCCGGCCCGCGCCCCCACCTCGGCGACCCATCTCAGGACCCGCTGGTCGCGCAGCAGCGCCGCGGTGCCGTCACCGCCGCCGGGTACGAGCAGCACGTCCACCCGCTGCGGGCAGTCGTCGAGCCCGCCGGTCGGCGTGATCAGCCCGAGGTCGGTGCGCACCGGCTGCCCGGCCGGTCCCGGCGAGAGCAGGTGGACCCGAGCGCCCATCATCGAGGCCAACGCGTGGTGGGGGCCGACGAGGTCCAGCGCTGTCAGGCCGTCGTAGAGCAACACGACGACCTGCTCGTCACCGGTCATCGTCACATCGGGAAGAGCGGCGAGCGCCGCGTGCGCGCGCTCCGACCTGGTCCGGGCGTCCGGTGTCGGTGATGTCATGGCGTCTCCGTGGTCACGATGCGTGCGTGGTGGGTGGACGAGCGGGCGCGCGCGGCGACGCAGATGTGCGGGCGGCCGGTGAGGGGATGCGGTGCGATGTGGGCGTGGACACCGAAGACCCTCTCGATCAGATCAGGGGTGAGGACGTCGTCGGGGTGGCCTGCGGCGACGAGCCGGCCGCCGTCGAGAACGGCGACCCGGTCGGCGTACCCGGCCGCCTGGTCGAGGTCGTGCAGGGCGGCCAGCACGGTCACGCCGAGATCGCCGACCAGGGCGAGCAGGTCGAGCTGGGCGCGGACGTCGAGGTGGTTCGTCGGCTCGTCCAGGATCACCAGCGGGGCCTGCTGCGCGAGCGCCCGCGCGAGCAGGGCGCGCTGCCGCTCCCCGCCCGACAGGCTGCCGAACATCCGCTCGGTCGCCCACGCCAGGTCGACCCGGGCGATCGCGGCGTCGACCAGGTCGCGGTCGTGGACGGACTCCCGGTCGAACAGCCCCAGATGCGGGCCGCGTCCCATGGCCACGACCTCGGCCACGGTGAAGTCCTCGCCCGCGCCGTGGTGTTGGGTCACCACCGCCCGACGCCGCGCCGCGTCCCGGGGCCGCAGCCGCCAGGCGTCGTCCCCGCCGATGCGCACGACACCGGTGGTCGGCCGCAGCGCCCGGTACACCGTCCGCAGCAGGGTCGACTTGCCCGAGCCGTTCGGCCCGACCAGCGCGGTGAGCTGACCGGCCGCGACCACCAGATCGACGTCACTGACGATCGGGCGGGCGTCGATGGTGACGCCCACACCCTCGATGCTCAGCTCCACTACAGCTCACCCGCCCGGGTGCGGCGCAGCAGCCACAGGAAGAACGGCGCCCCCAGCGCCGCGGTGAACACGGTGATCGGGTACTCGTTGGGCCGGTCCACGGTGCGGGTGGCGAGATCGACCAGCACCAGGAACACCGCCCCGGACACCAGCGTCACCGGCAGCAGCCTGCGATGGTCGGCGCCGACGACCATGCGGACGGCATGGGGCACCATCAGCCCGACGAACCCCACCGCCCCCGCGACGGCGACCGTCGTCGCGGTGAGCAGCGAGCTCACCAGCAGCAGCGCGATCCGCAGCGTGCGGACATCGACCCCGAGCGCTGCCGCGTTCTCGTCGCCGGAGGCCAGCGCGTTGAGGTTGCGGGCCTGCAACAGCATCCACACCGCGCACACCCCCATCACCACCGCCGGCAGCCCGAGATCGGACCAGGTCGCGCCGCCGACGCTGCCCATCAGCCAGAACAGGATCCCCCGCAGGCTCTGCTGGTCCACCGACAACTGCACCAGGCTGGTGCCGGCCATCGCCAGGTAGCCGACCGCGACACCGGCCAGCACCAGCCGGGTGTCGGTCAGCCGCCCACCGCGCTGAGCCAGCACGAACACCGCCACGGTCGCCGCGACGGCGCCGGCGAACGCCCCGCCCGCGACACCGAGCCCAGCAGCGATCCCGAGACCGACGACGGCCACGGCGCCCAGCGAGGCCCCGGAGGAGATCCCGAGCACGTAGGGGTCGGCCAGCGGGTTGCGCACCAGCGCCTGCAACACCGCACCCCCGGTGCTCAGCGCCGCCCCCACCACGGCCGCGAGCAGCACCCGCGGCGCGCGCAACTGCCACACGATCTGCTCGTCCAGCTTCGGGAGCCCGGCCGGGTCCCCGAACAGGTGGGCACCGATCACCGCCCACACCCGGCCCAGCGGCACGGTCACCGTGCCCACCGACACCGACACCAGCAGGGCCAGCACCAGCGCGGCGAGCAGCCCGGCCACGAGGGCGGCGAGCGCGGCCCGACGCCCTCCGACGGACCTGGTCGTGGCGATCACCGGGGCCGGCGTGGAGGTCTGCTCAGAGGCGGTCAGGGTGCGCCGCCTTCGCGATCTTGTCCACGGCCCAGGCGTTCGCCGGTCCGAGGTACACCCCGTCCGACACGGCCACCCAGGCCTTGTTCTTCGACGCGGTCCAGTCCGGGTAGGCGTCGAAGATGCGCTGGGCGTCCTCGGCGGGCTTCTCGTTGGGGGTGTACGAGCCCACGACCAGCAGGTCCACGTCGGCCGCCGCGAGCTGCTCGGCGTTCATCGTTCTGGTGAAGTCCGTGTCCTTCCCGACGAACGTGTTCTCCCCGCCCGCCGCGGCCAGCAGCCGGTCGTAGAGGCCGCCCGTGAAGACGGCGGGCAGGTTGTTGGCGTTCATCATCGACATGCCCGGGAAGACGATCAGCATCTTCTTCACCGGCGCCCCCGCGACCGAGGCGCTGACCTTCCCGATGCGTTGCGCCAGGTCGTTCGACACCGCGTACGCCTTGTCCTGCACGTCGAAGACCTGCCCGAGCAGGACCAGGAACTCCAACGAGCTGCGCGGCCCGGCCCCGGCCATCGTGGCCTTCTCCGCCTCGGTCGCCTTCGGGTTGCCCAGCGCACAGTTGACCGGGTTGACCAGGCTGTTGATGCCCGCCGCGGTCAGTTGCTCCCGGCTGGCGAAGCCCGAGTCGGGGCTGAACCCGCCGGCCCACGTCGACACCACCAGGTCCGCCCCCGACGCCAGCACCTGCTCGGCCGGCACGTCGAAGTTCTTGTTCTGGGTCAGGCCGCCCTTCGGCAGTGCCGCGACCCGTTCGGCCATCCCCGGCTCGTCCGACACGCCGTAGGACTGCGCGTTGGCGATCACCCGGTCGCCGAGGTCGAGCGCGATCAGGCTCTCGGCCTCGGCGACCGATGCCCCGCTGAGGATCAGCACCTTGCGCGGTGGCTGGGTGAACGTCACCGACGTCCCGCAGTTGTCGATCGTCAGCGGGTAGGTCGTCCGCGCAGGCTGTCCCGGCACCGAGAGGTCAGCCGCCACGGGCGGCGTCACCGCCGGGGCCGGGGCACCGCAGGCGGACACGAGAAGGGCCGAACACGCGAGCGCGACCACCCACCCCGTGGCGGGGCGGCGGGCGGGCGGATCGGTGGCCGACGGCATGGCGGCCGTCGACAGGGTGGGCATCGAGATCATGGGAGCTCCGGAGGAGGTGGGCGCGCCGGGAGGCGGCGTGGTGGGACGGATCGCGTCAGGGCGGCGACGCGCGGAAAGGAGGTGGCGAGTGGTCAGCC
>CAXTTN010000118.1:0-18001 GCA_964247105.1 uncultured Pseudonocardia sp.
TGCCCACCCGCTGGGTGGAGCTCGTGCGCCACACCCTCACCACGCTGCGCCCGCAGATCCAGGCGACGCGGATGGTGCGCGAGTACGTCGACGGGCTCTACGTGCCCGCGGCCCGCGCCGCGGAGGCGGTGGCGGCCGACGGGTACACGGGGGCGAAGGAGGTCGCGGCGTACCGCGCGCGGCTGGGCACGGCGTGGAACCGGGTCTCGGTGCTCGGCGTCGACGCGTCGGGGCTGCCGGACACGCCGGTCGTCGGGGCGCCGATGACGGTGCGCGCGGCGGTGCAGCTGGCCGGGCTCGACCCGTCCGACGTCGTCGTGCAGGCGGTGGTGGGGCAGGTCGACGAGTTCGACGACCTGCGCGGATCGCGCACCGTCGCGATGGCGCACGTGGGCCCGGCCGACGGGGACGGCGAGCGGTTCGAGGCGGTCGTGCCGCTGCCCTACGCGGGGCTGACCGGCTACACCGTCCGGGTGCTGCCGCATCACCCGCTGCTCGCCTCGGCGGCAGAGCTGGGGAAGGTCGTGCTGGCCGGCTGACCGGCCGGAGGGGGTGGCGGGCAACCGCCCGTCACCCCCGCGTCGTCAGGCCACGTAGCTGTTCGGCGACCACAGCACGGCGCCGTCACCGTTGTAGAGCACGATGTTGCGGTCGTCCTGGATCACGAGCTTCGCGTTCACGCCCGAGGTGTTGGACGCCCACCGGACGCCGCCGTCGGCCTTGTAGAGCACCAGGTTGCCATCGGCCTGGACGTCGAGCCGCGCGCCGGGCGCGTCGTGGATGTCGGCGTCCCACTCGGCGCCCGTCGGTCCCCCGACCGCGAGGTTGCCGTCCGGCAGCACGCCGAAGTGGTACTGGCCGTTGGGCGAGTCGATGCGCGCGTCGCCTGACAGGCTGCCCGGCGACTGGATCGTGTCGCTCATGGTGTGTCCCCTCGTTCCTCACCGGACGCTCACCGGGCCTCGTTCAGACCCGGCCGTTCCGGCGCCCCGGAGGATAGGACGCGCCCCCGACCCCGGCAGGGTCAGCCCCCGCAGCACCCGCCGCCGCAGCACCCGCCCCCGCGGGCCGGTGCCGGTGCCGCGCCCCGGCCGCCCACGGCGACGGTGGTGAGGAGCTTGACGGTGTCACCGTGCCCGGCCGGGCAGGCGGCGGGCTCGGACGAGGCGTTCATCGGCCGCGTGACCTCGAAGGTCTCGCCGCACTGGCGGCACCGGAAGTCGTAGCGAGGCATACCCAACCCTACCCGCGAGTCGACCGATCAGGCACGCGGTCTTCGCCGATTCGGTACGCGGGCCGATCGGCCATCACGGCGTGTCCGATCGGTCGACTCGCGGCAGCCGGGGTTCAGGTCCAGGGGCGTCGCGAGCGTGCGGACCAGTAGGCCGCGGCGGGCTCGGCCAGGTCGGGCAGGGCCGCGGACCAGCCGGACGGGAGATCCAGAGACGCGGCGGCGAGGTTGCTCGCGAGCTGTTCGGCCGTGACCGCGCCGGACAGCACGCGCCAGGCCCATGGCTGGTCGAGCACGGCGGCGACGGCCAGCTGGTCGAGACCGATGCCGAGCTCGGACGCGAGCGCGGCTGCCCGGGCGCTGTCGCCGCCCGGGACCAGACGCCCGTTGGCCACCGCCTCCTTCACGATCACCCGGGCGCCCCGCTCGGCCGCCTCGCGGAGCGCGGAGCCCGCGGAGGGCTCCAGCAGGTTCCAGGTGCTCTGGACCGAGGTGAACAGCGGCTCACCGTCGACCTCGACCTCCATCGCGCGGCGCACGGTCCGCGCCTGCTCCGGGCCCGACGTGGACAGCCCGACCCTGACCCCCTCGTCCCGTAGCCGGGCGAGTGCGCCCAACACGCCGGTGTCCTCGAGCACGCCGGTCGCCAGGGTGGCCGAGTGGACGTGGTACAGGTCGAGGCGCAGGCCGAGCACCTCCCTCGTGCGGCGGAGCTGCTCGACGAAGGCGCCGAGCGAGTGGTCCTTGACCTCGTGCACCTCGGCGTCCATCCGCCAGTCACCGACGTAGCGGTACCCCCATTTCGAGCCGATGATCACGTCGTCGATCTCGGGGTGGGTGCGCAGCCAGGAGGCGAGGAACTCCTCGGCATACCCGTAGGAGCGCGCGACGTCGAGGTAGCGCACCCCGGCCCGGTACGCGGCGTCGAGCATGTCGCCGGTGCGCCGCCGCAGGTCGTCGACGGTGCGGTGCTCGCCGAGGGTGTCGGCCCGCCCGCCGGTGATGTAGGCGGGGCGGGCCAGCGCGGCCAGCCCGAGGCCGATCCGCAGGGTGGGTTGCACGCAGGGCTCCTGTCAGGCCGAGGCGAGCGGCGGCAGCCCGGAGACGACCGGGGGCCAGGTGGGGGCGCCGAGCTCGCGGGAGACGGCCCGGGCGGCGGCTCGCAGCGCGTCGACGGCGGCCGGGTCCGGCGGCCATTCGGCGCTCGGCACGACCAGGCCCATGGCGCCGGTCACGTCATCGGCCGCGTCGACGAGAGGTGCCGCGACGCCGCACTCCCCGAGCACGGCCTCCTCGACCTCGGTGGCCGTCCCGGTGAAGCGGACCTCGGCGAGCTGGGCCCGCAACGCGGCCGGATCCGTCACGGTCTCGCCGGTCATGCTGCGGCGCTCGGACGGGTCGGCCAGCACCTGGCCGAGGACGTCGCCGTCGTAGGCCAGCAGCGCCTTGCCCAGCGCGCAGGCGTGAGCGGGGATCACGATGCCGACCTCGGGCATCTGCCGCGAGCCGCCGGGGCGGGGTACGTGGTGCACCACGACGACATCGGTGAGCAGGAGGACGCCGGTGCGCACGGCGAACCCGGTGCGCCCGGCGAGGTCCTCCGCCCAGGTGGCCACGCGGGCACGCAGCTCGAGGGTGTCGAGGTAGACGTTCCCCAGTCGCAGCGTGGCCGGCCCGAGCCGGTACCGGCCGGAGTCCCGTTCCTGCTGCACCATGCCGTGCGCCAGCAGCGTCCGGATGATGCCGTGGACCGTCGATGCGGGCAGGCCCAGGCGGCCGGCGATCTCCCCGAGGCTCATCCGCCGACCCCCCTGCAGGACGGTCAGGATGCGCACCGCGCGGTCCACCGACTGGATCATGTCTGATCTCGCCCTCCCTTCCGCGCCGACACCGGCCTCCCGGTCGGTCGGCGGGCCCCATTGTTCCCTCCCTTGTGCATGCCACATGAGTGACGTAGCTTACGCAACACATTCGACATGGTCGAACGTCATTCCGAAACTTGCCCCGCCGATTCCGGCTCGCCCGGCCCCGGCGGCCCAGCCCTCCGGAGGTATTCATGGACGAGCCGACGATGGCTCAGAAGCTCGGTGCCGAGGCCATCGGGACAGCGTTCCTGGTGTTCATCGGCGTCGGGTCGGTGCCGGCGACCCTCATCGTCAACGGCTCGGCGCCGTTCACGATGGCCGACCTGGGGATGATCTCGTTCGCGTTCGCGACGGTGGTGGTCGCGACGGTCTACGCCCTCGGCCACATCTCGGGCAACCACATCAACCCGGCGGTCACGATCGGACTGGCCGTCACCGGCAGGTTCCCCTGGAGCCAGGTGCCGGCCTACCTCGCCGCCCAGGTCACGGGGGCGGTGGTCGGCGCCGGTGCGATCCTCGGTGTGCTCGGGCCGAAAGCCAGCCAGGTCGGGCTCGGGGTTGCGACGTACAGCGCCGACGTCAACCCGGTCCAGGCCTTCGGCGCCGAGTTCGTCGGCACCTTCATCCTCGTCTTCACCGTGTTCGGGGTGATCCACCGCAAGGCGGCGGCCGGCTTCGCCGGGGTGGCCATCGGGCTGGTCGTGTTCGCCGCGATCATCCCCGTCGCCCCGACCACGGGCGCGTCGATCAACCCCGCGCGCACGATCGGCCCGATGCTGGTGCAGCAGCTCGCCGGCGGCACGGTGAAGTGGGAGCAGGCTCCGGTGTACCTGCTCGCCGAGCTCGCCGCCGGCGCCCTCGCCGCCCTGGCCTACGGCGCGCTCTCACGCACCCGCGCGGACCGCGTCCCCGCCGACCCGACCTCGACCCCAGCCACCGTCTGATCCCCTCCACACCTCCAGGAGCATCGATGAAGAAGCTCATCAACAACCCCGCCGACGTCGTGTCCGAGGCGTTGCTCGGCATCGCCGCTGCCCATCCCGAGCTGCGCGTCGACCACGACCACAAGATCGTCTACCGGGCCACCGGCCCGGTTCCGGGAAAGGTCGGCCTCGTCTCCGGCGGCGGCTCCGGTCACGAACCGCTGCACGGCGGCTTCGTCGGCACCGGGATGCTGGACGCGGCCTGCGCGGGCGAGCTGTTCACCTCACCCGTGCCCGACCAGCTGCTCGAGGCGACGACAGCCGTCCACGGGGGTGCCGGGGTCCTGCACATCGTCAAGAACTACACCGGCGACGTCATGAACTTCGAGATGGCCGCCGAGCTGGCCGCGGAGAGCGGCGTGGACGTGGTCCCGGTCGTCGTCGACGACGACGTCGCGGTCCGGGACAGCACCTGGACGGCGGGCCGTCGCGGAGTCGGTCTCACCGTCCTGCTGGAGAAGATCGTCGGGGCGGCCGCCGAACAGGGTCGCCCGCTCGCCCAGGTCGCGGAGCTGGCGCGGAAGGTCAACGCGGGCGGCCGGAGCATGGGGATGGCACTCACCTCCTGTGTCGTGCCGGCCGCGGGGAAGCCCACGTTCGACCTGCCCGACGGTGAGATGGAGATCGGGGTCGGGATCCACGGCGAGCCCGGGCGGGCCCGGGTACCGCTGGCGCCGGCGAGGCAGGTCGCCGAGCTGCTGCTCGAGCCGATCCTCGCCGACCGCGACTTCACCGGCGGCGACGGCGTGATCGCCTTCGTCAACGGGCTCGGTGGCACCCCGCTCATCGAGCTCTACCTGATGTACAACGAGGTCTCGACCATCCTGGCCAAGGCCGGCATCCCGGTGGCGCGGTCCCTCGTCGGCCCCTACATCACCAGCCTGGACATGGCCGGTTGCTCGGTCACCCTGCTGTCGGTGGACGACGATCTCCTCACGCTCTGGGACGCGCCGGTGAACACCCCGGCGCTGCGCTGGGGAATCTGACGAGAGGCGGAAGTCATGACTACCGATGCCATCACGGTCGCGGCCCTGTCCGGGTGGCTGCGCGAGTTCGCGGCCCAGGTGAGCGCCCACCGCGACCTGCTCACCCAGCTCGACTCCGCGATCGGGGACGCCGACCACGGGGCGAACATGGTCCGCGGGACGGATGCCGCGGTGGCCGTGCTGGACGACCGGCCGGGGGACACCGCGGCGGGCCTGCTCAAGCGGGTGGGGATGACCCTGGTCAGCACGGTCGGAGGGGCGAGCGGGCCGCTGTACGGCACGTTCTTCCTGCGCATGGCGACGGCCGCCGGGGACGTGGGGTCCCTGGACGCCGGCGCGTTCGGGAAGGCGCTCCGGGCCGGCCTGGAAGGGGTGGTCTCCCGGGGCAAGGCCGAGGCGGGGGACAAGACCATGTTCGACGCCCTGTCCCCGGCCGTCGACGCCTTCGACGCGGCGCTCGCGGCGGGTGGCGACCTCGGAGCCGCACTGCGCGCGGCCACGGCCGCCGCCGCGGCCGGCCGGGACGCGACCGTGCCCCTGCTGGCCCGCAAGGGCCGTGCCAGCTATCTGGGCGAACGCAGCGTCGGTCATCAGGACCCCGGTGCCACGTCCGCCGCGCTGCTCGTCGCATCGGCGGCAACCGCACTCGATCCCCGCACCGGAGGGCAGGCACCGTGATCGGAATCGTCGTCGTCTCGCACAGCCGGGCGCTGGCCCGCGCGGCCGTGGCGCTGGCCACGGAGATGATCCACGGACCGGCGGTCCGGATCCACGTCGCGGCCGGGTTGGACGACCGGACGTTCGGGACCGACGCCGTCCAGATCCTCGAGGCGATCACCCGGGCCGACTCGGGTGACGGTGTGGTCGTCCTCATGGATCTCGGCAGCGCCGTCCTCTCGGCCGAGCTGGCGCTGGACCTGCTCGACGACGAGGCGCGCGAACGGGTCTCGCTGTGCGCCGCACCGCTGGTCGAGGGCCTGATCGTGGCTGCGGTCTCGGCGGCGTCCGGGGCCGGGCGGGAGGAGATCGTGGCCGAGGCCTGCGGGGCGTTGGCCGGCAAGCAGTCCCACCTCGGCGTCGAGGCGGCCACCGCGGCCGCGGCCGCGGAGCCGGATGCCCTGTCGGGAACCTTCGTGGTGGTCAACCCGCACGGCCTGCACGCCCGCCCGGCCGCGCAGCTCGTGCAGGCGGTGCGCTCGCACGACGCCCGGGTGCAGCTGCGCAACCTCACCACCGGGGCCGGACCGGTGCCGGCGGGCAGCCTCTCCAGGGTCGCCGCACTCGGCGCGCTGCACGGCCACGAGGTGCAGGTACAGGCCACGGGCGGGCAGGCCCGCGAAGCGGTCGAGCACGTGGTCGCGCTCGCCCGGCGGGGCTTCGGTGAGACGCCGCACGCCGCCGAACCCGTCGTGTCCCGCCCGCTCCCCGACCGGGACGCCGGCTGGACGCCGGTCCCGGCGTCACCCGGCATCGGCATCGGACCCGCGGTGCTGCTCCACCCGGGCACGTTCGAGATTCCCGACGCGCCGACCCGCGACCCCCGCGGGGAGTGGCGCGCGCTCCGCGAGGCGACCGCCGCGGTGCGGCGTGAG
This sequence comes from uncultured Pseudonocardia sp., assembly GCA_964247105.1. GTDB lineage: Bacteria > Actinomycetota > Actinomycetes > Mycobacteriales > Pseudonocardiaceae > Pseudonocardia. Next base: position 6,658 of record CAXTTN010000118.1, read on the forward strand.
GTCCAGCAGATCCGAGCCACCACCGCGCGGGAGATCGGGGAGGCCGAGGCCGCGATCTTCGACGCGCACCTGCTGCTGCTCGACGACCCCGAGATGCTCGACGAGGTGCACTCCGGCATCGACGCGGGGCGGTCGGCTGCCTCCGCGTGGGCGGGCGCGGTCACCCGGATCCGGTCCGAGCTCGCCGCGATCCCCGACCCCTACCTGCAGGCGCGTTCTGCGGACGTCGACGCCGTCGGCAACCAGGTCCTCCACACTCTGCTCGGCACCCGACGAGCGGCGACCGCCGTGGACGGAGTGGTCGTCGCCGCCGACCTGACCCCCGCCGAGGCGGCCGAGCTCGACCCGACCCGGGTCGTGGCGGTCGTCCTCGCCTTCGGGAGCCCCACCGCTCACAGCGCCATCCTGGCCCGCTCGCGCGGCATCCCGGCCGTCGTCGGCGCCGGCCCGGGGGTACTGGCTGTGCCCGAGGGCACCGTCGTCGCCGTCGACGGGGGGACGGGCGAGGTCGTCATCGACCCGCAGGCGGCCGCAATCAGCGCCTTCCGGGCCCGCGCCGGCGCGCTGGCCCGCCGGCACACCGAAGAGCTCGCGCACGCCACGGCACCCGCCGTCACCCGCGACGGCGTGGCGGTCCTCGTCGGGGCCAACCTCGGGTCGGTGGAGGACGCCCGCGCCGCCGCGCGCCATGGGGCCGACCTCGCCGGACTCGTCCGGACCGAGTTCCTGTTCCTCGGCCGCACCGAGGCGCCCGATGTCGACGAGCAGGAGGCCACCTACCGTGAGATGGCGGAGGTCATGGACGGGCGGCGGTGCACCTTCCGGACCCTGGACGTCGGCGGCGACAAGCCGCTCGGCTACCTGCCGATGCCACCCGAGGCCAACCCCTTCCTCGGCGTACGGGGCATCCGCCTCTCCCTGGACCGGCCCGCGCTGCTCGCCGACCAGCTGCTCGCGGTCGTCCGGGTCGCGCACGACCACCCGATCGACCTGATGTTCCCGATGGTCAGCACGCTCGACGAGTTGCTGGCCGCCCGCGCGATGCTCGACGACGCCGTCAAGCTCGCCGGGAGGGGCGAGCCCGCCGACCTCCGGGTGGGCATCATGGTCGAGGTCCCGGCTACCGCGCTCAAGGTGCCCCGGTTCGCTCCGCACGTCGACTTCTTCAGCATCGGGACCAACGACCTCACCCAGTACGCCCTCGCCGCCGAACGCGGCAACCGGGCGCTCGCCCGCCTCGCCGACCCGCTCGACCCCGGTGTCCTGCACCTGATCGACGCCGTGTGCCGGGGCGCGGGCGGCGCTCTGGTGGCGGTGTGCGGCGAGGTGTCGGCGGATGAGTCCGCCACGGCACTGCTCGTCGGGCTGGGGGTGCGGGAGCTCAGCGTCTCGCCGCCCGCCGTGCCCGCGGTCAAGGAGGCCGTCCGCCTGCTCGACACCGGCCGGGCCGTCCGCCTCGCCGCGGCGGCGCTGGACGCGGACAGCGCTGGGGCCGTCCGGGCCCTGCTGGCCGTCTGACCCGCGAGTCGACCGATCCGGCACGCTGTCCTTGCCGATTCGGCACCCCGCTACCCGTGTCCGATCGGCGCAATCGGTGTGCTCATATCGTCAACTCGCGGTTGTTTGGCGGAGCAGGAGGAGCGAGCGGGGGGCGAGGGTGATCGTCGTGCCGCCCGGGACGGGGCGGCAGCTCGCGGGCGCGCCGTCGACGCGGGTGCTGTCCAGCTCCGCCACGAACGGGCCGTTCGACGGCAGGGTGCAGGCGACCGCAGTGCTGCCCGCGTGCATCAGCAGCAGCCACTGCTCGCGCATCAGGCCGAGGGTGTGCAGGTCGCCGTCGTGCCAGTCGTGGCCGCCGATCCGCCGGCCCACGGGGTGCCACCACAGCACCTCGCCGTCGCGGTAGAACGTGTCCCGCTGCAGGGCGGGGGAGCTGCGGCGGATGGCCGCGACCCGCGTCATGAAGGCGGTCAGCGACGCCGCCTCCGCCCCGGGCGTCCAGTCCGTCCACGAGGTCTCGTCGTCGCGGCAGTAGGCGTTGTTGTTGCCGTTCTGGGTGCGCCAGCGCTCGTCGCCGGCCAGCACCATGGGGGTGCCCGTGGACAGCAGCAGCGTGCCGAGGAAGGCGCGGGCGGTGGCCAGCCGCCGCGAGACGATCGCCGGGGAGGCGGTCTCGCCCTCCACGCCGAAGTTCTGCGAGCGGTTGTCGTCGGTGCCGTCGCGGTTGTGCTCGCCGTTGCCCTCGTTGTGCTTGTGGTTGTACGACACCAGGTCGCGCAGGGTGAACCCGTCGTGCGCGGTGACGAAGTTGACCGACGCCCACGGGCGTCGACCGTTCGGCTTGTAGAGGTCCGAGCTGCCGGTGAGCCGGGAGGCGATCTCGCCGATGCCGCCGTGCCCGCGCCAGAAGTCGCGCACCGCGTCGCGGTAGCGGCCGTTCCACTCCGACCACGCGACGCCGAACCCGCCCACCCGGTAGCCCTCGCCCGTCGCGTCCCACGGCTCCGCGATGAGCTTGACGCGCGAGAGGATCGGGTCGATCGCGATCGAGGTCAGCAGCGGGGCGTTGGGGTCGAACGCGCCCGACCGCGGACGGCCGAGCACGCTCGCGAGGTCGATGCGGAAGCCGTCGACGCCGTAACAGGACACCCAGTGCCGCAGCGCGTCGCACACCAGCCGGATCACCGTCGGCGAGCCGGAGTCGAGGGTGTTGCCGGTGCCGGTGATGTCGGCGTCGTGGCCGTTGCCGCCCAGCGAGTAGTAGGCGGGCGCGTCGAGGCCGCGGTAGGACAGCGTCGTGCCGCCGACGCCGCCCTCGGCCGTGTGGTTGGGCACCATGTCCAGGATCACCTCGATGCCCACGGTGTGCAGCGCGGCCACCATCGCGCGGAACTCCTCCACCTCCGCCCCGGGCACGCTCGCGTAGCCCGCGTGCGGGGCGAGGAAGCCGAGCGTGGCGTAGCCCCAGTAGTTGGGCAGCCGCCGGGCCAGCAGCGGCGGCTCCTCGGCGATCGACGTGACCGGCAGCAGCTCCACGGCCGTGACGCCGGTGCGCCGCAGGTGCTCCAGCACCGCCGGGTGGGTCATGCCGAGGTAGGTGCCGCGGTGCTCCGGCGGGACCTCGGGGTGGCTCTTCGTGTACCCGCGGACGTGCAGCTCGGTGATCACCGTCTCCGACCACGGGACGTCGGGCCGGTCACCGGGGGTGGGCACGTCCGGCGCGGTGACGACCGACAGCGGCACGTGGCCGAGCGAGTCGATCGTGCTCTCCACGCCCGTCATCGGGTCGTTCACCCAGCCGCGGGCGGCCTGGAGGTCGGTGACCTTGCCGGTGATCCGGCGGGCGTAGGGATCGACCAGGATCTTCGCGGGGTTGGCGCGCAACCCGTCCCACGGCCGGTACGGCCCGTGCACGCGGTAGCCGTAGCGCTGGCCGGGCCGCACCCCGGTGACGTGGCCGTGCCAGACGCCGAACGTGCGCTCGGTCAGCTCGACGCGGCGCTCGGTCAGGCCGGTGCCCACCCCGTCCACCAGGCAGACCTCGACGGCGTCGGCGCTGGTGGAGGCCACGGCGAACCGGGCTCCGTCGGCGTCGACATGGGCACCCAACGGGAAGACCGGCACGATCGGCCAGGATAGTGGGCGTGACTGGTGCCGGATCACCCCGTGAGTCGATGTCCACGCGCCCCGACGTCACCGACCTGGTCATCCGGATGGACGGGGTCACGGTGCGGCGAGGGCCGTCGACGCTCGTGCACGACGTCGACTGGGCGGTCGAGCTGGACGAACGTTGGGTGGTGCTCGGGCCCAACGGCGCGGGCAAGACCACGCTGATGCGCCTGGCGGCCGCGGAGCTGCACCCGACCACCGGAACCGTCGACGTCCTGGGCGAACGGCTGGGTCGGGTGAACGTGTTCGAGCTGCGCACCCGCATCGGGATCAGCTCGGCCGCGCTCGGCCTGCGCCTGCCCGAGGACGAGACCGTGGCCGATGTCGTGCTCAGCGCGGGCTACGGCGTGATGGGCCGCTGGCGGGAGCGGTACGAGCCGGTCGACACCGGCCGCGCCGAGTACCTCCTCGAGGCCATGGGCGTGCGCGCGCTCGCCCACCGGACGTACGGGACGCTGTCGGAGGGCGAGCGCAAGCGCACGCTCATCGCCCGGGCGCTGATGACCGACCCGGAGCTGCTGTTGCTCGACGAGCCCACCGCGGGGCTCGACCTGGGCGGCCGCGAGGACCTCGTCGGGCGGCTGGCGCGGCTCGCGATGGACCCCGACGCACCGGCGTCCGTGCTGGTCACCCACCATGTCGAGGAGATCCCGCCGGGTTACACGCACGGGCTGCTGGTGCGCGAGGGCGGCGTCGTCGCGTCCGGGTTGCTGGACGACGTGCTGACCGACGAGAACCTCACCGAGACGTTCGGCCTGCCGCTGTCGGTACAGCGCCGCCGCGGCCGGTACAGCGCCTGGCTCCGCTGACCGCGAGTCGACCACGCGAACACGCCGAAGTAGCCGTTCTCGCAAGCGTGCCCGATCGGCGATCTCGGCGTGCCCGGATGGTCGACTCGCGGGTTAGGGTCCGGGCGTGACGGAATTCGTGAAGCTCGAGGTCGACGGCGGGGTCGGGACGATCCGGCTGGACCGCCCGCCCATGAACGCGATCAGCCGCCAGGTGCAGGAGGAGCTGATCGCCGTCTGTGCCGAGGCGTCGCAGCGGGCCGACGTGCGCGCCGTCGTGGTCTACGGCGGGGAGAAGGTGCTCGCCGCCGGCGCCGACGTCAAGGAGATGGCGGGCATGACCTACGCCGACATGTCGGCGGTGGCACGGCGGCTGTCGTCCGGGTTCGGGGCGGCGTCGACGATCCCGAAGCCCACGGTCGCGGCGATCACCGGCTACGCGCTGGGTGGCGGGCTGGAGCTGGCGCTGGGCTGTGACCGGCGCGTCTGCGGCGACAACGCCAAGCTCGGCCAGCCCGAGATCCTGCTCGGCATCATCCCCGGCGGCGGGGGCACCCAGCGGCTCGCCCGGCTGATCGGGGCCCCGAAGGCCAAGGACCTGATCTTCACCGGGCGGATGGTGAAGGCCGACGAGGCGCTGGCCATCGGCCTGGTGGACGAGGTCGTGCCCGCCGACGAGGTCTACGCCACCGCACGCCGCTGGGCCGAGCAGTTCGCGAGCGGCCCGGCCGTGGCGCTCGCGGCGGCGAAGAAGGCCATCGACGGCGGCCTCGACGTGGACCTCCGCACCGGGCTGGACCTGGAGGCCGAGGTGTTCGCCGCGCTGTTCGCCACCGACGACCGGAAGATCGGCATGGACTCCTTCGTCGAGAACGGGCCGGGCAAGGCGCAGTTCACCGGTTCGTAGAGGGGCTGGTGGGCCCGCAGATCGCCGACCGCCCACCGGCTCGCGTTCCTACCGAACCCACGGGTTCGGGACGGTCGCGCAGACCACCCTGAAGGGATCGGTGTAGGAGTCGACCTTCCTGCCCACCGTGTGGCGCAGGATCGGCGTCACGCACACCTTGTTGTGCAGCTTGCCCGCAGGAACGGTGAAGGAGCGCGAACCCTTCGCAACCGGGTACTTCTGCCCCCACGTGGGCACGCCGTCCAGCTTGGCGCCCAGCTCGAACGTGCCCGACCCACCTCCCGTGTTGGTCAGCGAGACGTCGGCCTTGGTCAGGGTTCCGGACCCGTTCCAGGAGGCCGCCACGCAGATCGTGCCGAGCACGCTGACGCTGCACGCCGTCCCGGTGCCGGCCGGCGCCGGGCCTGGGGCGCCGGGGCCTGCGCGATGAGCTGATCGGACGCGTCGACGTCCTGGGTCCCGCCGGTGACGTCGAGCGCCGCGACATCCACTGCACCGTCGGATGCGTCCGCCGCGTGCGCGGCCGCGCCGCGGCCCGCGCCGCCACACGGCCGGAGCGCGGCCGGAATCCCTCCGCACATGCCCACATCCGCAGACCGGACCAGGTGGACCGTGCACGACGGGGGCGATCACGCGCGTCAGCCCGCGGATGCCGACCTCCCGCGCTGTCGTGCATGGCCGTGACCGATTTCGCCCGTTCCGGACTCACGCTCCATACGCCCCGACTGCTGTGATCAATACGCGACCCCGTTGTGTCGCCGCGAAGTCCGGGTGCCGACACGACGCCCGGTGGTTCTTCCGGTCGTGACCCGGCCAGTTCAGGTCGACAAGCAGAGGAGAGGCCTTGCGAACGAAAATCCTGCCGGCGCTGGTGGTGACCGCGGCGGCGGCACTGGCCACGGTGTCGGCGACGGCCTTCGCCGAGTCCAGCCCGGCGGCGCCGGTGGCGCAGAAGCAGTGCTTCCGTTTCGAGCTGACGGGGCCGCTCCCCCAGTCCACGGACACTGCCACCCTCAGCGTGGAAGCCTGCTCGAATGGCAAGCAGGTGACACAGGTCGGTGGATGGAAGATGAGTGTCCCGCGGGGCTTGAAGACCGACCAGGTGGAAGCAGACACATACGGACAGAATCAGCGCGTTGCCAATAAGCCCTTCATGGGTTACGGGTACGCAGTCCTGTCGTCAGACGGGACCACGGTGGTCCGGCGCATGAACATCTACCTCGATGGCTCGTGCGATGGCTGGCTGGCGGCACCGGACGTGGCCGGCCATGTCGATCCCTTCGGGCCGGACCTGAGAAAACAGCCCGGAAGGGTCGACTGTATCAAGACACGTATTCCGTCGGGCGGTTCCGGTTCCCGATAGCTGTCCGAATCTGTGAGCCGGCGGTCCGCGAGACGCCTGCGAGGAAATTGTCGGCCGAGATGCGGTTGGTGGTGGCCGTCATGGCTACATCTCGGCACGGGTCACCGACGGATCTAGGATTCGATCCATGAGCACGGAGCCCGTCCCCAACCCGCACGCCTCCGCGGAGGAGGTCGAAGCCGCGCGCCACGACCGCAAGCTCGCGAACGTGCTCTACCACGACTGGGAGGCGGGCTCCTACGACGACAAGTGGTCCATCTCCTACGACGAGCGCTGCATCACCTACGCCGCCGACCGCGTCCGGTACGTCGCGGGCGACCGGGACTGGCCCTACGAGCGCGCGCTGGAGCTGGGGTCGGGCACCGGGTTCTTCCTGCTCAACCTCATGCAGGCCGGGCTGGCCGAGCGCGGCTCGGTCACCGATCTCTCGCCCGGCATGGTCCAGGCCGCCCTGCGCAATGCCGAGCACCTCGGCCTCGACGTCGACGGCCGGGTCGCCGACGCCGAGCAGATCCCCTACGACGACGACACGTTCGACGTCGTCGTCGGGCACGCCGTGCTGCACCACATCCCCGACCTCGACGCCGCGTTCCGCGAGGTGCTGCGCGTGCTCAAGCCGGGAGGCCGGTTCGTGTTCGCCGGCGAGCCGACGCGCATCGGCGACCGCTACGCCCGCAAGCTCGGGCAGCTGACCTGGAAGGCCACCACGACCGTGACGAGGCTGCCCGCGCTGGCCGGCTGGCGGCGCCCGCAGGCGGAGCTGGACGAGTCGTCGCGCGCGGCCGCGCTGGAGGCGCTGGTCGACATCCACGTGTTCGACCCCGCCTCGCTCGAACGGATCGCCCGGGCCGCGGGGGCCCCGGACGCGCGCGTCGTGACCGAGGAGTTCACCGCGGCGATGCTGGGCTGGCCGGTGCGGACGTTCGAGGCCGCCGTGCCACCGGGGAAGCTCGGCATCCGCTGGGCGATGTTCGCGTTCCACGGCTGGCAGAGGCTCTCGTGGCTCGACCGGGAGGTGCTCTCCCGGGTCGTCCCGCGGGCGTGGTTCTACAACGCGCTGGTCACCGGCACGAAGCCGTAGGACTACCGATCCGCGCGGGGCGGCCGACCACGACCATGACGACGTGACCCTCACCTTCGACGACACCGAGCGGCCGCTCGAACCCCTGTGGCGCGGCCTGCTCGTCTACCGGGTGCTGACGCTGGTCAGCTCGGTCGGCGTCGTGCTCTTCACGCTCGACGGGTTCGCGATGCCCGCGACGGCCGTGGTCGTGCTGGTCGTCATGGCGGGCTGGACCGCGGTGACCGTCCACGGGTACTTCCCGGCGATCGGCCCGCCCGGTGACGGGGTCTCGCGCCTGGAACGGCTGCTGGGCGCGCACGACCACCGCGGCCGCTACGCGATCGCCGACCTCGTCGTCACCTCGGGCGTGATGGCCACGACGCCGTTCGTGCAGAGCCCCGCCCAGATCGCCGCCGACGCCCCCGTCATGGGGTCGATCTGGACACCGGGTGCGGTGCTCGCGCTCGCGCTGGCGTTCGGGATCCGGGGTGGGCTGGCCGGTGCCGTCGTGGTCTCGGCGGTGCTGCTGGCCGTCTCGGCGACCTTCCGGACCGAGCTCGGCGACATCGAGCTGATCCTGCTGGTCGGGTTCGTGGTCGGCTTCGCCTCCACCGTGCTGCGCCGCTCCGCCGAGCGGCTGCGGCGGGCCGTCGCGTCCGAGGCGGCCGCCCGGGAGCGGGAACGGCTGACCCGCGCCGTCCACGACGGGGTGCTGCAGGTGCTGGGCCTGCTGCGGCGCCGCGGCGCCGAGCTGGGTGGCGACGCCGCGGAGCTGGACCGCCTCGCCGGCGAGCAGGAGTACGCCCTGCGCACGCTGCTCACCACCGGACCCGCGCCCGTCGACCGCCACGGCGACCGCGACCTCGCCGCCGCGCTGCGCGTGCTGGCGTCACAGCGGGTCACCGTGTCCACCCCGGCCCACGGCGTCGAGCTGCCCGCACGGACCGTGGACGAGCTGGTGGCGGTGGTCGGGGAGGCGCTCGCGAACGTCGCCGCGCACGTCGGACCGGCCGCGCCGGCCTGGGTGCTGCTGGAGTCGACGGCCGACGGCGTGGAGATCAGCGTGCGCGACGACGGCCCCGGCATCCCCGACGGGCGGCTCGACGCGGCGCAGCACGAGGGCCGGCTCGGCGTGGCGCGGTCGATGCGCGGGCGCGTCCGCGACCTCGGTGGTGTGATCGTGTGCGACACCGGGCCGGACCGCGGCACGGAGTGGATCATCAAGCTGCCCGGGAAGGCGTCCCGATGACGATCACGGTGATGGTGGTGGACGACCACCCGATCTGGCGCGAGGGCGTGGCCCGCGACCTGACCGACCGGGGCCTCGACGTGGTCGCCACCGCCCCCGACGCCGACGCGGCCGTCCGCATCGCCACGGCCACCCGGCCGCAGGTGGTGCTGATGGACCTCAACCTCGGCGCGACGTCGGGCGTCGCGGCCATCGGGGGCATCCTCGCCGCCCTGCCCGACACGAGGATCCTGGTGCTCTCGGCCAGCGGCGAGCACACCGACGTCCTCGACGCGGTGAAGGCCGGCGCGTCGGGTTACCTGGTGAAGTCGGCGGGCGCCGAGGAGCTGCTCGCCGCGGTCCGGCGCACGGCCGAGGGCTTCCCGGTGTTCACCCCCGGGCTCGCGGGTCTGGTGCTGGGCGAGTTCCGGCGGATGGCGGGCGAGCCCGCCGTCCCGACCCTGACCGACCGCGAGACCGAGGTCCTGCGCCTGGTCGCGAAGGGGCTGACCGCCAAGCAGATCGGCGAGCGGCTCGTGCTCTCGCACCGTACGGTCGAGAGCCACGTGCAGAACACGCTGCGCAAGCTGCAGCTCAACAACCGGGCGCAGCTCGTGCGCTACGCGATCGAGAAGGGGCTGGACGAGGGCTCCGCATGATGACGGTGGTGGTGGTCTGCGCGCCCGGGTCCCGCACGCCGGAGGCACTGGCCGTGGCGGACGTCGACCTGCTGGCCGTGGTGACCGGGCCGGGCGACGCCGCGCACCTGGACCCGGCGGTGACGCTGGTGGAGCTCGGCGGGGACATCGGCGCCGACGCGATCGCCGCCACCGTCCGCGCCCGGCCGCGGGCCGCGGTGCTCGCCGTGGCCGCGCGGTCCGATCCGGCGGAGGCGCTCGCCGCCGTCCGCGCCGGGGCCGCCGGCTACGTCGTGCGGCCCGACAGCGCGGCCGAGCTGGTGGACGCGGTGCGGCGGACGGCCGCGGGGGAGTCGGTGTTCAGCGAGGGGCTGGCCGACGTGGTGCTGGCGGGCCAGGGCGCTCCGGCCCCGGTCGCGCTCACCGACCGGGAGGCGGACGTCCTGCGGCTGGTCGTCGAGGGGCTGACGGCCCGCCAGATCGCCGCCCGCCTGGTGCTCTCCCCGCGCACGGTGGAGAACCACGTGCGGAACGTCCAGGGCAAGCTCGGCGTGCGGGGTCGCGCGGCGCTGGTGCGGTACGCGATCGAGCAGGGCCTGGCCTGACGATCGTTCCGACATCGAGCACATCGCCCTCGGCGGGGTGCACACGTCGATCTCGGACCGATCGTGACGGCCGGCCGCTTCACCGCAGCCGGCGCACCCGCTCCAGCACCTCGGCCAGCACCGCGTCGACGTCGGCGTCCAGGGCCACGTCGACCGCGACGCCCGGCGCGCCGGACCTGCGGTCGGCGAGCGTCGCGCCGCGGGCCGGGCCGAGGTCGCACGCCACCTGCACCGGCATCGGTGTGGTGCGCAACGTGCCCGGCACGACGGCCTCCAGCACCGCGACCGCGTCGTGGATCGCCACGGCGTCGACGCCGTAGTGCTCGCGGAACGTGGCGCGGTAGGGCGCGATCACGGCACCCAGCAGCGCCGAGCGCGGCCCGGCCGCGTCGAGCGCGGCGAGCCACTCCCCGCCCGCGAGGCAGCGCATGGTCAGGTCCAGCGGCACGAGCGTCACCGGAACCTCGGCCTGCGTCAGCACGCGCTGCGCGGCCTCGGGGTCGGCGTAGACGTTGAACTCCGCCGCCGCGGTGATGTTGCCACCCCCGAACGCGCCGCCCATCACCACGATCCGCGCGATCCGCGACGCCAGCTCGGGATGCGCCGCGAGCAGCAGTGCCGTGTTGGTGAGCGGGCCGATCGAGGCGATCGTCACCGGTTCGGTGGCCGCGCGCAGGACGTCGGCGACGAGCGCGAGGGACGAGCGCGGATCGGCCTCCTCCGGCAGCGGGAAGCGGGCGGCCTGCCCGCCGAGCCCGTCCTCGCCGTGCCACTCCGACGCCCACGGCGTGTGCACGTGCACCAGCGGCCGGGCGGCGCCCGCCGCGACCGGCACGTCGGAACGGCCGGCGAGCGCGAGCACGCGGCGCGCGTTGGGGTAGGTGCCGCGGAGCGCGATGTTCCCCCAGGACGCGCTGACCGCCATCAGCTCCACCTCGGGGCTGTGCAGCGCGAGGACCAGCGCGACGGCGTCGTCCACCCCGGGGTCGGTGTCGATGATCAGCGGATGCGGCACGGTATAAGAGTGTCCGTGCCCGCCTCCCAGCCCGCGACCGGGGCCGTCCTCGTCGTCGGAGCCGTCAA
>CAXTTN010000119.1:0-18000 GCA_964247105.1 uncultured Pseudonocardia sp.
CGGCCGGCGTCGGGCCCCGCGCGTTGCAGCGGGCGTTCCGCCGGGCGCTGGACACGACGCCGCTGGGGCGGTTGCGGTCGGTCCGGCTCGAACGCGCGCACCAGGAGCTGCGGGCCGCGGGACCGGGCTCCACCGTGGCCGCGGTCGCCGCGCGCTGGGGGTTCGGCCACCCCGGCCGGTTCGCGGCCGACTACCGGGCGCGGTTCGGGTGCTCGCCGAGCGACACGCTGCGCGGCTGAGCCACCACCAGGAGGAGCCCGGCGCCGGTCGGCGCCAGCGCCTCGCTGACGCGCTCGTCCGCGGCCACCAGCGCGCGGAACCCGGCGACCTGCTCGGCGTGGGAGATCACGTTGTCGACGGCCGGCCCGGAATCGGGCAGCTCCCCGCACCACGTTCGGAAACTGTCGGTCCCCCGTCCTACATTGGGGCCATGACCGACCTGGCCGGCACCGCCGCCCCCGCGCAGGAGCTGCAGCAACAGCTGGAGCAGTACCGCGTCGAGCTCACCGGCTACTGCTACCGGATGCTCGGCTCCAGCTTCGACGCCGAGGATGCCGTGCAGGACACGATGGTGCGCGCCTGGCGCAACATCGGGAAGTTCGAGGGCCGTTCCTCGCTCCGGTCATGGCTCTACCGCATCGCCACCAACGTGTGCCTGACGTCGCTGGAGGGCCGCGGCCGCCGCGCCCGGCCGATGGATTTCGGCGCTCCCGGCACGCCCGAGCCGTCGTCGCTGGGGGATCCGCAGGGCGAGGCCACGTGGCTGCAGCCGGTGCCCGATGCGATGGTCGTGCCCGTCGGGGGTGATCCGGCCGAGGTCGCCGTCGCCCGTGAGAGCATCCGGCTGGCGTTCCTGGCGGCGCTGCAGCACCTGCCCGCCCGCCAGCGCGCCGTGCTGATCCTGCGCGAGGTGCTGCAGTGGAGCGCAGCGGAGACGGCCGAGCTGCTGGGCAGCACGGTCGCCTCGGTCAACAGCGCGTTGCAGCGTGCCCGCGCCACCCTGGCCGATCAGGATCTCGGCGCGAAGGAGAGCGCCCCCGTCGGCGAGGAGCAGCAGGATCTGCTCGATCGCTACGCCAGCGCGTTCGAGCGCTACGACATCGAGGCGATGGTGGCGATGCTGCACGAGGACGTCGTGCTGTCCATGCCGCCGTACGCGCTGTGGCTGCAGGGCCCCACCGACGTCGCGAAGTGGTGGGTCGGGCCCGGGGCCGAGTGCGAGCACTCCCGGCTGCTGCCCATCACGGCCAACGGAATGCCCGGGTTCGGGCAGTACCGCGTCACGCCCGAGGGCCGACACGAGGCGTGGGCGCTGCAGGTGCTGGAGCTGTCGGGTGACCGCATCATCGGGTTCAACTCGTTCCTCGACACCGCGGTCCTGTTCCCGCAGTTCGGGCTCCCGCTCGCGCTCGACTGAGCATCGGCGAACGCGACGGCCCTCGGCCAGGCCGGCGCGGCTGGTCATCGGCGGTGCTGGGGTGTGGGGCGAGCCTGTGGATGGGCACGGCACCGCGTGTGCTGCCACGCCGGCCAGCGCCCGGAGGGTGATCGCCAGTCCGGGACGCACGGCCGCTCCCGCCACGGTCCCCGGCCCCGAGTCGGTGATCACCGATTCTCCGGCGTAACGGCCCGGGCGACGGGTCGTTGGGTGACCGTGAGGAAGTCGATGTACGCCTGGATCGGTGTCGCTGCAACGGTCGGGGCGGTCGCGATGGCGGTGCCCGCGCTGGCCGCCGACGACCAGCTGCTGCCCGATCTCCGGCAGGCGGCCGTCGGTTGCACGGCCGGCTACGACGGCGATCCGCGCGCGTGCACCGACTGGGACGTCTGCGCGGTGGCCGACGCGTCGAAGCCGAGCGGCACCTGCGTCACCACCGGCCCGATCCAGGCGGTGCGGCTGCGGTTCACCTCGTCGGAGGAGAACGTCGGCGCCGGCCCGCTGCTGCTCTACGGGCACCGCGACAGCACGGCGTCGCCGACGATGGCGGTGCGCCAGGCGTTCCAGAACGGCGATCACGGTGCGGTCCCGGCCTCGTTCGCGGAGGCGCAGCACCCGACCGGCGCCACCACGTACTACGAGCCCGCCGCGATGCACCGCCACTGGCACCTGCTGAACTTCGACCGCTTCCAGCTCCGCGACACCGGCGGCAACGTCCTAGTGGCCGACCGCAAGAACGGCTTCTGCCTGGGCGACCGCTACCCCGTCTCCGGCCAGGGCCAGCCGGCGGACGGCACGCCCGAGGGCGACCTCGCCGCGATCCTCGCCGACAGCACGTGCAAGCGGCGCATCCCGCAGGCCCTCGACGTCACCGAGGGCATCTCGTCGGGGCAGGGCGACAACTACGACTACACCGTCGACTACCAGTGGCTCGAGCTGACGAAGGTCGCGTCCGGGACGTACACGGTGGTCAACACCGTGAACCCGGACCGCAGCATCACGGAGTCCGACTACGGCAACAACTCCTCCTCGATGACGGTGTCGGTGCAGTGGCCCGGCGGGGGCGCGGCGCCCTCGCCGATCACGGCGCCGCCGGTGGTGAAGATGCTGCGCAGCTGCCCCGGAACGGCGGTCTGCCCGGCATGACGCCCGCCGGTCACCGACCGGCCCGACGCCAGGCGTCGGCGTCGACGGTGGCGGTGCCGTCGAGCACGTCGAGGGCGCGCCGGGCGATGGCGGTATCGATGTCGTCGAGGCCGGGCAGGAGCGTGGCGGGGTCGCGCTCGCCGTCGTGGATGCGGCGCAGGACGGCGACCAGGACGCGCCAGTCCTCGGTGTCGGCGACCGGGGCGAGGAGGGCGTCGAGGGCCGTGCGGGCCTCGGGGTCGGTGGCGGCGGCGTGCAGGGCGGAGAGGGCCGGTTCCCACGCCGCGACCGGGCTCTCGATCTGGGTGGTGGCGGCCGCGTCGAGGACGTCGCGGAGGGCGGTGTCGCCGTCGGGTGTGAACCGGGCGACCAGTGCGGCGAGGTCCACGCCGGGGACCTGCTCGACGAGCCGGCAGACCTCGGAGAACGATTCCGGTGTCCGGTCGGGTCGGCTGGTGAGCTGCCGACCGAGGGCGGACAGCATCGTGGGGAGGTTGCCGCTCCCGGTCTGGTAGCAGATCAGCGCCGCCGCGCTGCGGTGCGCCGCGACCGCAGCCGGGTCGGTGCCGGTGCGGCCGAGGTAGTTGGCCACGTTGTGGTGGCTGACAGCGACGATGTCGGGGTCGCCGGCGGCGTACTTGTAGCGCAGCGCGTCGCGTTCCAGGTCGATGGCCCGGTCCAGGTGCTCCATGGCGTGCTCGACGCCGGCGAGCGCGCTGAGGGTCCGGCCGAGCGCGGATGTGTCGTCGGCGGACTCGAACGTGGTGCGGCCGGCCATGAGCACGTCCCGGGCGTGGTCGAGTCGGCCCAGGCCGACCAGGGGGGCGTAGTCGTTGCACGCGGCCCGGGCGAGCTCGAGCGCGCTCGCGTCGCGGGCCTGCTTGGAGGTGAGGTTCTCGGCGTTGAGCTCCAGCGCCCGTTCCCACCGCCCCAGATCACCGGCGACGATCGCTCCTTCGGAGAGGATGGTCTCGCGGACGTTCCACGGGTTGGCCACCTCGGTGCTGCGGTCCGGTGCAGCCGGCAGGTCGGCCATCCGGGCCCGCAGCCGGTCGACCTCGTCGAGGACCGCCTCGGTGTGGCCCTGGATGCGCTGGATCTGCAGCCTCTGCGCCTGGTCGGCGAGCTGGGTCCAGGGTCCGTACCCGGCGCGCCGGGTGTAGTCGATCTTGCGGTCGGCCAGGTCGAGGGCCTGGTCGTAGCGGCCGTCGTCGAGGTGGCGGTTGATCAGGTCGCCGGCCAGGGAGGAGGCCTGGGCGTGGTGCCCGCCGGTGGCCGCGGTGTCGAGCAGGTGGTGCAGCA
Source organism: uncultured Pseudonocardia sp. (assembly GCA_964247105.1). GTDB lineage: Bacteria > Actinomycetota > Actinomycetes > Mycobacteriales > Pseudonocardiaceae > Pseudonocardia. Next base: position 3,887 of record CAXTTN010000119.1, read on the forward strand.
GGGCAGTGCCGCGGGTGGGGTCCAGGGCCAGGAGGGTGCGGGCGTGGGTTCGGGCCAGGGCGAGCTCCTGGTCGGTGCCGCGGGTCGCGGCGGCGGCGATCTCCAGCAGCGGCGCCAGTCCGGCCGCGGCGCCCACACTCCGATCCCGGGCGAGCACCTCGACCGCGACGGTGTCGAGATCGGCCCAGCGGTGGCGGCGGAGCAGGTAGGGCGCGGCGGAGCGAGCCGCACGCAGCAGCCGGCCGCCCAGCTGTTCGGTTTCGCGGTGCCGGGCGTCGTGCAGCGTGGCGAGCCACGCGTTGCCGACGATGGTGTCGACGAGTTCGGCGAGGCCGGGGTCGGTGTCGGTGCGGGTGGTGTCGGCGACGCCGGGGTGGACCCGCCAACCGGTGATGGTGGCGTCCGGGCCGGTGTCGGGGGCCAGCAGCGCGCGCTGGGTCAGGATCGGCAACACGGACTCGATCGCGGGTGCCGGGACGGGCCGTCCGGACTCCTCCCACAGCAACGGCCACACCGTCGCGAGCACGGCACGTCCCCGGTCGGCCTCCTCCAGGCCGCAGATCAGCTGGAGCAGCAGCAGCGCCTCGGGTGGGAGCTGCGCGGTCGCGGATCGGGCCCATCCTGCGAGCACGGCCGCGTAGTCGGAGTCGGAACCGCCGGGCTCGCCGTCGCCGGGGAAGGCCTGCGGCCCGGTGCCCCGGTCGAGCCAGACCCGGTCGGCGGCGTCCAGCTGCGCCGAGAGCGCCTCCGGATCGGCGGCCACGCCATCGGCCAGCTCCAGCAGTTTCGGGTGCCCCTGCACCATCCGCAGCACGCGCACCGCGAGGGCGTGCCTGCCGTCGTCGATCAGGGCGCGCAGCCCGGGCAGCTCGCGGGCCAGCAGCACCGACTCGGCCGGCGACAACGCGTTCACGGGTTCCACCAGCGCGGGTGGCAGTACCGCGGGCAACCGGCGGGTGGTGAGCAGCAACCGGGACAGACCCTCGTGTGCGGTGAGGGCGTCCACGACCCAGCCCCAGCGCTGGTCGCGCCACCGGCCGTCGTCGGTCAGGAGCGACTCGGCGTTGTCGATCACCAGCAGGATGCGGTTGTGCTCGACGACCTCGGTGAGCCGGCGCAGGAAGTCCTGCAGCTTCGCGGTGTCCTCGACCAGGTGGATCCACTTCAGGCCGGGGATCTGGCGCTCGGTCGCCAGCGCGAACGCGCTCAGGGCCGGGCGGATGTCGGTGCCGTCCGGCGGGGCGGCGAACCACACCACGAACGCGAACGACTGCTGGTGGGTGTAGGCCAGCTCCGTCGCGCAGGCGGTCTTGCCCGCGCCGGCCATGCCGTGCAGCACGACCGCGGGCCGCCCGGACTCGGGGGCCAGCGCGGCCGCGGCGCGGGTCAGCGGCCCGACGCGGCCCACGAACCGGGGTGGCTGGGCGGGGAACTCGGCCATGCGGTCGGCGAGATCCGTCACCGGTGGGGCTTCGGGCGGGGTGAGCGTCAGGTCGACCGCCCGGCGGCCGAACAGCGCGGGCGTGGCGGTCGACAGCCCCGACGCGTCGACCTGTGCCAGGCTCGACGCGAGGGCCGCGGCCACGGGGTGGCCCTGGCCGAGCAGCTGGTCGTAGAACGAGCCGGCGAGGTCGATCGCGAACTCGTCGACCACCGGGTACCGCATCGCGAGCACCGCACAGTCGAGGCGCGACGCCACCTCGGCCGCCACCGCCGGCAGCGCGGCGGTGGCCTCGACAGCAGGCGCGGCGTGGCGGGTCGGCCCGAGCCCGAGCACCTCCAGGTGCTCGGCCGCGGCGACCGCGGCCGACTCGCACGCCGAGAGCGTCACGAGCGTGACCCGGTCGGCCGCGAGGTCCAGCAGGTCCACCAGCTCGGTGCTGGTGATCGTGTCGTGGCGGCCGGCGTCGTCCTCCAGGACCAGGCCCGCGGGGAGGCCGACCCCGGAGAGGTGCACGACGTCCCAGCCCTCCTCCTCCAGCAGCGCCTCGCGGAGCCCTTCCCGCGTGGCGCCGTACTGCAGGACGCGCAGCTCGATCGCCGTGCCGTGGGCCTTCGCGATCCGCCGCACCAGCCGGGCCAGCTCGAACCGCTCCCGGCGCAGGTTCAGCGCGCCGCTGCCGTCGGGGAGGCCGAAGACGGCCAGCATCCGCACGCGATCCCCGACGGGGCGCTTCGCGAGCGGGTGGTGCGGCACCGCCGCGGCCACCACCCGCACCCGCCGCGCCACGAGCGTCCGGCCGTCGATCCGGGCCAGCTCCCACGGCCGGTGCCCGAGCACCGCCGCCTCGGCGGGCAGCTCCATCCGCACGGGCCGAGGCGCCGCCGCCACCGCGGCGCCGACCGGCCCCAGCACCTGCTGCGCGATCCAGTCACCCAGCTCGTCCAGCAGGTCCGGGCCCGTCCTCCACCGCAGGTGGCCGTAGAGATCGGCGAACGCCTCGACCTGCCAGGCCCCCGGATCGAGCGCCACCTGGTGCTCGGCCACCAGGGCGTCACCGTCGAGCAGCCGCCACCGCCACTCGGACGGACCGTTCCAGTCGGTCGCCTCCAGGCGCCACACGACGTCACCCCCCGGCTCGCTCGTCACGGAAAGTGTCCTCCTGGCGTCACCCCGATGAGTTCGGGGCCCCGGCCGGGTCCACCCTCCGTGACGACCTACGTGCTCATCCACGGCGGCGGCGACTCGGCCTGGTCCTGGCACCTGCTCGCGGCGCGGCTGCGCGAGCGCGGCCACGACGTGGTCGCCCCCGACCTGCCCAGCGACGACGACACCAAGGGCTTCGACGCCTACGCCGACGCGGTCGTGCACGCGATCGGCGACCGCACCGACCTCGTCGTGGTGGCGCACTCCATGGGCGGCTTCACCGGTGCGCTGGTGTGCGCACGGGTGCCGGTGGACCTGCTGGTCCTGCTCACGGCCATGGTCCCGCGGCCGGGCGAGCGCTCACGCGACTGGTGGGCGGCCACCGGCTTCGAGGGCCCGAGCGGCGGCGACGTCGTCGCGAACTTCCTGCACGACGTGCCGCCCGACCTCGCGGCCGAGGCGCTCTCGCGCGGCCGGGCCCAGTCCGACACCCCGGGGGACGAGCCCTGGCCGCTGGCCGCCTGGCCCGACGTCCCCACCCGCTACCTGCTCTGCCGCGACGACCGGTTCTTCACCTCCGACTTCGTCCGCCCGATGGTGCGGGAGCGCCTCGGCATCGAGCCCGACGAGGTCGACGGCAGCCACTGCGTGATGCTCAGCCGCCCGGCGGAGCTGGCCGACGCGCTGGAGGTGCTCGCCGCTGCCGCGTCGAGGATCCCGTCCGAGTAGGAGGTGAGGGCGGCGAGGTCACCGGCGTGTGACCGCGCGGCCAGGTAGCCGTCGGGACGGACGAGATGGGCCGCGCCGGACTGCGCGCGGTAGCGGCGGTGCAGCGCGCCGGTGGGGTCGGGGACCGTCTCCGGCCCGCCGGGGCGGCCCTGCGGTGCGACGAGCAGCGGCCGCACCAGCTCGGCACGAGCCGCGGCCCAGTCGAGCGCGGCCGCCACGTCGAGGTCGGGCCCGGTGAACAGCAGCAGCTGGTGGCGCGGATCGCTGCCCCACTGCGGGTACCAGCGCCGGGTGCCGGCCTCCGGGGCGATCTCACCGGGCCGGGGTCCCCGGCCGTCCCGCGCCGGCGTGACGAGCGGGCTGCTGCGGTAACGAACGGTGAAGCCGGTGAAGCTGTCGAACAGCGCGGTCTGCAGTGCCGGCACCGGCAACAGCATCCGCAGCAGCGCGTCGCGGGCGGCGGTGGCGACGGGGTGGCGCCACAGCAGCGGCCCGGTGGACGCGCTCGTGGACGCGAGCAGCCGGCGGATGACGGGCAGCCGCTCGGCGTCGTAGCTGTCGAGCAGCGCCTCGCCGCCGCGCCCGTCGAGGGCGAGGGCGAGCTTCCAGCCCAGGTTGACCGCGTCCTGGATGCCGGTGTTCATCCCCTGGCCGCCGACGGGGCTGTGGATGTGCGCCGCGTCCCCGGCCAGGAAGATCCGGCCGTGCCGCAACCGGTCGACCGCGCGGCTGGAGATGAAGAAGGCCGAGGACCAGGTGATCGAGCGCAGCGTGACGCCGAGTTCGGGAAAGGCGTCGAGCAGGGTCTGCAGCTGCTCGCGAGTGGGCCGGTCCCGGGAGATCCGGTCGTCGCGGGCGGGCAGTGACAGCGCGATGCGGTAGCTGTCGTCGGGCCGGCGCCCGACCACGACGAACCCGCCCCGGCCCAGGATGAACGATCCGCGGTCCGCCGGCGGGGTGACGGCGAAGCTCGCGTCGCCGTCCATCACGTAGGCGCCCTGCACCCGGGCCCCCGGGAACGCCAGCCCCAGGGCTCCGCGCACCGTCGAGTGCGCGCCGTCGGCGGCCACCACGAACCGCGCGGTGATCTCGCTGCGGGTCGCGGCGGTGCGGAGCCCGACGTGGACCGCGTCGGGTCCGTCGACGATCGAGGTCAGCTCCACCGGGCGCTCGACCCGCACGCCGAGCCCGGCCAGGTGGCCGAGCAGGATCTGTTCGATCGCGCTCTGCGGCAGCAGCACCGAGTAGGCGTGCGGGGAGTCCAGGCCGCCCGCCGACAGCTCGCCGAGCCGCCGCGGGCCCGCCGCGAAGCCGAACCCGGCCAGCACCCGCCCTTCGGCGAGCACGCGGGGCAGCACCCCCAACCGCTCGAGGATCTCCAGGCTCCTGGCGTGGAGGCCTTCGGCGCGCGACTCCGCGTACGGCCGCGGCCCGACCTTGTCGACCACCCGCACCGCCACCCCGCGGCGGGCCAGCTCGATCGCTGCCGTCAGGCCGGTCGGCCCCGCGCCGACCACCAGGACATCGACATCGGACATCGCTACCTCCATGAGATACAGAACAGTACTGTACTGTTCTCCGTGAACGCTACAGGACTGTGCTGTACTGGAGAAGTGACGAGGGAGACGGTGCTCGATCCGCGCGTGCTGCGCACCCGGACGGCCGTGCTCGACGTGGCCGCTGCGCTGCTGGTGGAGGGCGGGGCGTCGGCGGTCACCGTCGAGGCCATCGTGCAGCGCTCCGGGGTGGCCCGCTCCACCATCTACCGGCACTGGCCCAGCCGGGCCGACGTCGTCGCGGCCGCCTTCACGCGGATCATCCCGCCGCTGCCCGACCCGCCACCCTCAGGAGACGTCGGCAGCCGCCTGCTCGCGGTGCTGCAGACCCTGGCCGCGCAGATGGCCGCCGAACGTTTCGCCGCGTCCGTCCCGGCCATCCTCGACAGCACCCGCCGTGATCCGGAGCTGGCCGGGTTCCGCCGGGCGTTCACCGACTCGCAGACCAGGCCGCTGACCGAGATCCTCCACGCGGCGGTCGCGAAGGGCGAGCTCGGCGCGGACCTCGACGTCGACGCCGCCGTGGCGCGGCTGGTGGGGCCCATGTTCTTCCGCCGGGTCGTGCTCGACCAACCCCTCGACGCGGGGTACGCCGACGACACCGTCCGGCTGTTCCTTCGCGAGCAGGCGCGCCCCCCGGGCCCACCGGCGAACCCGGGTCAGGACGCGGCGCTCAGGGCAGGCTGAACCAGATCATCGGGTTCGTGGTGGTGCCACGGGCGCCCTCGATGCCCAGCTCGGCGCGCACGCGGTTGATCTCGGCGAACACCGCGGGGGAGTGCCGCCGGGCCGCGGTGAACAGCGGGATCCCGCGCGAGCGCAGCCAGCGCACCACCTCGGCGCCCTCCGAGACCGGCCGGGCGCGGCGGCCGTGGAACACGTCGTGCACGCTCACCGGCGTGCCTGGCGGCACCAGCGGGAACAGGTGCGTGAGGTACCAGCGGCCGAAGCGGCGGCCGTGGTCGGCGTCGACGAAGAGGTAGTCGAGGTCGCGCGGGACCGCGTCCAGGCCGTCCTGGATGTCCCCTCGCGTGAACGTCCAGCGATCCCCGGCCAGCGCGCCGGGGACGTTCCCCACGACGTGGTCCACCCGGTCGAACGAGTGCAGGTGCCCGCTGCCGTTGTCGCGCAGCGCCCGCAGCATCCACGTCGTGGACCAGCCGTGGAACGCTCCGAGCTCCATCACGGTCGCCGGCCGCAGCTCGCGCAGGCGCAGGTAGGTCAGCTCGGCCTCGATGTCGTCGAGCTGCTTCGGGGCGGTGAAGGCGCGCTGCTCGTCGATCACCGCGGTGAGATCGGAGGCGTACTTGCGGTACAGCGCGCACGCGTGATCGGTCTCCACAGCGGACAGTGTCGCAATTCGATCCGCCGCGCCGCGCCGCGGTGGCGCAGAATCGGTCAGATGAAGACCATGCGCGTGCTGCGGCTCGTGCTCCACACCCGGACCCGCGAGCCCGTGTTGCTGCTGGGTGAGGAGGACGGCGACCGCTGCCTGCCGGTGTTCCTGCGCCGCGCGCAGGCCGATGTCGTCGCCGTCGGCACCCGCACCGAGAAGGATCCGCTGCTGCCCCAGGACGTCCTGATCCCGATCCTCGCCGGGCTCGGCCGCAAGCTCGTCGGGGCCGAGATCACCGCGCTCGTCGACAGCGTGTTCTCGGCGGTGCTCGTGCTCGACGGCGAGACCCGCATCGAGGTGCTGCCGAGCGACGCGCTGGCGATCGCGGTGCGGGAGGGCCTGACGATCAGCGTGGCCGACGAGATCCTCGACGACGTCGGCCAGCCCACCGCCCAGCTCTTCCCCGACGGCACCGACGCGCCGCCGGAGAAGCAGCTGGAGGAGTTCAAGGTGTTCCTGGACGAGGTCTCACCCGAGGACTTCGGCGCGCCGGGCGGCCGCTGAGCGACGCACGACGGCCGCGCCGAGCCCGGCCGCCACCAGGCAGGCGGCCGCGCCGAGGAGCAGCCCGGCGCGGCTGCCGAAGTACTGCACGACGCCCGCGACCGGGCCGCCGATGGGCGTCGAGCCGAGGAACGCCACGGCCCACAGGGCCATCACGCGCCCGCGCATCTGCGGCGCCGCCGCGAGCTGCAGCGTGCTGTTGCCGGTCGACAGGAACGCCACGCTGAACGCGCCGACCAGCGCCATCCCGACCAGCGCCACGGGGAGGTTCGGGGCGAGCGCCGTGCCCAGCATGGCCAGCCCGAACAGGGTGGACGCCCACACCAGCGCGCCGAGCCCGGTGCGCCCGCGCGCGGCGACGTAGAGCCCGCCGGCCACGGCCCCCACGCCCATCGCCGCGGTCAGGAAGCCGTACGTGGACGCGTCGCCCGCGAACTCGGCCTGCGCGAACACCGGCAGGACCACCTGGAACTCGTAGGCGAGGCAGCCGACGAGCGCCATCATGAGCAGCGGGATGGCCAGCTCCGGGGTGCGCCGGACGTAGGCCAGCCCGGCGCGGAGCTGGCCGGGCGCGCGGGGCGTCGGGATCGATCGGCTCAGCGCGGCCACGTCGAGGCGCACCAGCGACGTCACCACCGCCACGAAGCTCAGCGCGTTGAGCAGGAAGCACACGCCGATGCCGCCCAGCGCGATCACGATGCCGGCGATCGCGGATCCGACCGCGCGGGCGACGTTGACCAGCACCGAGTTGAGGCTCACGGCGTTGCGGAGGTCGTCGGGACCGACCATCTCCAGCACGAACGACTGCCGCGCCGGGTTCTCGAAGCAGTTGATCATGCCGAGGCCGAACGCGAGCAGGTAGACCTGCCAGAGCGTGACGACGTCGGTGATCGTCAGGACGCCGAGCAGCAGCGCGAGCACGCCCATCCCGGACTGCAGCCCGATCATGAGCCGGCGCTTGTCCAGCCGGTCGGCCACGACGCCCGCGTACGGCCCGAGCACGAGCGTGGGCAGCGTCTGCAGGGCGATCACGACGCCCAGGGCGGTGGCCGAGCCGGTGAGCTGCAGGACCAGCCACGACTGGGCGATCGACTGCATCCACGTCCCGACGAGCGACACGGCCTGCCCCGACACGTACCGCCGGTAGTTGGGGTTCCCCAACGCGGCGAACGTCTGCCGCCGCAGGTTCCGGAGCGCGTCGAGCGGGCTCGATGTCGTCACGGGGGCCGCGTCGACCCCATCGCGCGGGCTCGATGTGGTTGCGGGGCGTGCGTGGGGTGCGTCGCGCGGGCTCGATGTGGTTGCGGGGGCCGCGTCGACCACATCGCGCGGGCTCGATGTGGTTGCGGGGGCCGCGTCGACCACATCGCGCGGGCTCGATGTGGGTACGGGGGTGGTGCGGTGGGTCACGGGTAGTCCTTGCGGGTCGGGTCGAGGGCCGCGGCCAGCGCCTCCAGGGCGGGGAGGGCGGCCAGCAGCTCGGCGGCGTGGGCGCCGGGCATGGCGGAGAGGCGGCCGGTCAGCAGCCGGGTGCGCTCGGCGCGCAGGCGCTGGCCCACGGCGCGCCCCTCGTCGGTGATCTCGACGAGCGCGGCGCGGCCGTCGGCGGGATCGGACCTGCGGTGCAGGAGGCCGGCGTCCTCGAGCTTGGCGACGATGCGCGAGAGCATCGTCGGGTTGATGCCCTCGACGTCGGCCAGCTCGCTGATCCGCAGCGGGCCGAGCCGGATCACCGTGCCCAGCACGGAGGTCTGCGTGCGGGTGAGCGCGTCGCCGCGCGCCTGGCGGTCGAGGTGGCGCGAGATGCGCGCCAGCGCGACCCGGAGCCGGGTGACGTCGTCCTCGTCGAACATGCTCCACCCCAATTAGTTGCCTGCTGGCAAGCATACGCCGCGCGGGGCATACTGCGCGGGTGGCAGAGATCGACGACATCGTCCGGCCCGAGTGCGCCGCGGGCGCGCTGTTCCTCGACGAGTCGGGTGACGTGCTTCTCGTCGAACCGACCTACAAGGCGATGTGGGACATCCCCGGCGGGCGGATGCAGGTCGGGGAGACCCCTCGCGAGGCCTGCGTGCGCGAGCTGCACGAGGAGCTGGGGCTGGAGCTGCCGCTCGGGCGGCTGCTGGTGGTGGACTGGGCCCCGCACGTGCGGGAGGAGCGGGTGCGCTTCGTGTTCGACGGCGGGGTGCTCACCGACGAGCAGCTCGACGCCATCGAGCTGCCGCCCCACGAGCTGGAGTCCTGGGCGTTCATCTCGCCCGGCGAGCTGTTCGTGATGCTGGAGCCGCGGCTCTCCCGGCGCGTGACGGCGGCGCTGGGGGCGCGGGAGGCCGGCGCGACCTGGTACCTGGAGAACGGGGTCCCCGTCGACTGATCGACGTCCAGGGACGAACAGCCGCGCCGAGGACGGCTGCACGTCCCCGGACGACGATCACGGGCGTTCCGCGGAACGCACGGCCTCCCGCCCTCCGGACATGATCGACGTTCTGGGACGCGGATCCGCACCCGGCGCGGTTGCGCGTCCCCGGATCGTGATCACCGGCTCGGTGGGCGGCAGGCAGATCGGCGTCAGAACCTTCCCCCACCGCCGCGACGGCCGCGGGTGCCGGAGCCGCCGAAGCTGCCCGGCGACCGGCCGCCGCCCCCGCCGAACCCGCCCCCGCCGAACCCGCCACCGCGGCCTCCGCTCAGCCCGCCGGACAGGATCCCGCCCAGGACGAGGCTGCCCAGGTCCACGCCCAGGCTGCTGCCGCCGCCGCCCGACGACGGCCCCGACCAGCGCGACACGTCCGACTGCGCCAGCGACAGTGCCTGCCGCGCCATCGCGTCCGCGGCCTGGGCCTCGCCCAGCGCCGCGGACGGGTCGCCACCCGCCTGCGCCTGCGCGAGGTGCCGCTGCGCCTCGGCCAGCCGCGTGCGGGCGTCGGTGCCGACGGCCCCGCGCCGGGTGCCGATGAAGTCCTCCGCCGCCCCGACGGCCGAACGCGCGGTGAGCAGGGTCTGCTCCAGGGCCGCGGTGGCCTTCTTCGCCCGGGCCTGCGCGTCGCGGGCGTCGACGAGGCCGCGGTCAAGGGCGTCGTCGGCCTCGTCGATCAGGCGCAACGCCGCCAGCGGATCGGGCGGGCTGGCCTGCTGGGCCTCGGTGGCCGAGGTGAGCGCGGCCTCGGCGCGGGCGACGAGCGCGGCCAGCCCGCTCGGGTCGCCCGCGGCCAGCAGCGCGCGGGCCTCGGCCAGGTCCTGCTCGGTCTCGGCGCGGGCGGCGGCGATCTTCTCGCCCGCGGCGGCGAGATCGCCGTCGAGGCGGCCGATGCCGTCGAGCAGCGTCTCGGCCTGGGTCAGGGCGTCCTCGGCCGCCCTCCCCGAGACGACCGCGGCGCTGCGGCCGGCGAGCGGCTCCTGCGCCGTGGGGTGGGCCGCCGCGAGCGAGGTCCGGGCGGCGGCGATCTCGCCCGCGGCCACGTCCAGCAGCTTCCGGGCCTGGTCGAGGTTGCCCGACACCGGCTCCAGCGCGGCCGCGGCGTAGCGGGTGCGCAGGGCCGCGAGGGCCGCGTCCACCTGCGGGACGCGAGCGGTGACGGCGGCGTGGCGGGTGCCGAGCCCGGCCAGGTACTCCGGCGCGGTGGCCTCCAGGTCGCGCAGCTGGTCGAACGCGGCGGCCTGGGCGTCGAGCCGCTGGTCGGCGGCCTGGCAGGAGCGGATGATGTCGGCGAGCATCGCGCGTTTGGTGGGCTCGTCCTCGGGCACGTCGTCGTCGAGCTGCTGGCGCAGGGTGAAGCCGTGCAGCATGTCGGCGCGCGACTGCTCCAGCGCCGCGGCGAACCCGGCCACCGCCTCGTCACCGAAGTGCGCGCGGGCCGCCGCCAGCTCCTGCTCGGACGTGCGCACGGCCTCGTCGACGTCGAGCAGGGCCTGGCTGCCCCGGTAGGTGAGGTCGTCGGTGGAGACGGCGGAGAACTCGTCCGGTGCGGCCGTCGCCGGGGCCTGCGCCGGTGCGGGCGCCGGCTTGCGACGCCTCCGCAGCAGGTATGCCCCGCCGCCCACGACGACGATCCCGCCGACCACCAGCACGCCCGTGCCGGTGCCGCCGCCGCTGCCCGCGCTGCCGCCGGTGCGCAGGCCGTTCGCCAGTGCTACGGCCGCGCCGGCCCAGTCGTTCGCCGAGAGCCGCGGCTCGACGTCCTTCGTGAGGACGGAGTCGGTGGCCGACTGCGAGAGCGCGAAGCCGTCGGCGATCGACACGCCGTACGCCCGGTCGTCGGTGGCCACCGCGAGCAGCACGTCCTGCGGCCCGAGCTGGGACAGCTGCGCGGCCCTGTCGGCCCACGCCTGCCCGTCGGCGCCGTCGAACGACTTCACGTAGACGACGAACAGGTCGGTGCCCTTCGCCGACTTCAGCTGCGCCACGGCCGCCGTGACCTCGGACTCCGCCGCCGCGTCGAGGACGCCGGCCCGGTCGGTGACGCGGTCGGCGAGCCGCGACGGCTGGTCGGCAAGAGCGGCTCCGACGCCGGCCAGCAGCAGCGCCACCAGCACCGCGACGAGGGTGGACAACCTGCGCACGACCGTGGCCATGCCCCCATCATGTCGGGACGGTCCACCTCCCCGCGATTGGCACTGGTCGATCCGCCGCCGGGCGACACGATGGGAGCATGGCCGCCGTCGATCTCCGCCCGCTTCCCGTCACCCGCGATCCGGTGCGGCGGCTCGCGCAGCTGCTCGCCGGCCTCGCGCTGTACGGCGCCAGCATGGCGTTGCAGATCCGCGCGGGCCTGGGCCTGAACCCCTGGGACGTGCTGCACGAGGGCCTCACCGCGCACGCGCCGTGGAGCTTCGGCGTGACGACGGCGGTCACCGGGGTGGTCGTGCTGCTGCTGTGGATCCCGCTCCGGCAGCGGCCCGGGATCGGCACGGTCGCGAACGTGCTGGTGATCGCCGTGGCCGTCGACGCCGCGCTCGCGCTGATCCCGGCGCCGTCCGGGCTCGTGGGCCGGATCGCGATGATGGCGGCCGGGATCGTCCTCAACGGGGTGGCGACGGCGGCCTACGTGGGCGCCCGCCTCGGACCGGGCCCGCGCGACGGGCTGATGACCGGCCTGGCCGCCCGCACCGGCCGCTCGATCCGCGTCGTCCGGACGGGCATCGAGCTGGTGGTGCTGGCGGCCGGCTTCCTGCTCGGCGGGACGGTCGGCGTCGGGACGGTCCTCTACGCGGCGGCCATCGGGCCGCTCACGCAGCTGTTCCTACCGCTGGTAGCGGTCCGCACATCGGAGCCGGAACGCGGTCTGACGGGCCGCTGAACAGCCCGTTGGCTCCGAAGTGCGGGGGTCAGTGTGCGACGGCGACGGCGGGGGCGTCGATGTCGGCCAGGGTCCAGGGGCGGACCACTGTTATCAGCACGACCAGGGCCAGGGCCAGGCCGCCTGCCACCACCGTGCCCATGGCGACTGCGTCGTTGCCCAGGATCCCGACGACCGGTGAGACGATCGCGCCCACCCCGAACTGGACGGCGCCGAGCAGCGCGGCCGCCGTGCCCGCGGCCTCGCCGTGGCGCCCCAGCGCGAGCGCCGGGGCGTTGGGCAGCGCGAGCCCGACCGAGAACAGGACGGCCCACATCGGCGCGATGACGCCGATGATCCCGCCGATGCCGGTAGCGGCCATGGTCAGCAGCACCGCGCCGAACACCGTGCCGCTGACGACCGCGGCGAGCAGCAGCACCCGCGGCTCGAACGCGCGCAGCAGGTAGGCGTTGAGCTGCGTGGCGGCGATCAGCCAGACGGCGCCGGCGCCGAACACCATGCCGAACTCCTGCTGGTCGAGCCCGTACTCCTGCTGGAACACGAACGACGAGCCGGCGATGTAGCCGAAGAGCCCGGCCATCGCGAGCCCGGCCACGAGCACGAGCCCGACGAACGTGCGGTCGTGCAGCAGGCCCGCGTAGGTGCGCAGGGTCTGCCCGACGCCGGGGCTGCGGCGCCGCTCGGGCGGCAGCGTCTCCTTCAGCGTCCACGCCGTCAGCGGGATGATGATCAGGCCGTAGACCGCGAGCGCGGCGAACACGCCCCGCCAGGACGTGACGCGCAGCAGCTCGCCGCCCAGCGTCGGGGCGATCACGGGAGCGACGCCCATCACGAGGATCAGCCGGGAGAGCAGGGTGGCCGCGGCGCGGCCGGTGAACAGGTCGCGCACGATCGCCATCGCGATCACCGCTCCGGCCGCCGCACCGACGCCCTGCAGCACGCGCAGGCCGCCGAGGACGTAGACGGTCGGGGCGAAGATGATCGCGACCGACGCCAGGACGTGCAGCGCCGTGCCGGCCAGCAACGGGCGGCGGCGGCCGACGGCGTCGGAGAGCGGGCCGATCACGAGCTGGCCCAGCGCGAGCCCGACCAGGGTGCCGGTGAGCGTCAGCTGGATCGTCGACGACGTGGTCATCAGGTCCGCGGTGATCGTCGGCAGGGCCGGGAGGTACATGTCGATCGTCAGCGGGCCCAGCGCGATCAACCCACCCAGCACGACGATCATCGTGAGACGCTGACCGCGGCTGGTGGTCGGAGGGGCGAGCGTGTGCTCGCGAGTCGTCGTCACCTGTCGGTGAAGTCGCCACGCAGGGTGATCTGTTCCCGGGTGTGACCTAGGACGTGTTTGCTGGATCCATGCCGAGCGAGCGGCGTCCAGGTGGGTGGCTCGCCAGGCGGAGGAGCGGCGACGACAACGCCGCGAGGTGCCCACCTGGGCGTCGCGCAGCCGGCTGGAGATCCAGCAGACACGTCCTGGTGTCCTGAGTCGGAGGTTCCTGCTCGGTAGTCGGGGTGCGGTATGCCGTCCCCGCATCCGCAGGTGATCGTGCTGTCCGATGATGAACGGGCGCAGTTGGAGTCGTGGGCTCGTCGCAGGACGAGCGCGGCGGGTGTGGTGTTGTGGAGCCGGATCGTGCTCGCGGCCGCCGAGGGTGGGTCCACCATGGCGCTTGCCGAGCGCCTCGGGGTGGCGTGCGCGACTGTCCTGCGCACGATCGACGCGCAGGTCCCCCGCGATCTCGACATCCACCTCGCACCCGACAACGCCTCCACCCACAAGACCCCGGCCGCCAAGCGCCGGCCGGCCCAGGACGCTCGCGCCCCGACCGCGCGTGCGTCCCCTTCGGCGCGCGTGCGTCGCAACGCGAGCGCGGTGGGCACAACGCGAGCGCGAGTGCGGCACAGTCACGTCCAGCTGCGGCCCGCGCACGCGTCCCCCTCGCCACGCGCGCGTCGCAATGCGAGCGCGGTGGGCACAACGCGAGCGCGGGTGCGGCACAGTCACGTCCAGCTGCGGCCCGCGCACGCGTCCCCCTCGCCACGCG
>CAXTTN010000120.1:0-2157 GCA_964247105.1 uncultured Pseudonocardia sp.
GTCTCCGCCGTCGCGCGGTGGGTCGGGCTGCGGCTGGCCTACATCGTGGGCTCCAGCGGGCCCACCGACGACGCCGTCGACACCCTGCTGCTCGGCGAGGGCGTCTGCCGCGACTACGCCCACCTGGTGGTCGGGCTGCTGCGCGCACAGGACATCCCGGCCCGCCTCGCCGCCGTCTACGCGCCGGGGCTGTCCCCGATGGACTTCCACGCCGTCGTCGAGGCCTGGGTGGACGGCGCGTGGCGGGTCGTCGACGCCACCGGGCTCGCGCCGCGGCGTTCCCTGTTGCGGATCGCCACCGGCCGCGACGCCGCCGACACCGCGTTCCTGTCGGTGCACGACGGCACGGTCGACCTGACGTCGGTGGGGGTGCTGGCGATCGTCGACGACCTGCCGACCGACGACCCGGCCGAGGCCGTCACGCTTTCCTGAAGCACGGGCGGGCCTTCCGCAGGGTCCGGCCCGCCGCCGGCGCTCGTGCACGGCACCGGCGTGATCGCGCAGCCAGGTGCCCGTGTGCGGGGGTGTGGCCGCTCACACCCCCCTCCCCGAGGCGACACCCCCCGTCGACCGGGGGTGTGCGGTCGGACGGGGGGTGCGGACGGCCCGGAGGCGAGCGGCGGTCAGCTGCAGCCGCTGGTGCTGCCGCAGCCCTCGCAGAGGTAGCAGCTGCCGGCGGGGCGCATCTTCGTGCCGCAGGTCATGCACAGCGGCGCGTCGGCGGCCTTGCCCATCCGCAGCTCCAGCAGCTCCGTGGAGCTGCCGACCTCCACCGGGGCGGGGCTCGCCCCCAAAGGCGCCGCGGGCGGGTGCTCGGTCTCGACCGTGGTCCGGAGCCCCTCGACGTCGAAGTCGTTGTAGCTCTCGGCGACCTGGGTCGTGCGCTCGTCGGCCGAGAAGATGCCCAGCTGGGCGCGCTTCTCCGCCGGCAGGTGATCGAGCGCGAGCCTGCGGAACAGGTAGTCCAGCACGCTCGTGGCGATGCGGACGTCCGGGTCGTCGGTCATGCCGGCCGGCTCGAACCTCAGGTTGGAGAACTTCGAGACGTAGAACTCCAGCGGGATGCCGTACTGCAGGCCCACCGAGATCGACATCGAGAAGGCGTCCATCACGCCCGAGAGCGTGGAGCCCTGCTTGCCGAGCTTCACGAAGATCTCGCCGAGGCCGTCGTCGGGGTAGGAACCGGCGGTGAGGTAGCCCTCGGCACCGCCGACGGTGAAGGAGATGGTCTCGCTCGGGCGCTTCTTCGGCAGCCGCCGCCGCACCGGGCGGTTCTCGACCACGACCACCTTCTCGCCCCCGCCGGACGACTTCGCCGACGAGCCCGCCGACAGCGGCTGGCCGACCTTGCAGTTGTCGCGGTAGATCGCGAGCGCCTTGAGCCCGAGCTTCCAGCCGTCCATGTACACGCGCTCGACGTCCTCGACGGTGGCCGTCTCGGGCATGTTGACCGTCTTGGAGATCGCGCCGGACAGGAACGGCTGCACCGCGGCCATCATCCGCACGTGCCCCATCGCGGCGATGACCCGGTCGCCCATGGCGCAGTCGAACACGTCGTAGTGCTCGCGGCGCAGGCCCGGCGCGTCGACGACGTGGCCGTGCTCGGCGACGTACTCGACGACCGCCTCGACCTGCTCGGCCGGGTATCCCAACCGGGACAGCGCCCGCGGGACCGTCTGGTTGACGATCTGCATGGAACCGCCGCCGACGAGCTTCTTGAACTTGACCAGCGCCAGGTCCGGCTCGATGCCGGTGGTGTCGCAGTCCATCATCAGACCGATGGTGTTGTGGCTGACGAAGCCACCGGCGACGTAGGTGACGTTCTCGGGCACGGACAGGTCGTAGGTCGGCTGCACGCCGCCGTCGGCGTTCTCCGCGACCGGCTCGAACAGGTAGTCGAGAGCGTGGCCGAGCCGCGCGTCGAGGGTCTCAGCGAAGATCTCGCGTGCTGTCATCCGGGAGACGCCGCCGGACTTCCGCAGTGAGTTGACCACGACGTTGCGACGGGCGTGCCCGACCGGCACCAGCTCGTCCCAGACCGCGCGCGGCAGGTGGATCCGATCGCGGTTGCCCTGTTGGGCCGGCTCGAACTCGGGCAGCTGCGCGTTCTTGCGTGCGCCGATGAAGCCGACCGTCTCGTCGTAGGTGAGCGCGTGA
>CAXTTN010000120.1:2167-17891 GCA_964247105.1 uncultured Pseudonocardia sp.
CCCAACCGCTGACGGTCTCCCGCGTGGTGCTGGCCATGCCGAGGGCCAGGAGGAGCGTGCGAACCTCGCCCGCGAAGCTCTTCGTGCCGGTGGACAGCGACGGGACGCGATCCGTCACAGTGCCGTCGGCCTCGAAGAGTCCTCGCAGGAACGCCGCGTAGACCTCCGGGTCGTTGCTCTCCAGGATCGCGGAGGGGACGTACGGCGCCCAGCCCTTGCCCTCGTGCTCGGCGTTCGGGCGCCGCTTCGCGAACCCGGCCGCCTGCCACCAGCGCGCGAGGCGGACCGAGGTCAGTCCGACCTCCTGGTAGCCCTCGGCGGCCACGACGCCGATCTCCAGCCCGAAGAGCTGCTTGCCGAGGATGCGCAGGCGCTCGACGACATCGAGGTCGGTGTCGGCCACGCAGAAGCGCAGGCCCTTCGCGTGCAGGCTGCCGTCCCCCATGAAGTAGCCGACCAGCTCGGCGAGCTCGGTGTCCACGGCGTCCGGGACGACGAGGTGCTGGTCGGAGGTGTAGTAGGCCTGGTCCAGCACGGGCAGCGGCACGCGGCGTGGCTCGCCGACGACCATCCCCAGCTGCATCGGGACGAGGTCGCCGGGTGCGACATCCGCCATCCGCCGCCAGACCCACTCGCCCGTGGCGGCGTCGACGACCTTGATGCGGTGGGCGAGGGTGCCCTGGATGGCGTACCCGCCCTCGGTGACGATCCGCCGGGTGGGCTCCTCGCCGTTGACGAAGAACTGGGTTGCGCGGCGCGGTCCCTCGTCGGTGGACACCGCCATGTCGAGCGGCTGCCAGCGGTCGCCGTAGGTGTCGCCAATCTCGCCGAGCCGCGTGAGGCCGCGGTCGGTGGCGATGAAGGTGTCGGCCGTGAGGCAACCGGTAGGGGCCAGCACCGAGGCCTGCGCGTTCCGCCAGCCGTTCTTCCGGCCGGTCTCGAGGCTGTCCCGCCACGCGATCGTCGCCAGCTTGTGGATGGAGCTGCTCGACGGGACCGTGCGCACGTCGTCGTTGGCGGCGGCGTGCTTGCGCATGACGCGCTGGTGGCTCTCGGCGTTGCGGGCGTAGCCCTCGTACGGGCCCACGATGCCGGCCAGCTCGGCCGAGCGCTTGTAGGCCGCGCCCGTCATCAGCGAGGTGATGGCGGCGGCCAGGGAGCGGCCGCCCTCGGAGTCGTAGGCGTGGCCGGTGGCCATCAGGAGCGCCCCGAGGTTGGCGTAGCCGATGCCGAGCTGCCGGAACTTGCGAGTGGTGTCGGCGATGGGCTCGGTGGGGAAATCGGCGAAGCAGATGGAGATGTCCATCGCCGTGATGATCAGCTCGACGGCCTTCTGGAAGCGCGCCGCGTCGAACTGGCCGTTGTCACCCAGGAACGTGAGCAGGTTGAGCGACGCGAGGTTGCAGCTGGAGTTGTCCAGGTGCATGTACTCGCTGCAGGGGTTGGACGCGGAGATACGGCCGGACTCGGGGCAGGTGTGCCAGTCGTTGATGATGCCGTCGTACTGGATACCGGGATCGGCGCATTCCCACGCGGCCTGGGCGATGGTGCGGAACAGCTTCTTCGCGCCCACCTTCTCGATGACCTCGCCGGTCATCCGGGAACGCAGCCCGAAATCGGTGTCGGCCTCGACGGCGCGCATGAACTCGTCGGTGACGCGGACCGAGTTGTTGGCGTTCTGGTACTGCACCGACGTGATGTCGGAGCCGCCGAGGTCCATGTCGAAGCCGGCGTCGCGCAGGACGCGGACCTTGGCCTCCTCCTTGGCCTTGGTGAGCACGAACTCCTCGATGTCGGGGTGGTCGACGTCGAGGACGACCATCTTCGCGGCGCGGCGGGTGGCTCCCCCGGACTTGATGGTGCCCGCGCTCGCGTCGGCACCGCGCATGAACGACACCGGGCCCGACGCCGTTCCACCGGAGGAGAGAAGTTCCTTGGAGGACCGGATGCGGGAGAGGTTCAGGCCGGCACCGGAGCCGCCCTTGAAGATCAGCCCCTCCTCGCGGTACCAGTTGAGGATTGACTCCATGGTGTCGTCGACGGAAAGGATGAAACACGCAGAGACCTGCTGCGGGGAGTTCGTGCCGACGTTGAACCAGACCGGTGAGTTGAAGCTGAACACCTGGTGCAGGAGCATCCAGGTGAGCTCGTGGGCGAAGACCTCGGCATCGGCGTCGGTGGCGAAGTAGCCGTGCTCCACGCCGGAGCGGTGGTAGACCCCGACCACGCGGTCGATGAGCTGGCGCAGGCTGGACTCGCGGGTGGGGGAACCGACGGCGCCGCGGAAGTACTTGCTTGTGACGATGTTGGTGGCATTGACCGACCAGGTCGAGGGGAACTCCACGCCGCGCTGCTCGAAGTTGACCGTGCCGTCGCGCCAGTTGGTCATGACGACGTCGCGGCGCTCCCAGGTGACCTCGTCGTAGGGGTGCACCCCTGCCGTGGTGTGGATGCGCTCGACGGTGAGGCCGGCCGCGCGGGCCTGCTTGGCGGATGCCTTCCGGCGCCCGGACGCACCCGGCGTGGTGGAGCCAACGGTCTCGGTCATGGAAATCCTCTCTCCGGCTTCCACGGGCTGGGGCCACGGAAACCGCAGTGCTGATGCTGGGGTGCTGATGCTGGGGGGTGCTGATGCGGGGTGCTGGCGACGTGCACGTACGGCGCGCGACAGCGCTGACGCGCGGACTTTCGATTTCGGGGAACGAACGGATCAGGACGGTGGTGGGGCACCGTCGGAACCGCGGAGATCGGCGATCTCCTTCTCGAAGTCCTCTATCGAGGAGAACGAGCGATACACGCTGGCGAAGCGCAGATACGCCACCTCGTCGAGCTGACGCAGCGGCCCGAGGATGGCCAGGCCGACCTCGTGGCTGGGCACCTCGGCGGCGCCACCGGCACGGACGGTCTCCTCCACGCTGTGGGCGAGCAGCTGGAGCGCGTCCTCGTCGACGGGCCTCCCCTGGCACGCCCGACGCACGCCGCGCACGACCTTCTCGCGGCTGAACGGCTCGGTGACCCCACTGCGCTTGACGACGGCGAGCACCGACTCCTCGACCGTGGTGAACCGCCGCCCGCAGGCGACACAGGATCGGCGGCGGCGAGTGGCCTGCCCGTCGTCGACCTCGCGGGAGTCGATGACGCGGCAGTCCGAGTGCCGGCAGAACGGGCAACGCACGGAACTCCCACCCCCTCTCCCGACGTCGTGGACCCTACCCGTGGACGAACAACAGGAGTGTAACCACAACATGTAGGGGTAAGGAAGCCGGGCGGCCCACATCCTCCGAACGGGCTCGACGCCTGCGGAGCGTCACCTGCCGGGCACGTCCGGCACCTGCCCGGGCCACATCTGGACCATCGAGGACTGCGGCGCCGCCGAGCGCGTCGCGGACACGGCATCGGCGACCAGGCCCAGCGCCACGACGACGGCGGCCACCACCACGGTGAGCACGACCGCCGCCACGGCGCGCCGGATCCGGAACCGCAGCGCCACCGCGGGCGCGGGCGCGACCGCGCGCCGCGCCAGGACCCGCGGACCCGGCCGCCGGGACGGGCCACGGCCCGCGGGCCACTCCGCCTGCGCCGGCCGCACCCCGACCGGTGCCACCGCCGGGCGCACCGGGCGCGGCCCGGAGGCCCGGCGGCGCGGCGCCTGCTGTCCCACCCGCGCCCTGCCGACACCCGCACCGAACCCGCCGAACTCGAACTCCGCCGTCTCACGCATCCGCCGTCTCCGTTCCCGCTGAACCCGCACCACAACTCAAACAGTCGTTCGAACGAACGTCTGGGCGATGTCTACCACCGGGCACCGACAGAATCGAGAAAAGAGGGCGTGTCGTTCGAACATGTGTTTGGCGAGCGAGGGATATCGGACTACCGTCGCGGCAGACGGCGGTGGTACCGGCCGGTCCGCTCCCCGACGGGAACGGCAGGCACCCACCGCGACACGCAGCACCGGCGAGGAGGAGCGAACGAGATGGCACGGGACGAGCCCGGCACCGGGGCCCGCGGCACGGGCGGCCGCCGACCGGCCGCCACGGCCCCGACCGCCCAGGTCAGGGAGTTCCCCGATCCCCCGACCCCGGCCGCGGGCCTCACCCCGCGCCAGCGCCGGGTCCTGGCGGTCATCCGGGAGTGGGTCGAGCGCTTCGGCTACCCGCCGAGCGTCCGGGAGATCGGCGACGCCGTCGGACTGACGTCGACCTCGTCGGTGCACCACCAGCTGCGCGCGCTGGAACGCAAGGGCTACCTGCGCCGCGATCCCAACCGCACCCGCGCGGTCGACGTCCGCCCGCCCGAGGACGATTCGGCCGAGATCACCGGTTCGGGCGACCTGCACCCGACCCCGGCGTTCGTACCGCTGCTGGGCAACATCGCCGCGGGCGGGCCGATCCTGGCCGAGCAGGCCGTGGAGAGCGTCTTCCCGCTGCCCCGCGAGATCGTCGGCGAGGGCGAGCTGTTCCTGCTCAACGTCCGCGGCGATTCGATGGTCGAGGCCGCGATCACCGACGGCGACTGGGTGGTCGTGCGCCAGCAGCCCGTGGCGGAGAACGGCGAGATCGTCGCCGCCATGATCGACGGCGAGGCGACCGTCAAGACGTTCAAGCGCAAGGACGGCCACAACTGGCTGATGCCGGCCAACCCGGCCTACGACCCCATCCCGGGCGACGACGCCACGGTGCTGGGGCGCGTCGTCGCGGTGCTGCGCCGGCTCTAGCCGCGCTCTAGCCGGGCACGATCACCACGGGATAGCGGGCGGTGCGCACCAGCACCCCCGCCACCCCGCCGAGCAGCACGCGCCGCATGAGCCGGTAGCCACGCGAGCCCACCACCAGGACGTCGGTGCGTTCGGGCAGGTCGGCGAGCACCTGCGCCACCGGCCCCACCACGACGTCGACGAGCGCGTCGATGTCCACCGGGGCCGAGGCGATGCCCTTGTGCGCCAGCGCGGTGGCGGCCGGCACGTCGTCCTCGGTCCCGGCCACGGTGACGAAGCGCAGCGCGGCGCCGGTGCGGCTGGCCAGGTGCACGGCCACGGCCGCGGCACGGTCGGACTCGGCGCTGCCGTCGTAGGCGACCGCCACCACCGTCATGCTCCGCGTCCCGATGTGCCGGTAGCCGCGCGGGGCGATCGCGACCGGGCAGGTGGCCGTGGGCAGCAGGCGCTGCACGGTGCGACCGGGCGCGAGGCGGCCGAGCAGCCCGTGGCCGGTGGAGCCGACGACGAGCACCGCGGCCCCGACCTCCTCGGCGTACTCGTTGAGGACGATCGACGCCAGGCCCGGCCCGAGGGCCGCGAACTCGGGCTCGACCGGGCCCCAGCCCTCGCCGATGAACTCCCGCGCCCGCGCGAACCGCTCGCGGGCCACCTTCTGCACCTTCTGCCGCCAGCGCGGGTCGCGGGCCACCGCCGAGAACCCGCGGCCGTCCTCCGGGTAGACCGTGGCGACCACGGCCTCCAGGCCGGTCAGCCGCGCCAGCTGCGCGCCCAGAACGAGGGCGTCGTGGCCGCCCGGTGTGTCCTCGTAGCCCGTGACGATCGGCAACCGGCCTCCTCGATGCGCGGCTAACGCTAGCCGCCGCGACCGCGGCCCGGCAGCGGTCGGCCGGTGGGTTTACGCATCCGTCACGCACAGCCCACCAGCGCGAGTCGACCGATCGGACACGCCGAAGATGCCGATCGAGCACGTGGCGGATCGGCACACACGGCGGGCCGGGTCGGTCGACTCGCGTGGGTGGGGCGAGTCGACCGATCGGGCACACCGAGTGTCCCGATCGAGCACACGTGCCGGATCGGCACATACGGCGGGCCGGGTCGGTCGACTCGCGTGGGGGTGTCAGCGGCGGCGGGCGCCGCGGACGGCCATCGCCGCCGTGCCCAGCACGAGCAGGGCGATCAGGGCGGCCCCGCCGATCAGCGCCATGCGCCCGGCGGACGGCACCGGGACCTCGGTGGGTGCGGGCGCCGGCACGTCCGGCCGAGCGGTCGAGGCGGCGCCCGTCACCTCCCTGATCTGGCCCTTCACCCCGCCGCGCGACTCCGAGCCCGAGACGAGCGTGCCGTCCGCCGCGAACGCGACGGCCTCCCCCTGTGGCTCGCCGCCGAGCGGGACCTGCACCGGCGTCCCGGCCAGCGCGTCGACGACGTCGCCCCCGTCGGGCACGCGATAGAGCCAGGCGTCGGTGTAGCTGCGCACCGCCACCACGCGCCCGTCGGCACTGACGGCGGCGCCGGTCACGAGCACGCCGCCGACGGAGCCGACCGGCCCACCCACGGTGTCGGACGCCGGAAGCCGCACCTCGCCGACCTTCAGCAGCGGCGTCGGGCCCGTCCCCGCCGGCGGTGCGGCGGTGCGGTAGACCCCGGAGCGGCCGGTCGGATCCTTGGTGATGATCACGGGGCGACCCTGCGCGTCGGCGAGCAGGGCCTCGGCGTCGTGCGGGCCGTCGGGGTAGGACAGGCGGTGCAGCTGCGCACCGCCGCCGGGCGGCAGGACGATCACCGCGACGGTGTCACGCGTCAGGGCGTTGTCGCCGATGTCGGCGACCCACAGCGCACCGCCGGGCCCGCGGGCGAGGTCCTCGGGATCGTAGGGGTCGATCGGCTCCGTCCGGCGCTCGACGACGGCGCAGGTGGCGGGGTCGAGCCGGTCGACCTCGACGCGGCGCCCGCCGTCGGCCATCGCCCAGATCGCGGAGCCGTCGACGACCAGACCGGACAGCTCGGCCAGCCGCGGGTCGTCGACGGTGCAGCTGACCTGCGGTGCGGCCGCGGCGAGCGCCACGGCCAGGAGCAGACCGATCAGTGGGAGGAGCCGTTCACCGTGTAGGGCAGCACGGCCGTGGCCAGATCGGCCCCGACGCGCGCGTGCAGCCGGGTGCCCTCGGGCGTGTGCTCCTCGGCGAGCACCTCACCCTCGGAGTGCACCCGCGCCACCAGCGACCCCTCGACGTAGGGCAGCAGCAGTTCGAGATCGACCTGCGGGCGCGGCAGCAGCTCGGCGATGCGCGAGCGCAGCCGGGAGATCCCGTCGCCGCGGTGGGCGGAGACGAAGACCGCATCGGGCAGCAGGTGGCGCAGCCGGGCCAGCTGCAGATCGCCCGCGGCGTCGGTCTTGTTGACCACCAGCAGCTCGTGGGGCATCTTCCCGTGCCGCTCCTCGCCCACCTCGACGAGCACCTGCCGGACCGCCTTGATCTGGTCCTCGGGCAGCGCGTCGGACGCGTCGACGACGTGGACGAGCAGATCGGCCTCGGCCGTCTCCTCCAGCGTCGAGCGGAACGCCTCGACGAGCTGGTGGGGCAGGTGCCGCACGAACCCGACGGTGTCGGTGAGCGTGTAGGTGCGCCCGTCGGTGGTGGACGTGCGGCGCGTCGTGGGGTCGAGGGTGGCGAACAGCGCGTCCTCGACGAGCACACCAGCGCCGGTGAGCGCGTTGAGCAGGCTGGACTTGCCCGCGTTGGTGTAGCCGACGATCGCGACCGACGGGATCTCGTTGCGGCGCCGGGAGCCGCGCTGGGTGTCGCGCACGCGGCTCATCGCGGTGATCTCGCGCCGCAGCTTGGACATGCGGGTGCGGATGCGGCGGCGATCCAGCTCGATCTTCGTCTCACCCGGGCCGCGGCCGCCGATGCCGACGCCGCCCGCGGCCCGTCCACCGACCTGGCGCGACAGCGCCTCACCCCACCCGCGCAGGCGCGGGAGCAGGTAGGACAGCTGGGCCAGCTCGACCTGAGCCTTGCCGTCGCGGCTGCGCGCGTGCTGGGCGAAGATGTCGAGGATCAGAGCGGTGCGGTCGATGACCTTGACCTTGAGCTTCTCCTCCAGCTGCCGCAGCTGGCCGGGCGAGAGCTCGCCGTCGCAGATCACGGTGTCGGCGCCGGCGGCCTGCACGGCGTCGCGCAGCTCGTCGACCTTGCCGGAGCCGATGAACGTGGCGGGATCGGGCTTGGGGCGGCGCTGCATCAACGCGTCGAGGACGGTGGAGCCCGCGGTCTCGGCGAGGCGCGAGAGCTCGGTCATCGACGCGCGGGCCTGCTCGGAGGTGCCCTCGGTCCAGACCCCGACGAGCACCACGCGCTCGAGGCGCAGCTGCCGGTACTCGACCTCGGTGACGTCGGTGAGCTCGGTGGAGAGCCCGACGACGCGGCGGAGCGAGGAGCGCTCCTCCAGGTCGAGGTCGCCAGTGGTGGGGGTGTACAGGGCGGGTTCAGTCATCGTGTCGCTCATGCTCCCACGTCAACGCGCCCGGTGTCCGTTCTGTTTCCTAGACGAGCGCGTCCCACCAGTCGGGGTCGATCTCGCCGTGGGCCACCAGGACGGCGGGACCGTGCAGCGTGGTGGTGTCGTCGTCGACCGTGACGCGCAGGCGGCCGCCGGGCGTGTCGACGGCGATCGTGCCGGTCTTGCGGCCGCCGTCGCGCAGCGCGGCGACCACCGCGGCGACCGTGCCGGTGCCGCACGAGCGCGTCTCACCCACCCCGCGCTCGTGCACGCGCATCGCCACGGTCTCGCCGGCGATCGGCGTCACGAACTCGACGTTGACGCCGTGCGGGAAGAGCGACTGGTCGTGGCCGGGCGGGCGCTTCAGGTCGAGGGCGCCGATGGCCGCGTCCGTGACGCACGCCAGGTGCGGGTTGCCGACGTCGATCGCCACGCCGGGGAAGGCCCGGCCGTCGACGCTGGCGATGGAATCCTCCCCCACCGTCGCGGGGCCCATGTCGACCGAGACCTCGTCCCACTCGACCTGGACGCGCCGCACCCCGCCGCGGGTGCCGAGCTGCAGGTCGCCGGAGGGGAGCCAGCCGCGGTGCGCGAGGTAGCGCGCGTACACGCGCACGCCGTTGCCGCACATCTCCGCGACGCTGCCATCGGCGTTGCGGTAGTCCATGAACCACTCGACGCCGTCGGCGGGCACGGGGCCGTCCTCCAGCGCCTCCCAGCGGACGACGCGGAGCACACCGTCGGCGCCGAGGCCGCGGTGCGGGTCGCAGAGCGCGGCGATGCGGCGGGGGGTGAGATCGAGGGCGCCGTCGGGATCGGGGAGCACGACGAAGTCGTTCTGGGTGCCGTGGCCCTTGCTGAACTGCACGTCACCAGCGTACCGGCGGCGTGATCACCGTCCGCGCGCGGTCGATCACGTCCGGCTGCGCGGCGTCGAGCCAGTGGATGCGGCGGTCACGGCGGAACCAGGAGCGCTGGCGGCGGACGAACCGGCGGGTGGCCACGACGGTCTCGGCGGCGGCCGCACCGAGGTCGCCCCGGCCGTCGAGGGCGGCGACGACCTGCTGGTAGCCCAGCGCCCGCGACGCCGTGCGGCCCTCGCGCAGGCCGCGGCGCAGCAGCGCGCGCGTCTCGTCGACCAGACCCGCGGCGAACATGCGCGCCACGCGGCGGGCGATCCGCACGTCCAGGTCCTCGGTGGGGCGGTCGACGCCGAGCAGCACCGCGTCGTAGCGCGGGGCGGCGGCCTCGGGGAGGCGGGCGGGGAACGGCCGGCCGGTCAACGCGATCACCTCCAGCGCCCGGACGATGCGGCGGCCGTTGCTCGGGAGCACCGCCTCGGCGGCGGCGGGGTCGACGGCGGCGAGCCTGCCGTGCAGCGCCGCCGCACCGCGTTCGGCGAGCTCGGCCTCCAGCTCCGCGCGCAGGGCGGGGTCGGTGCCGGGGAACTCCAGCTCGTCGACGACGGCCTGGACGTAGAGCCCCGAGCCGCCGACCAGCACCGGCGTGCTGCCCGCCGCCAGCAGCCGCTCGATCTCCGCGCGCGCGTCCCGCTGGTAGGCCGCGACGGACGCCGTCTCGGTGACGTCGAGGACGTCGAGGAGGTGGTGGGGAACGCCGCGCCGCTCGGCGACGGTGAGCTTGGCGGTGCCGACGTCGAGGCCGCGGTAGAGCTGCAGCGCATCGGCGTTGACCACCTCGCCGCCGTGGTCGAGGGCCAGCGCGAGGCCGAGATCGGACTTCCCGGTGGCCGTCGGGCCGACGACGACGATCAGCCGCGGGGCCACCACACCGCCACGTGGTAGCCGACCCCGAACGGCATCGCGGAGTACAGCAGCTCCCCCTGCCAGTCCCGGCCCGCGGCGGCGCCCGCCAGCACCTGCCACGGCGCGCGGCCGGAGGCGAACAGGGCGGTCGCGAGATCGGGGTCCAGTGCGGCGAGCGCGGCCGGGTCCGCGTCGCGCAGCGCCGCGGCCACGGCGGCGTCGAAGGGGCCCGCGCGCTCGTCGAGGTGACCGGGGGCCTTCTCGGTGTGGGTGGCCGCCCCGTCGCCGACGACGAGCAGGCCGACGTCCTCGGCGGCGATCGCCTCCCCCAGCGCCAGGCACGCGGGCGTCGCCGCGCCGGGGGCGACGAGCTCGCCCCGGATGCTCAGGGGCGCGCCGGTCCGTGCGGCCAGCCAGCCCGCGACCAGCAGCGGCAGCGGGAAGCCGCGGTCGACCGCGGCGTCCGATCCGGCCGTGTCGAGCCCGACCACGACATCCGCGCCGAACCCGGCGAAGGTGCCCCGCGCGTCCGGCGCGACGGTGCGGCGCCCGCCCTCGTCGGCGCCGACGCAGACCCAGCGCGACGCCGCCCCGGCCAGGCGGGACGCGGCCGCAACGCACGCGGCGCGCAGATCCGCCGTCTCGGCCGTCGCACCCCCCGCCAGCTCGGGGAGCAGGAGCGGCGGCTCGGGAACGACGGCGACCATCGACAGCACAGGGGGAGGCTAGTGGCCGCCGCGCTCGCCGAAACCGCAGCAGGGTGCCACTGCTCCGGTTCGGTCGCGGCGGTGGCACCCTGCTGCGGCGCGACTCGCCGATCAGGATCGCCCGTTGGCTGCGCAGCCCCCGTCGGGGGCGTTCCGCTCCGGTGCGGGAGCTGTTTGAATCGCCGCACGGCCCCGATCACGACCGATCGGCCACGGCCGCATGTGCATGGCTCCGCCCCCGGGCGGGGCGGTCCACCGTCCGCGGGGGACCGGAGGCGAGGAGGCAACGGTGTCGGATCAAGCGGCGGAGCAGCAGCAGGGCGTCGACGAGGAGCCACGGACGGCGGTCACGGAAGCGGTCCCCCCGACCGCGCCCGGGTCCCCGGAGCAGGCGGCCCCCACCAGCCCGCCGCCCGCGACGGCCGCCGACGCGGTGAGCGACCCGGACGCGGCAGCCGACACCGCAGCGGTGGATCCGGCGCCGGCCGAGGCGACCGTTGCCGGGTCCCCGGCCGGGGATCCGGTGCCCCTGAGCTCGGAGCAGGCCGCTCCGTCCCCCGTCCCCGCGCGTCCCGGCCCGCCGCGCCCGGGACCCCCGCGCCGCGGCCGCCCCGCCCCCGCGGCCCCCGCTCGTCCCGTGACGGCCGTGGTTCCGGTACCGGTGGCCCAGCCCTCGCCCGTCGCGGCCGCGAGCGCCGACCCGTCGCGCTGGGGCCGCGTCGACGACGAGGGCACCATCTACGTCCGCACCGCCGACGGCGAGCGGGTCGTCGGGTCGTGGCAGGCCGGTGAGCCCGCGGAGGGGCTCGCCCACTTCGCCCGTCGCTTCGACGACATGCTCACCGAGGTGGAGCTGCTCTTCGCGCGGCTGCTCGCGGGCGGGGGGGAGCCCAAGGTCGCCCTGGGCAGCGCCCGGACCCTGCGCGACGGCCTCGACGAGGCGACGGTCGTCGGCGACCTGGCCGGGCTCCGCTCCCGCCTCGACGACCTCGTCACACAGGCCGAGCACGCCGTCGGCGCGGCGCGTTCGGCCCGCGACGCCCAGCGGGCCGCGGCCGTCGCCCGCAAGGAGGAGCTGGCCGCCGAGGCGGAGGCGCTGGCGGGCGAGGCCACGCAGTGGAAGCAGGCGGGCGACCGGTTCACCGCGATCCTCGACGAGTGGCGCACCATCCGCGGGATCGACCGCAAGACCGACGAGCTGCTGTGGAAGCGCTTCTCGAAGGCCCGCGAGGCGTTCAACCGCCGCCGTGGCTCGCACTTCGCCGACCTCGACCGGCAGCGCTCCTCGGCGAAGTCCCGCAAGGAGGAGCTGGCCGTCGAGGCCGAGAAGCTCGCCGACTCCGACGACTGGGGCCCCACCGCGGCCCGCTTCCGCGACCTGATGACCGAGTGGAAGGCCGCCGGCCGCGCGCACAAGGACGCCGACGACGCCCTGTGGCAGCGCTTCCGCAGCGCGCAGGACGCCTTCTTCGCCCGCCGGGCCGGCACGTTCGCCGAGCGGGACGCCGAGTTCGTCGCCAACGCCGAGGCGAAGAAGGCCCTGCTCACCGAGGCCGAGCGGATCGACCTGTCGGACCCGACCGGCGCACGCGCCGCGCTGCGGGCCGTCCAGGAGCGGTGGGAGGAGATCGGCAAGGTCCCGCGCGACGACATCCGCCCGCTCGAGGCGCGGCTGCGCGCCGTCGAGGAGAAGGTGCGCGAGGCGGCCGACCGCCAGTGGCGCCGCTCCGACCCCGAGGCCGAGGCCCGGGTGGCCCAGTTCCGCGAGCGCGTGGCCCAGTTCGAGGCGCAGGCCGAGAAGGCCAGGTCGGCGGGCCGGACGAAGCGCGCGGAGGAGGCCGAGGCTCAGGCGGCGCAGTGGCGGGAGTGGGCGGAGACGGCGGAGCGGGCGGTCCAGCACCGCTGACCCGGGTGAACACCGGACGGGTGCGTTCCCGGCCGGATGTGGCCGTGGGCGTACCGATGCGGCGATCAGCTGCGGCGGAAGGCGATCCTCACCCAGCAGGCCAACAGGAAGATCATGGTCAGCACGGCCAGGATCAGGCCGATGCCGGGCCCCGTGCCGCCGGTGAGGGCGCCGGTCTGCCGCGACCAGATCGCCCACACCCCCGTGATCACCGAGATACCCGAGCCCGCGGCGGCGAGCCAGGCCAGCCCCCACCAGCGGGTGGCGAGCGCGAGCGAGCCGACGACCAGGCCGAAGCCCAGCGAGGTGAACGTGAACAGGCGTGGCAGCAGCCCGAAGGACTGGATGCCGGCGAGGATCTCCCAGCCCGGCGTGGACCCCGTCCACGGCAGCACCAGCGAGACCACCAGCACGAGCATCGCCACCGACACCCGCAGCGCGGTGGAACCGGGGTCGATCCGCTGCTCGACCCGCTCGGCCATGCCCTTGAGCTCGCGGTCGTGCTGCGCCAGCTCCTCGGGGACGTCGGTCATGTCGCTCCGCATCCGGTGCTGATGGTCGGGCCCGCAAGCGACCCCTCGGCGGTGGTGGGGATCGGCGCCGGAGCGCCGAACGTGGGCAGGCCCAGCCCGGTCGCGACCGGGCGGTCGTGCGCGTCACCGGCCCGGGTGCGGCGGTGGGACAGGACCGGCCCGTCGGCGACGAGGTGGTGCGGCGCGCCGTAGCCGACGGTCACCTCGACGACGTCCCCGGGCCGGATCGCCGCCGCGCCGGGGGCGAAGTGCACCAGCCGCCCGTCACGGGCCCGGCCCGACAGCCGCCGGGTGGCGCCGTCCTTGCGCCCCTCCCCCGCGGCCACCAGCACCTCGACGACGCGGCCCTCCAACGCGCGGTTGGCGGCCCAGGAGATCTCCTCCTGCAGCGCCACCAGCCGCATGTACCGCTCCTGCACGACGTCCTTGGGCAGCTGGTCGGGCAGGTCGGCGGCGGGGGTGCCGGGCCGCGGCGAGTACTGGAACGTGAACGCGCTCGCGAACCGCGCGGCGGCGACCACATCGAGCGTGGCCTGGAAATCGGCCTCGGTCTCGCCGGGGAAGCCGACGATGATGTCGGTGCTGATCGCGGCGTCGGGGAGGGCGGCGCGCACCTCGTCGATGATCCCGAGGTAGCGCGACGAGCGGTAGGAGCGGCGCATCCGGCGCAGGACGTCGTCGCTGCCCGACTGCAGCGGCATGTGCAGCTGTGGGCACACGTTCGGCGTCTCGGCCATGGCGGCGATCACGTCGGAGGTGAAGTCGCGGGGGTGCGGCGAGGTGAAGCGCACGCGCTCCAGCCCCTCGACACCGCCACAGGCGCGCAGCAGCGCGGCGAACGCGCCGCGGTCCCCGAACTCGGACCCGTAGGCGTTGACGTTCTGCCCGAGGAGCGTGATCTCCAGAACGCCGTCGGCGGCGAGCGTCTCCACCTCGGCCAGGATGTCGCCGGGGCGGCGGTCCTTCTCCTTGCCGCGCAGGGCGGGCACGATGCAGAACGTGCAGGTGTTGTTGCAGCCCACCGAGATCGACACCCAGCCGGCGTAGGCCGACTCGCGCCGCGCCGGCAGCGTCGAGGGGAACACCTCGAGCGACTCGGCGATCTCCACCTGGGCCTCGCCGTTGTGCCGCGCGCGTTCCAGCAGGACCGGCAGCGCGTGCACGTTGTGGGTGCCGAACACGACGTCGACCCACGGCGCGCGGCGGACGATCTCGGCGCGGTCCTTCTGGGCGAGGCAGCCGCCGACGGCGATCTGCATGCCGGGCCGCTCCCGCTTGACCGGCGCGAGGTGGCTGAGGTTGCCGTAGAGCCGGTTGTCGGCGTTCTCCCGCACCGCGCAGGTGTTGAACACGACGACGTCGGCCTCGGCACCGGCCGACCGGGTGTACCCCGCCGACTCCAGGAGCCCGGCCATCCGCTCGGAGTCGTGCACGTTCATCTGGCACCCGTAGGTGCGGATGGTGTAACTGCGGGCCACGTACCGAGGGTAGGCCTCGACGGGTCGACCCCGCTTCCCGGGCACGGCAGAGTACGGGGCATGACCGTCGGACGCCGCTCCGTCCTGCGCGGGCTCGGCGCGGCCGGGTTGCTCGCGGCGCTGCCGGCGTGCTCGTCCCCGCTGGCCGGCGTGCGGCTGACGATCGCCACCGGCGGTGTGCAGGGCGTCTACTACACGCTCGGCACGGCGCTGGCCCAGGCGTGGCGCGACGGTCTGGATCTCGCCGAGCTCCCGGCCGTGCTCTCCACCGGCGGTTCGGTGGACAACGTCGCGAAGCTCGCCTCGGGCGCGGCGGACATCGCGTTCAGCCAGATCGACGTCGCCGCCGACGGCCTCGACGCGGCCGTTCCCGGCGATCCGCGGGCCCGTCGCGCGCTGGCCCGGGTGTACGACGAGTTCGTGCACATCGTCGTGCCCCGCTCCTCGCCGGTGACCACGCCCGCCCAGCTGCGCGGCGCCCGGGTGTCGGTCGGCACGCGGACCTCCGGCGTGTACTTCACCGTGCAACGGCTCCTCGCCGCGATCGGCCTGTCCGCCGACCGGGACCTGCGACCGGCCTACCTGAGCGTCGACGCCTCGGCGACCGCGCTGCTCCGCGGCGACATCGACGCGTTCTTCTGGATCGGCGGACTGCCCACCCCGCCGGTGACGGCGCTGGCGTCCCGGCTGCCGATCCGGTTGCTCGACCTGGAGGACGTGGTCACCCAGGTGCGCACGACCTACCCGGTGTACGCGGCCGGCACCGTGCCCGCGGGCTACTACCTGCTGCCGGAGCCGGTCACCACGCTGCTGGTGCGCAACTTCCTGCTCGTCGGCGCCGGGATGGCCGACGACGTGGCCTACGCGCTCGTCGACGCGCTGTTCCGCTACCAGCCGCGGTTGGCCCAGGCGAGCGAGGCGGCGCTGACGATCGACCTGCGCGCCGCCATCGGCACCCAGCCGGTGCCCCTGCACCCGGGCGCCGAGCGCTACTTCCGGGCGGCCAAGGACACCTGACACCGGGCCAGCCGGGATCGGGACTAGCCCGGGACTAGAGGCAATACCGTTCAGTTAAGATGACACCCGTGTAGTTTGGTGGTCATGCCTCGTGCG
>CAXTTN010000121.1:0-9856 GCA_964247105.1 uncultured Pseudonocardia sp.
CCCTCGTCGACCACCCCACACCCAACACCCACCCGGTCCCCGAACCGCCCGAAGGCTGGCGCGACACCGCCCGCGAACACGCCCCCCGGCGCCGTCGACCACCGCATCGCCGCCCGCCGCGCCGACGCCCTCCTCGCCCTCGTCACCGACACCACCACCGGCGACACCACCGGGGCTGACACCGCGCACCGCGACGGTCCCGAGACACCCCGCAGCACCGCCTGCGTCATCGTCCACATCGAAGCCGACACCGGCGCCGCCCGCATCGAGAACGGCCCCGACATCCCCACCACCACCGCCGAACGGATCGCCTGCGACGCCGACATCCACATCCTGCTTCACGACAAGAAGCGCAACCGGCTCTACCTCTCCCGCCGCCGACGCCTCGCCACCCCCGCCCAGATCACCGCCCTCACCGTCCGCGACGGCCCCGGCTGCCGGTTCCCCGGCTGCACCCACACCCGCCACCTGCACGCCCACCACGTCACGCACTGGCTCCACGGCGGCCCCACCGACCCCGACAACCTCGTCCTGCTCTGCAGCTTCCACCACCGCCTCATCCACGACCTGCACTACCGCACCCACTGGGACGGCCGGCACTGGCGCTTCACCCGACCCGACGGCACCCCCATCCCCGACACCGGGCCACCCCTGCACGGAAACACCGACAGCCTCATCGAGCTCGCCACGCGAGCGCAGCTCCGGATCACCCGCGACAACCTCACCCCCACCTGGGGAGGCGAACGCCTCGACCCCCACCCCATCCTCGAACGCCTCCTACCCCGCCCACGAGCCGCAGCCTGACCCCGTTCGCGTTCCGCGGAACGCGATCCGGGCGCACCCGGCCGAGCAGTACCAGGTGGGGTGCGGGCCGGGCGTGGAAGTCGGCCGTCGTCGCCTCCCCCGCCAGGTACTGCGCCGTGCGGATCCAGCCGTTGTGCGTCACCAGCACGATGCTCGCCGCGGCGGCCGGCGGCGCGACGTCGTCGAGGAAGGCCGCCACCCGCGCGTGGAGGTCGTCGAACGGCTCGCCGCCGGGCGGGGTGAGCGTGACGTCGAGGTGCCCGCCGGGGAACGCCTCGCGGAGCCGGTGGTCGGCGATGGCCGTGAGCTGCGGGAACAGCGCAACCGCGAGCGCGGCCGCGCGGGCGAGACCGTCGGGGGCGGGCGCCACGTCGAGCCCGCCCATGAACACCGACCGCGGTTCCACACGGTCTCCGCGTGCCGCACGGCGGTGAGCGGAATCAGTACATCATCCGGGGGTCGTCGTAGTACTTGAACTCCAGCAGGTTGTGCGACGGGTCGGCGAGCACGAACGTCTCGTGCTCCTCGGCCAGCCCCTCGAACCGCCGGAACGGCTCGGCGAAGAACTCCAGCTTGCGGGTGCGCGCGAGCCGCAGCAGCCGTTCCCAGTCCTCCTGCAGGCGGAACGTCACGCCGAAGTGGCGCGGGTAGAGCTCCGGGGCCGGGTCGATGCGGTCCGACAGGTGGCAGACGACCTGGTCGCCGAAGAAGTCCAGGGTGATCCGGTCGGCGTAGCGCCGGGCCAGCTTGCAGCCCAGGCCCTGGACGTAGAACGCGTGGGCCTCGTCGAGATCGGCGGCCGGAATGGCCAGGTGGAAGACGTCGTGGAGGGCTCTCATACCGCACCGAGGGTGTCCGAGCGCAGCCCCAGCCGCAGCGTCTCCACCGCGATCACGTCGTCGGCGTGGACGTTGCCGAGGTTGACCCCGGCCCCGAGCCGCCGCACGAAGTAGGTCTGGAGCTCCTTGGTGGGGGCCTCGAAGAGCAGCCGGTCGGGTTCGACCCCCGAGGCCAGGATCGCCTCGACGAGCTCGTCGCGCGGCTTGCCGTCGGGGGTGCAGATGCCGCTGCGTCCGCTCTCCCGCGCCTCCACGGTGACCAGGCGCGCGCCGGCGTGGAAATCCTCCCGGATGGAGGACACCCACTCCGGCGCCGACAGCGCCTCCGACCGCGCCGGGTCCTTGAAGCCGACCTCGCTGATCACGGTGAACTCGTCGGCGAGCGCGGCCACCCAGCGGGCCTTCTCCCTGTTCCCCATCGCGATCGTGCCGTTGGAGACCTCGACGTGGGTGGCGCCGAGGCTGCGACACAGCTGGCGCCAGTCGTCGACCATGCCGTCGACGGCGAAGCGCTCGAACAGCGTGCCGCCGAAGTAGAACTCGATGCCCGCCCAGCGCAGGATGTCGATCTTGCGCTTGATGTCGTGCGTGACCAGGGCGGTGCCCCAGCCGAACTTCACCAGGTCGACGTACTCGCCGACGCTGTCGATCGCGTCCTCGAAGCGGCCGGTGTGCAGGCCGGGGTCGATGACCATGGTCAGGCCGCGGGTGCGGGGTGCCGACTCGCGTTCCGGCAGGTCCAGTCGGGTGTCGATCATGCCTTCTCCTTCGGACGGGATTTTCCGGTCAGGACGAGGCACAGCGGGGTCCGCCGCAGCACCTCGACGATCAGCAACGAGCCGCCGACGGCCACGGCGTAGGCGACGACGCTCGACCACGGCGCCGGGATCAGCTCGACCGTGCCGCCGACGGTCAGGGCCCAGAGGATCGCGGGGTGCACGAGGAACACGCCGAACGAGCGGTCCGAGGCCCGCGCCACCCAGCGGGGCCGCCACGCCGTGCCGGCGGCCCAGAACAGCGCACACACCGCGACGACCCACGGGATCATCACGGGCTGGAAGACGTCGGTGGCGACGATCGCGCCGACCGCGGGCACCGTGAGCTGGTACCACGCCTCGGCGGCCGCTCCCGTCACCAGCGCCGCACCCACGACGACCCCGCGACGGGAGCGGATCCAGGCGTCGACGCGGTCGCGGTGCATCGCCACGACCCCGCCCAGCACGAGGAAGAACTGGTAGCTCAGGAACACCGAGCCCGCATAGGTGCTGTTCAGCTCGTGCAGCCAGAGGTCGATGGCCACCTGCAGCGCGGCGCTCGCCGCCAGCAGCCACCCGTGGTGCCCGCGCGTCGCGGTCAACAGCCGCCGGAACGCGGGGAACACCAGGTAGAACTGCAGCGAGACGAGCAGGAAGTACAGGTGGAACCAGCCGGTGCCGGTGAGCAGGTTGCGCACCAGGGTGGCCACCGGGTCCGCTACCGGCACCGGCACCTGCTGCAGCCCGGTGTAGATCACCGTCCACACCACGTACGGCACGCCGACCAGCAGGAACCGGCGACGCCAGAACGGCAGCGGGGCCGGCGCCGTGGCCGCGTGGCGGTGCACGAGCACGAACGCGGTGAGGACGAAGAACGCCTCGCGCGTGAAGTGCAGCAGCATGACGACGGAGCCGGCGGGCACGCTGTCGAGCGGGTTCACCGTCGAGACGGTGTGCACGGCGATCACGCACGCGAAGGTCAGCACCCGGACCATGTCGGCCTGGTGGACGTGCCCCGCACGCGGTCCCGCCGGCGGCGCGGGCGGTCGCGGGCCCGCCGGGCGCGCCGCGGTTCCCGACCCGCTCACCGCACCCCCGCGGCTGCACCCGCGGCGAGCCGCGCGCGGAGCGCCGACCGCCGCACCTTGCCCGTCGGCCCGGTAGGCAGCGCGTCCACGGCGTGGATCTCCACGGGCCGCTTGAACCGGGCCAGCTGCGCCGCGCACCGGGCGTCCAGGCGCTCGACGGACTCCGGAGCCGCCCGCACGAACGCCACCGGCACCTCGCCGAGCACGTCGTCGGGCCGCCCGACCACCGCGGCCTCCAGCACGCCCGCCTCCCCGAGCAGCACCTCCTCCACCTCGCGGGGGTACACGAGCTCGCCGCCGCGGTTGATCACGTCGTCGGCCCGTCCGGCCAGGTGGAGGTGGCCGGCGGTGTCGAGCCGGCCGACGTCGGCCGTGTCGAGCCAGCCGTCCCCGGCGTCCCCGCGGATCACCCCGGCGCCGCGGATCCGCACCCGCCCGACCACGTCCGGCGGGCACGGCTCGCCGCGGTCGTCCACGACCCGGAGCTCCACGCCCACCGGCCGCCCGACCGAGCCGGGACGCGCCCGGCCGTCGAGCGGGGTGGCGGTGATCTGGCTGGCCGCCTCGGTCATGCCGTAGCTCTCGACGACCGGCACCCCGGTCCGGACGGAGATCAGCTCCCGGACCGCGGGCGGGAGCGGCGCCGAGGCCGACCGGACGAACCGCAGGCCCGGCGGCACGGCGTCGATCTCGTCGCGCGACAGGATCGCGAGGATCGACGGCGCGGCGTTCACCCAGGTCACGTCGCGGTCCACCAGCAGCGGCCAGAACCCGGTGCGGTGGAAACGCCGGTCGAGCACGAGCTCGGCGCCGGCGACGAGCGTCGCGAGCAGGCCCACCACCTGCGCGTTGACGTGGAACAGCGGCAGCGGGTTGTAGCCGCGGTCGGCCGCGGTGATCCGGTGGTGGCCGGCGACCTGGCGGGCGACGTGCAGCATCTGCTGCTCGGCCAGCTCGACGGCCCTGGGCGCGCCGGTGGAACCCGACGTCAGGAGCACGGCCGAGCCGGGGCGGGCGGTCCCGGCGGGGGCGGCCGGCGTCCCGGCGACCGGCAGGCCGGTGCCCGAGACGAGCACGCCCGGGCGCTGCGGCCGGTCGGTGACGACGAGCGCGGGCCGCAGGGTCTCGCGGGACCGGAGCGACTCGGCGGGCGGCGCGGAGGGGTCGACGGGGGCGGAGCACCGGCCGGCCGCGATCACCGCGAGGTGCGCGACGGCGAACGCGAGGGGGTCGTCGACGTCGACGAGCACCCGCGCGCCGGGCGGGACCCCGTGCGCGGCGAGCACCCGCCCCCAGACCGTGCACGCGGTGTCGAGAGCCCTATATGTCACGGAACGTGCACTGCGCGCGTCGCTCACGAATCGGGCATTTGGGGCCGCTGACCTGCGATGACGGACGATGTCGCGCAAGTGGGGAGACATGGGACCCCAGGGTGCCCGGCCCACCTGTGCACGGGCTGTGAGGGGTATGTGGGTGCGCCCGCGCGGGCGCCGTCAGACCGGTTGACGCTCCGACGCGATCCCGACCGGCGCGGCCTCGACCGACCGCAGGATCGCCGCGGCCAGGGCGAGCGCGGCCTCCTCGGTCAGCTCCACCGCCACGCGCGCGGACGGACCGAGGCCGGGGTTGAGGAAGTCGATGTTCACGGTGTGGCCGAAGGGGGCGTGCACCGGATGGTCGACGTAGACGGTCGCGTCGCTGAGCGCGAACCAGCCCGGCGCGCCCTTGCCGCTGCCGACGATCCCGATCCTCTCGGTCTGGTAGGTGCACACGTCAGGCCGCCAGGTGGGTGCCGAGGAACGCGAAGATCCTCCGCCAGCCGTCGACGGCGGCCTCCACGCGGTAGGCGGGCCGGTCGACCGCGAAGAACGAGTGCCCGGCGCCGGGGTAGGTGTGGAACTCGTGGGGCTTGCCCAGGCGGTCCAGCTCGGCCGAGAGGGCGGCGGTCTCGGCGGGCGCGGGGTTCCCGTCCTCCTCGCCGAACAGGCCGAGCAGCGGGCAGGACAGGTCCGGGGCCAGCCCGATGATCGGCTTCATGGCGATCGGGAACCCCGGCGGCGGCTCGCTCACGACGAACGCGCCGTAGCAGTCCACGGCCGCGTCGAGGGGCAGCGAGCAGGCGGCCAGGAACGTCTGGCGCCCGCCCGAGCAGTGCCCGATCACGCCGACCTTCCCGTTGCTGCCCGGGAGCGACCGCAGGTGTGCGGCGGCGCCGTCGACGTCGCCGACGAGCCGCTCGTCGGGCACTCCGCCGTGCGCACGGACGTACGCGGCCGCGTCGTCGGGGCTCGCGCCCGGGGCCTCGCGCGAGTAGAGGTTCGGACACAGCGCGGCGAGGCCGTTCGCGGCGAACTTCCGCACCATCTCCTTGGTGGCCTGGTCGTAGCCGGGCATGTGGTGGATCACGACGACCCCGCCGCGGGGGGTCGGGTCCTCCGGACGGGCGAGGTAGGCCTCGATCTCGTCGCCACCATGGCCGGAGATCGTGATCGTCCCGGCAGTGATCGCATCGCTCATGATCTGCGTTCTACGCCTCCGCGCGGCCCGGCGCCAACCGTCGGGCGGAAACCGGAATTCCCCCGCAATTCGGGCCGACGATTACCCACCGCGCGTTTCGCAATTCGGACAGGCCACAATCGGGGGGCGCTCAGGGGGATCCGGTCAGGGCGGCCGGCGGCGCCCGGAGCGGGACGGAGTGGGCCGGATGGGGTGGCCGAGCGGGCAAGGGCGGCAGCGGGCGTCGGTGGCGCTCAGCGTGGCGGTTCTGGTCGGGCTGTGCCTCGGCCTGGTGGTCGCCACGCACCCGAACACGGCCATCGCCCAGACCGACCGGCCCGCTCCCACGACGCCGGTCGCGGCCGCGGTCAAGCCGGTCGTGTCGATCACCCCGGAGACGGCGCTCGACCCGGGCCGGCCGATCGTCGTGTCCGTCGCCCAGGGCACCGCGAAGGCCGTGGCGGTCAAGAGCACCGCAGACGGCAAGGCCGTGGACGGCGCGCTCGACGCCGGCGGCACCACGTGGACGTCGTCGGGGCAGCTCGCCTACGGCACCACGTACTCGATCGCCGTCGACACGGTGGACACCGCGGGCACGGCCGGCCACCAGGACCTCACCGTGGCCACCGTCGCCCCGAAGACCCAGGCCTACCCGTCGTTCATCCCGCCGCCCGGGCAGACCACCGTCGGGGTCGGGCAGCCGATCGTCGTGCGCTTCAACCACCCGGTGAAGGACCACGCCGCAGCCCAGAAGGCCCTGTCGGTGACCTCCAGCACCGGCCAGACCGGGGCCTGGTACTGGCTGTCGGACACCGACGTGCACTACCGCCCGCAGACCTACTGGACGGCGAACTCCACCCTGACGCTCAAGGCCGACCTGTTCGGCGTCGACCTGGGCAACGGCACCTTCGGCGAGACCGACCGCACCGAGACCATCCACGTGCACGACGCGTGGGTCGCGAAGGCCGACGGCGCCACCGAGCAGATGCAGATCTTCGACAACGGCGCGCTGGTCAAGACGATGCCGATCAGCCTCGGCTCCCCCGGCCACCCCTCGCACATCGGCCCGCACGTGATCTCCGACAAGCAGCCGAGCATCACGATGGACTCCTGCACCTACGGGGTCTGCGAGGGCCAGCCCGGCTACTACAAGGAGAAGGTCGACCTCGACGAGCGCATCTCCGACGACGGCGAGTTCGTGCACTCCGCGCCGTGGTCGGTGGGCTCGCAGGGCGGCCAGAACGTCTCGCACGGCTGCGTGAACCTCAGCCCCGCCAACGCGCAGTGGTTCTTCGACCACTTCGGCATCGGCGACGTCGTCGAGATCACCAACTCCGGCGGCCCGCAGCTCCCCCTCGGCGACACCTACGGCGACTGGGAGCTGACCTGGGCGCAGTGGCAGAAGGGCAGCGCGATCTAGTTCGCAGCGCGCTCACAGGGATGATCCCTACGCTGGGGGGATGAAGCACGGATCCACGAGCTAC
The DNA here is from genome assembly GCA_964247105.1 of uncultured Pseudonocardia sp. Lineage (GTDB taxonomy): Bacteria > Actinomycetota > Actinomycetes > Mycobacteriales > Pseudonocardiaceae > Pseudonocardia. Next base: position 7,467 of record CAXTTN010000121.1, read on the forward strand.
GCGCGGATCCTCCGCACCCAGGTCTTCAACTTCTACAACAACATCCTGTTCGTCATCGGCATCTCGCTGCTGGTGCTGGGCCGGTACAACGACGCGTTCGTCAGCGTCGGGCTCGGCCTGGTCAACGCCGTGATCAGCTCGATCCAGGTGATCCGCGCGAAGCGCAAGCTCGACCAGCTGCAGCTGCTCGGCCGTACCGAGGTCCGCGTCCTGCGCGACGGCCGCGACGTCGCGCTCTTCCCGGAGGACGTGGTGCGCGGCGACGTCGTCGCGATCCGGCCCGGCGACCAGGTCGTCGTGGACGGGCCCGTCGTCGACGGCGTGCTGGAGATCGACGAGTCGCTGCTCACCGGCGAGCCCGACGCGGTGGTCCGGCGCGCGGGTGACGACGTCCGGTCGGGCAGCTTCTGCGTGGGCGGCGCCGGCCGCCAGCTCGCGCGCGACGTCGGCGAGGCGAGCTACGCCCAGCGCCTCACCCTGGACGCACGCCGCCCGGCCGTGGACAAGACACCGCTGCAGCGCCGCATCGAGTTCGTGATCCGGCTGGTGATGGTGCTGGTGGCGCTGATGAGCGCGGCGATCGTGGCGCAGGCGACGCTGGAGGGCGTGACGCTGCTGCGGATCGTGCAGATCTCCGCGGTGCTCTCGGGCCTGGTGCCCTACGGCCTCTTCTTCCTCATCGCCGTCGCCTACACCCTCGGCGCCACCCGCATCGCCACGCGCGGCGCGCTGATCCAGCAGGTCAACGCCGTCGAGTCGATCAGCAACGTGGACGTGCTGTGCACCGACAAGACCGGCACGCTCACCAGCGGCCGGCTGACCGTCGCGGCCGTGGAGGTGGTGGCGGGCCACGAGGCCGCCGAGGTCGAGCGACAGCTCGGGTCGGCGGTCCGGAGCACGTCGGTCCCGACCGCCGCGGGTGACGCGCTGGCCGCGGCCCTGCCCGGGCAGGCGCTGGAGGTGCGCGAGGAGGTGGCGTTCACGTCGTCGCTGCGCTGGAGCGCGGTGGCGGCGGCCGGCGGCACCTGGGTGCTCGGGGCGTTGGAGGCGCTCGAACCCGTGCTCTGCGGGCCGTCACCGGCGCCGGTGGTGGCCCGGCACGCCCGCGACGGGCTGCGCGTGCTCGTGTTCGCGCGCGCGGTAGACCCGGCCGCGGGCCTGCACGACGGCGACCGGCCCGCGCTGCCCCGCCTCGAACCGCTGGCCGTGGTGGCGCTGGAGGACGAGCTGCGCGCCGACGTGCAGGTCGCGGTGGCGGGGTTGCGCGAGGCCGGGGTCGGGATGAAGGTCCTGTCCGGCGACGACCCCCGCACCGTCGCCGTGCTGGCCGCCCGGGCCGGGCTGGACGTCGGCGTGCCGCTGTCCGGGGCCGATCTCGACGAGGAGCGGCTCGACGAGCAGGTCGCCGCCACCACCGTGTTCGGGCGGGTGTCCCCCGAGGACAAGGAGCGGATCGTCGCGTCGCTGCGCCGGCAGGGCCACTACGTCGCCATGATCGGCGACGGGGTCAACGACGCCCGGGCGCTGAAGGCGGCGCACGTCGGCGTCGCGATGCGCAGCGGCAGCGCGGTGACCCGCGACGTGGCCGACATCGTGCTCGTCGACGACGCGTTCACCGCGCTGATGCCCGCCCGGAGCGAGGGCAGGCGGATCATCGACGGCATCGCGACGTCGATGTACGTGTTCCTGGCCCGCGTGGCCACGCAGGCGCTGGTGATCCTGACCGTGACGATGCTCGGCCTGGGCTTCCCCTACGAGCCGACCCAGGTGGGGCTGACGCTGCTCACGGTCGGCGTCCCGACGCTGTTCCTCACCCTCTGGGCGCGGCCGGTGGCACCGAACCCGAACCTGCTGGGCTCGCTGGCGCGGTTCGTGCTCCCGGCGGCGGTCGTCACGGCCGCGTGCGGGGTCGGCGTCTACACGATCATCTACACCCGGGTCATGCAGGGCCTGACCAGCATGACCGTGCCGGAGCGGGTGATCGAGAGCTTCCAGCGCTACACCGGGCTGACCTACTCCGACGCCGATTTCACCACGGCCTCGGCCACCATCGGCGCGCAGACCGGGCTGTCGACGTTCGTGACGGTGGCGTCGTTCGGGCTGATCCTGTTCCTGCGTCCGCGCACCCGGTTCTTCGCGTCGTGGACGGCACCGAAGCCCGACCGGCGCCCGTCGATCCTCGTGCTGGCGCTGCTCGCAGCGTTCGTCGGCGTGCTGTACACGCCGGTCCTGTCGGACTACTTCGGCCTCACCGGGCCCTCGCGCGCGATGCTGGTGACCGTGATCCCGGCGCTGGTGATCTGGTTCGTGGTGCTCAGCGCGGCCTACCGGTTCCGCGTGCTCGACCGGCTGCTCGGCCTGGACCGGCTCCCCCCGTCGCTCATCGCGGG
>CAXTTN010000121.1:9866-12078 GCA_964247105.1 uncultured Pseudonocardia sp.
GACATCACGAACAACGTCACCTCGATGACGCTGCTCCTCACGGCCTACCTCGCGACGCGGTGAGCGGGCGGCCTACGGTGGGCCGGTGCGCCGTGCCCTGCTCCTGATCGCCCCCGTCATCGTCCTTCTCGGCGCCTGCAGCTCGCCCGCCCGGGACACCGCGCCGGTGCCCGCCCCCGCCGCCGCCTCGCTCGCGGACCTCAGCGAGAAGGTCGACTCGATCGCGCAGGACGAGTGCGCCACGGCGACGGCGGCCAGCGTGTTCCCCAACTGCCCGCGGTTCGTCGCCGAGGTCGCCAACGCCGCGCTCGCCGCGAAGGGCGGGGCGGCCGGGCACCCCGGCGCCGCGGCGCTGACCACCACCGCCACCAGCCTCGGCGACGCGGTGGCGGCCTTCATCCGCGACGGCTGCGTGCTGTCACCCAGCCAGCCCGCCCCGCCGGCGACGACCTGCGGGCCGGACCTGGCCCGCGTCCAGGACGAGCTGCGCGCGATGCGCACCGCGCTGACGACGTCGGCCGCGGGCTGAGCGCTACGCGCCGGCGAGGACCTCGTCCAGCACGCCGTTGCGGACGTCGGCGACCAGGTCGGCGAGCTGCTCCAGGCTCATCTGGATGCGCTGGCCGAAGTCGTCGGTGATCACCACGCGGCGCTCGGGCGCGGCGGCGTCGTCGATGTGGAGCTCGGGGCAGCCGCAGTTGCAGCTGCCGCAGAACGTGGCGATGTGGCGCATGGAGGACCTCCGGTCGGTGGTGCGGATGTGGCGGGTCACGCCATGACGATCACGCCATGACGACGAGCATCAACGCCATCGCGGCGTTCATCACCAGGCACGCGACCGGCAGGCCGCGCGCCCCGTCGACGACCGGCGGCGCCGGTGTCCCGTCCGGGGCGCCCATCGCCGCCGCGGTGGCCGGCACGGGCGCGGTGACCGGGGCCGCGTGCGCGAGCAGCGCGACGATGTCGGCGAGGAACCAGGCCGCGAGCAGCAGCGCCACCGCTGGGGCGATCAGGCCCACCCCGTGGCCGGGGGCGAGCAGCATGAACAGCATCGCGAGCGCGCCGACGACGTGGTGCCCGGCGTCCCCGAAGGCCGACCGGTCGCGCAGCAACCCGGCCCCGAACCAGAGCGCCGACACGGCGAACGCCGCGACCCAGACCGGCTGCGGCACGGGATCGGCGGCGGGCACGAACATCGCGGCCATCCCGAGACCCATCACCGCGTACGCGACGGCGGGCACGGCCGGGGCGCGGCGGCCCAGCGCCAGGCCGAGGTGCTGGAGCCCGGCGAGCAGGCACGCCACGCCCAGCAGTACGTCGAGCCACCCCACGCCCAGTCCCACGGGGAGACGGTAACCGGACAGATGTGGTCGAATCCATACCGTCACGGGGTAGGGGTGTCTCAGCGCCCGTCGAGCAGCGGCCGGGCCGGGTCCCAGGTGGTGCCGTCGCGCGCGTCCCTGCGCCGCCGCGCGATGCCCGACAGCGCCTCCAGCACCACCCGGTTGGCCAGGAACGACGTGATCTCGGCGTGGTCGTAGGGCGGTGACACCTCGACCACGTCCACGCCCACCACCGGCAGCTCGTAGGCGATGCGGCGCACCGCGTCGAGCAGCTGGCGGGCGGTGAGCCCGCCGGGCTCGGGCGTGCCCGTACCGGGCGCGTGGCCGGGGTCGCACACGTCGATGTCCACCGAGAGGAACACCCCGTCGCAGTCGTCGACGGCGATGGTGAACGCCTCGCTCAGGCACTCGGTGAGCCCGCGCGTGACGATCTCGGTCATCTCGTAGGACCGCATGCCCTGCTCGGCCATCCACGACAGCGTCTCCGGGCCCGGCCAGTAGCCGCGCAGCCCGAGCTGCAGGAACCGGTCGCCGCGCAGGGCCCCGGACTCGATCAGCCGCCGCATCGGCTGCCCGTGCCCCACCAGCGAGCCGAACTCGATGTCACCCGTGTCGGCGTGCGCGTCGAAGTGGATCATCGAGACGCGGCCCTGGCCCAGGTGCCGGGCCACGCCGGCCGCGTCGGGCCAGGCGATGGTGTGGTCACCGCCCAGCACCAGCGGCACGGCGCCGGTGCGGGCGACGGCGTACACGGCCTCCTCGAGGTCGCGCACCGATCGCTCGGCGTCGCCGGAGTACATCTCGACGTCGCCCGCGTCGTACACGGTGAGATCGTCCCGCAGCCCGTCGACCCGCAGCGCCAGCGAGGG
>CAXTTN010000121.1:12088-17664 GCA_964247105.1 uncultured Pseudonocardia sp.
GGAGTACATCTCGACGTCGCCCGCGTCGTGCACGGCGAGATCGCGCAACCCGTCGACGCGCAGGGCCAGCGAGGGCCGCGAGCCGTCGTGGGGCAGGTAGCAGCTCTGCCGGATGTACTGCGGCCCGAACCGCGTGCCCGGCCGGTGCGAGGTGCCGCCGTCGAACGGCGCGCCGAGGATCACGACGTCGGCGTCGGTGAACGTGTCGGCGTCGGCCCAGTCGCAGCGCGGCACGCCGAGGAAGGTGATGTCCGGCCCGAACTGGGCGCCGTACCTAGCCATTCGAGGGAGCCACGTCGAGCGACGGGTTCGCGTCGAAGAACCCGGACGGCTTGAGCCAGAACGACACCGTGTCCGACGGCATCACCGGCCAGTCCTCCACGCGCGGCACGTGGTGGATGCCGAACACGTACCAGAGCACGATGTCGGTGTTGTCGATCGAGCGGTTCGCGGCCGTCCAGACCGGGAGGCCGCCGTCCTCGCCGCTCTGGTTGACGAACTCCCCGCACGGCCAGCGCTCCGCGGCGTCGAACGGCGTGACCCACAGCGTGTGCCCGAGCACCTGCGCGCGCCGGAACACCGGTGAGGCCGGGTCGAGCATCGGCGGGATCGCCGCGCCCGGCACGAGCTTGTACGCGACCGGCGCGCCGACCTTGTTGCGCCGGTTCGGGTTGGTGACCTTCCACGCCCGCTGGGTGGACCAGTCGTAGTCCTGGCCGCCCTCGGTGAGCAGCGGCTCGGAGCGCTGGGTCAGCGCCAGGCCGTGCGGGTTGTCCGGCCCGATCGGCGGCTGCACCGTCTCGGTCATCACGACGGTGTTGTCCGGCCCGTCGACCTCCATGTCCAGGCGGGCGACGATGAAGTGCTGGTGGATCGGGGCGTAGGTGCTCGTGTCGACGACCGTGCCGTACGGCGGCGCGACACCCTCGAACGGGGTGGTGACCATGATCCCGGTGGCCCGCACCTCGCTCTCGATGCTGCCGTCCTCGTGGAAGCGCCAGTAGAGCAGGTACTCGTAGTTGGCCACGGTGACGTGGCACGAGACCACGAGCCGGCGCATCCGCCGCACCTCGGCGCCCGCCCGGGCGTCGACGTGCTTCCACAGCACGCCGTTGTCCTCCTCGTGGACGCAGATCGCGTTGCGGATCGTCTTCGGCTCGCCCGCGCTGTCGTGCAGCACGGCGTCGAGGTAGGTGATCTCGCCCAAGCAGTCGCAGCCGAGCTCCAGCGAGGTGGTCATGAAGCCCAGGCCCCACTCGCCGATGTCGTAGGCGGTGCGGCGGACGTGGTCGGGCGAGGGGTCGCGGTAGGGCACCACCATCTCGGCGAACGACATCCGGTGCGCCACCGGGCGCCCGTCGTAGCCGACGGTGTGCAGCACCAGCCCCTCGCGGTAGGTGAAACCCAGCCGCAGCCGCCACTTCTGCCAGGCGAGCTCGTGGCCGTCGAGGGTGAAGGAGACGCCGTCGGGCTGGCTGACGTGCAACGCCCGGCGGTCGGTGCGCTCGACCAGCCCCGGGACGTGCTTCGGGGCGTACTCCCCCTGCACGTCGGGGAAGCCGGCGCCGCCCGTGTCCTCGATCTCCAGCAGCTCCAGGGTGTTGAGGTCCACGACGAGCTTCAGCCCGCTGACGGGGTGCGCGTAGGGGTTGCTGTCGTGCTCGCTGCGGACCCACACGTCGCACCAGCCGATCCGGCGGCCCTCGTACGCGGGCGGGATCAGGTGGGCACCGAAGGTCCACATGTCGACGAGCACCAGGTCCAGGTCCGTGACGCCGCGCTTCGCCAGCGCCGCGACGACCTCGGGGTGGGCGCGCATGGCGACGTCGGTGTCGCTCCACTCGTCGGAGGTCGCGTTGGGCTGGCGGCCGGGCTGCGCGTCCCACGAGACCAGCGTGTCGCCGGTGAGCGACAGCAACGCCACGTAGGCGGTGCCCTCGCCGGTGTCCCAGACGACGGCGCGGGCGGAGCGGTCGATCCGGTCGCCGGGCCGGAACGCCCGCACCACGTCCTTGGCCGGCTCCGCGAGCTCGATCGAGGCGATGCGCCAGCCGGGGCGGGCCACCCCGCGCTCACGGTGCAGGACCGCCGCGACGGCGCGGATCTCGTCGGCGGTCAACGGGTCGAGCGGATGCGAGGTCACCTGCCCATCCTGGCGTGTCGGCGACCGTTCCGGTCACGGGCTACTGCTCGTGCACCATGTCGTAGCCGTAGTCGCCGTCGACGTCGATGCGGTGGCCCGCGGGGCGGATGCCGCCGACCGGCGGGCGCTTGCGCTGGGACGGGATGTGCAGCGAGGCCTTGACCTCCTGCGCCAGGTCGGATCCGTAGTCACTGGCGTGGTCGAGTTCTGCCGACATCGCTCGGTCCCCCTTGCTCGTGCCCACCGCTGGTTACGCTTCGTGTTCGGAGCGCTCCGTTCGGTGTCGTAATATCATCACCCGACCAGGAGGTTCGACGCAAGGGTCGTCACGCGCTTGGTCACCGTCCACTCCGTGGGGTGACGGATCGGGCGGGTCGCCTACGTCGAGGCGAGCAGCCCCCGCAGCACCTCCACGGAGCGGGCGGGGGTGTCGGCCTGCACGCTGACCTGCCCCATGACGGCCAGGTACTCCTCCACGTCGGAGCGCTTGTCGACGTAGACGGCGCTGTTGAGCTGCTCGAGGTACACGACGTCGGGCAGGTCGCGCTCGGCGAACCGCAGGATCGTGAACGGCCCGCCCGCCGCCGCGTGGCCGCCGTAGCGGAACGGCAGCACCTGCACCGACACGTTGGGCAGCGCGGCCATCTCCAGCAGGAACTCGATCTGGCCCCGCATGGTGGCGGCGGACCCGAAAGGCCTGCTCAACGCGGCCTCGTCGAGCACCGCCCAGAACTGCGGCGCATCGGGCTCGGTGAGCACCTTCCGCCGGTCGACCCGCAGCTGGACGCGGCGGTCGAGCTCGTGGGCCGCCACGCTGCGGTGGCCGGCGAGGATCACCTCGCGCGCGTACTCGGGGGTCTGCAGGAGCCCGGGCACGAACTGCACCTGGTAGGTGCGGATGATCCGCGCCTCCTGCTCCAGCCGGAGGTACATCTCGAACCAGCCGGGCAGCAGGTCGCTGTTCTGCTGCCACCAGCCGCGCACGTTGGCCTGCGTCATCAGGCCCAGGTAACCGGCGCGCTCGTCCTCGTCGCGGATGCCGTAGAGGGTGAGCAGATCGGCGATGTCGCGTTCCTTGAAGCCCACCCGCCCCAGCTCGAGCCGGCTGATCTTCGCGTGGGACGCCCGGATCGCGGCACCGGCCGCCTCGCGGCTGATGCCGCTGCTCTCCCGCAGCCTGCGCAGCTGCGTGCCGAGCAGGATGCGCGAGACGGTGGGCCCGCCCGGCGCATCGGCGCCCGCGGGATCGGCACCGATCGGGCCGGCGGCGCCCGACGAGGCTGGCATCACGGCCCCACCATAGCGCAGCGGTTCACACGATCAGATCGTCGAACTCCGCGTCCTTCGCGCCGCGGAGGAAGGCGGCGATCTCGGCCCGGGTGAAGACCAGCGCGGGACCGCGGGGATCGCGCGAGTTGCGGACCGCCACCTCGCCGTTCTCCAGGCCGGCCAGCTCGACGCAGTCGCCGTTGGGGTTGCTGGCCCGGCTCTTCCGCCAGGTCACGACGCCGAGGTCGGCGGCGGAGACGCTGGCGTCGCCGGTGGGTTGCGGACGGGCGAACGGCATGCCGGACCTCCACGGAGAGTGCAGATGAACGTGCAGATGTGCTTGCAGACGTGTTTGCACCCAGTGTTGCGGATTGACCGACGGCTAGGCAAACTGGCCCACACGGGCACGGTGAGACCGGGTTGGGGCAGTGGGCAGAGCAGAGCGGGAACGCGTCGAGTCGCTCCACAACGGACGGCCGACGATCTCCGTCACGTGCGTGTCCGACGGGCGTTCCCACCGGGTCCCGGATGTCGAGATCGCCACCGAGGCGTTCCGCCGTGACGGGTACTACCAGGCGCTGTGCGGTCATCGCGTCGCCGCCGCGTCCATGGTGGAGCCCGATGGGAGCCCCTGCCCGCTGTGCACCGAGATGTGCCGCACCCGCACCTGATGTGACGGTCGCGGTCACCCCGAGCGATTCTGAAACACGGGGTTCATCCCGGTGAGACCTGGCGTTCCTACCGTCGCGCCATGACGGCGACCACGGTGCTCCGCGAAGGTACCTACGGCACGAAGGTGGTCGCCGTCGAGCCCGGCGGCGCCGGCTTCATCCCCCTCGACGAGCGGCACGGCCGCCCGCTGAGCCTGCTGTGGACGTGGATGTCGCCGAACCTGGAGTTCGCGACCGTCTTCGTCGGCGTGATCTCGGTGCTGTACTTCCAGCAGACCTTCTGGCAGGCGGTCGGGGCGATCGTGGTCGGCACCGCGCTGGGCTCGGTGTCGCACGCGATCCTGTCCTCGCGCGGCCCGTCCACCGGCGTGCCGCAGATGGTGCTGAGCCGGATGGCGTTCGGCTTCCGCGGCAACGCGCTGCCGGCCGGGCTGAACGCGCTGGTGGCGGGCATCGGCTGGTTCGCGGTCAACAGCGTCAGCGGCACGCTCGCGCTCGCGGCCCTGACCGGGCTGCCCGCGCCGCTGTGGCTGGTCGTGGTGGTGCTGGCGCAGGTCGGCGTCGCTTTCTTCGGGCACAACCTCGTGCACGCGTTCGAACGGGCGGCGCTGCCGATCCTGGCGATCGTGTTCCTGCTGGCCACGGTGTTCACGCTCGGCGCGGCCACGCCCGGCGCGGAGCCCGGGGGCGGCGGGCTGGGCGGCTTCCTGCTGACCGTCGGCGCGGCGTTCGGCTACGCCGCGGGCTGGAACCCCTACGCCACCGACTACACCCGCTACCTCTCCCCCAGGGTCGACGCCAGGGCCGCCGGGATCTGGGCCGGGCTCGGCGTGTTCCTCTCCTGCGTCGTGCTGGAGGTCGTCGGCGCCGCGTCGGCCACGATCGCCACACCGGAGAACGAGAACCCGACGGCCGCGTTCACCGGCCACCTGCCCGGCTGGGTCGCCGCGCTGACGCTGCTCGGTATCGCGCTCGGCGCCGTCTCGGCCAACGTGCTCAACGTGTACTCGGGCGCGATGTCCTTCCTCGCCCTGGGCATCGACCTGCCGCTCAAGCAGCGGCGCGCCATCGTCGCCGCCGTCTTCGGCGTGATCGGCTTCGTGCTCGCGCTCACCGGCCTGCAGGACGCGGGCGAGAAGTACGAGGGCTTCCTGCTCGTCATCTCCTACTGGATCGGGCCGTGGCTGGGCGTGTACTTCGCCGACTGGGCGCTGCGCCGGGTCGACCCGGCCCCGTTCCTCTACGACCGCTCCTACAACCCCTGGGCCGGGGTGGTGGCGATGGCCGTCGGGATGGTCGTGTCGATCGCGCTGTTCTGCAACCAGACCCTCTACGTGGCCCCGGTCCCGACCGCCGTGCCCGCGGTCGGCGACATCACCTTCGAGGTCGGCTTCGTGCTGGCCGCCGCCCTGTACGCGGCACTCCGCCGCCGTACGAGCGGGGGTTGTTGACCCCGGGGCGCGCTCGCGCACATGATCGGGGCCGTGTACCCC
>CAXTTN010000122.1:0-2585 GCA_964247105.1 uncultured Pseudonocardia sp.
GACGACACCGCGCTGGCCGCGTTCCGGATCGTCCAGGAGTCGCTGAGCAACGTCCTGCAGCACTCCGGCGCCTCCCGCGCGGTGGTGTCGGTGCACGCGGACGGCGGCACGCTCGTGGTCGGCGTCGCCGACGACGGTGCGCGGGGAGCCCCCGGATGCCGCGAGGGCCACGGCATCGTCGGCATGCGCGAGCGCGCCGTCGCCGCGGGAGGTGTCCTGGACCTGGAGACCGGCCCGCTGGGCGGCTGGCTCGTGCGCGCCGCCCTCCCGATCCGGGCGGTGCCGTGAGCGGGGCCTCGCTGCGGGTGGTGGTCGCCGACGACCACCCCGCCGTCCGGGCGGACTTCGCCACGCTCCTGTCCGGGGAGCCCGACCTCGACGTGGTGGGCGCGGCCGCGGACGGGCGGGCGGCCGTCGACCTCACGATGCGGCTGCGGCCCGACGTCGTCGTCATGGACATCCGCATGCCCCGCACCGACGGGCTCAGCGCCCTGCGGGAGATCAACCGCTCCCTCGGTGAGGACGCCCCCGCCGTGCTGATCGTCACGACCTTCGAGCTCGACGAGTACGTCTTCGGCGCCCTGCGTGCCTCCGCGGCCGGGTTCCTGCTCAAGGACGACGCCGCCAACGACCTGGCCGGGGCGGTGCGCACCGTCGCGCGGGGCGACGGGGTCGTCTCCCCGTCGATCACCCGCCGGTTGATCGAGGAGTTCGCCCGCCCGTCGCGGGGCCCGGTGGTGGTGTCCCGCGGTATCGCCGAGCTGACGGCCCGCGAGCGCGAGGTCCTCGTGCTGGTGGCCCGCGGCGCGTCCAACGACCGCATCGCCGCCGAGCTGGTCGTGAGCCTCCCGACCGTGAAGACGCACGTCCGGAGCATCTTCGCGAAGCTCGGCGTGACGACCCGCACCCAGGCGGTGATCGCGGCCTACGAGAGCGAGCTCGTGCGTCCCGGCCAAGATCAGCCCTGGGGTTGACGCGGCGGTCCGCCGTTCCCGCCAGGGTTGAGGTCATGACGATTCAGGACCGGCCCCCTCCTCCAGCCTCGACGGCGGTCGGGCGCGGGAGCCGATGGCTGCTGCTGGCTGCCGCCGCGTGGCTCGTCGCGGGCCTGCAGCTCGACGCGTGGGCGCACGCCACGATCCCCGACCTGGAGACGTTCTGGACACCGTGGCACGCCGTGCTGTACTCGGGCATCGCCGCCTGCGGTGGGGTGCTGGCCTGGCAGACCCACCGGCTCCTCCCGGCGGGGAACATCACGCTCGGCAGCGTGGCGGCGTTGCCACTCGCGTTCCGCATCCCGGCGGCGGGGATGGCGCTGCTGCTCGTCGGGGGCGGCATCGACACCCTGTGGCACAACATCTTCGGCATCGAGCGGGAGCTGGAGATCTTCGTCAGCCCCAGCCACATCCTGATCATCACCGGGATGTGCCTCGTCGCGTCCGGGCCGGCCCTCATGCGCGCGGCGGAGCCGGACGACGGCCGGCTCGCTCCGTCCGACGCGGTGCTCGTGCTGGCCTCGACGCTGCTGGCGGTCCTGCCGCTGCACATCTTCTCCGTGCACGCGAGCGCCATCGGCTGGCCCCATCTCGGGTCCGGCCAGGTGCCGATGCGGATCACGGGTTCCGACGCCCTGGCCGTGCACGGCTACGCGACCAGCACCGTGCTGCTGCTGGCCCCGCTGCTCGCCATCGGGCGCCGCTGGCGGCTGCCGCTGGGGGTCGGTCCCGTGTTGACCGGGGTGCCGGCCGTGGCGCTGTGGGTGGTCTTCGACAAGTTCGAGAACACCTGGTACCCGGTCGCGCTCGTCCTGGCTGCGGTGCTGACCGAGGTCGTCCTGCGGGCCGGCAGCCGGCTCGTCGCGGGTCTGCCGGCCGACGGGCGCTGGGTGGCGTTCGGAGCGGCGGCGCCGGCGCTGATGTGGAGCGCGGTGCTGGCGGCGGGCGCGGCGGTGGCTGCCGAGCCCTACGGCTGGAACATCCACACCACCACCGGGATCGTCACCATGACGGCTCTTGCCGGAGCGCTGACGGCCCTCGTGGTGCGGCGCATCCGGTGAACGCGACGCGCACCGGGCTGTCGGGCCTCGCCGTCGCCGCCGTCCTGGTGATCAGCCTGCCCGCGCCCGCCGCCTCGGCGCACGCCGGTGGACTCCAGCCGACGGACGTGCGCACCGTCGTCACCGCCGTGTCGCCGCCGGCCGCGGGCGTGACGGTGGCCGCCGTGGAGAACGGCGTCCGGCTGGAGCTGGAGAACGCCACGGGCCTGCCGGTCGCCGTCGCGCCCGGCGGTGGCCCCGAGACGCCGCGCACCGTGCCACCCGGGGGGTCGGCACTGTGGCGCGACGCACGGGCGGACCCGCTCGGCCGACCCGGCGGCGGCTGGACGGTCGCGCTGACGGTGGGCGGGCGCCCGGTCGCCGTCACCGGCGAGTGGATCCCCGAGGCGGCACCGCCCGCGCTCGCCTGGTGGGCGGCGGTGCTGGGCGTGGTGCTCGCGGTGCCGCTGCTCACCAGGCGGAGGCCGCGGGCGCTTGCGGTGGCCGGGCTGGCCGTCGCCGCCGCCGCGTTCGGGCACGTGCTGGGCTC
>CAXTTN010000122.1:2595-17598 GCA_964247105.1 uncultured Pseudonocardia sp.
GGTCGGGGCCGACGATCCTCGTGCTGGTCGGAGCCGCCGGGATCGGCCTGTTGGCGTGGCCGCTCGCGTCGGTGGGCGCGGTCGGGGCGTGGCGTGGCGGCGCCTCGGGCGTGCTCGCCGTGTGCGTCGGGGCCGCGCTCACCGCCGTGCTCGTGCTGCCCGACGCCACGGCGTTCCACCACTCCGTCCTGCCCTTCGTCGGCCCCCCGGACCTGGAGCGTGTCCTCGTGGCCCTCGCGCTGGGCGGCGGGGCGGGGGTGGCCGTGGCGGCGGGTTCGGTGCTCCGCTCGACCGCGCTGCCCACAGGAGACGCATGATGCGCACCGCCGTCCTCGCCGTCCTCGCCGTGCTGGTCGCGGCAGCGCTCGCGGGGTGCGTCGCCGCGCCCACGCCGGCGGCGGGCCACACCGTCACGATCACCACGGCTCTGCGCGACGGCCGCGCGGATCCGCTGCCTCACCGGGTCGACGTCCAGGTCGGCGACACCGTCGACCTCACGGTGCAGGCCGACGAGGAGGCCGAGATCCACGTCCACGGGTTCGACCGGTACGGGCAGGCGGCACCCGGGCGGGCCGCGCGGATCACGTTCGTCGCCGACCGGCCCGGGCTGGTCGATGTCGAGGCGCACCCGGACGTGCTGCTCCTGCAGCTCGTCGTCCGGTGATCCTCGCCCACGGGATCGGGACGGCGGCCGACCTCCCGCTGCCGCTCGACCTCGTCCTGCAGGCCGGCGCGGCCGCCGTGCTGGTGTCGTTCCTCGGCGTGGCGGTGATGCGTCGCCGGCCCGGGGCCGGCGGGCCGGCCGTGCCCGCCTCCTCGCTGGTGGACACGCCGTGGCTGCGCGGGAGCCTGCGCGCCGTCGCACTGGTGGTCGCGGGCTCCGTGGTGGTGACGGCCTTCTGGGGGCCGCCCGCGCCGGACAACCCGGCGCCGTACGCGCTCTACGCCTGGCTGTGGGTGGGGCTCGTCCCCGCGTCGCTGCTGCTGGGCCCGGTCTGGAGCGTCGTGAACCCGTTGCGCACGCTGCACGCCGCGCTGGTGCGGCTCGGCCTGCCCCCCGAGGGCCTGCGGCCCGGCCCCGCTGACGACCTGTGGCCCGCGGCGGGGACGCTGCTCGCGTTCGTCTGGCTGGAGCTGGTGGCGCCGCACCGTGACACCCCCGCCGTCGTCGGCACGTTCCTGCTTGCCTACGCCGCGGTGCAGCTGGGGGGTGCGGTCTGGCGCGGCCCGGGGTGGTTCGCCCGGGGTGACGCGTTCGAGGTCTACTCCACCCTGATCGGACAGCTGGCCCCGTTCACCCGCCGCGGCGGCCGGCCGGCGCTGCGCAACCCGCTCCCCGCGCTCGCGGCGGCACCGAGCACGCCGGGGCTCGCCGCGTTCGTCGCGGTCTGGTGGGGGTCGACGGTGGTCGACGGCGTGTCGTCGTCGACGGTGTGGGCCGCGGTGGTGCAGCGCACCGGCGCTCCGGTGCTGCTCGGCAGCGTGCTGCTGGTGGCCGTCTGCGTCGCGGTGGCCGCGAGCATCGTGGTGGTGGCCCGCGCGGGCGATGTCGCGCCCACCCTGGTGCCGATCGCCACCGGCTACACGGTCGCCCACTACTTCTCGCTGCTGGTGATCGAGGGCGGGCGCTCCTTCACGCTGCTCGTCGCATCCGGGTCGGCCCCGTGGCGACCCGCGCCGGTGGTGGTGGCCACGGTGCAGGTCGGCGCCGTGCTGCTCGGCCACGTCGCGGGCGTCGTCGCCGCGCACGACCGGGTGCTCGCCGGCACGGCCCACCCGACCCTGGGCGAGCGCATCGCCGACGAGCTGCCGCTGGTGCTGGTGATGGTCGGTTACACGCTGGTGGGGCTGACGTTGCTGTTCAGCACCTGAACCCCGCCGGGCGCCCGCGGTGTGCGGAGAACGGCGCGGCGATCTCCGCACGACGTCGAGCCCGCGCGATGCGCTGGAGCGGGGCCTCTGACGACATCGAGCCCGCGCGATGCGGTGGGAAAGGGGTGCTCGACGGCGATCAGCCCGCGCGATGCGTCACGGCGGTAGGTCGCAATGTCGCCAGCACGACATCAGCCGCAGCGATGGCGAGACCTCCCGTGCGGCAGGATCGCGGGGATGAGGCCCCCGGCTTTCACGCTCGTGCAGCTGCGCTACTTCGCGGCCGCCGCCGAGCACCGGAGCATGACGGCCGCCGCCCGCGAGCAGATGGTCTCGCAGTCGGCCGTCTCCACGGCGATCGCCCAGCTGGAGAAGGAGCTCGGCGTCCAGCTGCTGCTGCGCCACCACGCCCGGGGGTTGACGCTCACCGCGGCCGGCGTGTCCTTCTACCGGGAGCTGCGCAGCTTCCTCCTGCACGCGGGTGAGCTGGCGGAGTCGGCCTTCGCGTCCGGCAGCTCGCTGGTCGGCGACCTGTCGGTCGGCTGCTTCTCGACACTCGCCCCCTTCCATCTCCCGGGTCTGCTCGCCGCGTACCGGGACAGGCACCCCGACGTGTGTGTCTCGGTGGTGGAGGGCAACCACGCGCAGCTCAAGCGCGCGCTGCGCGACGGCGCGTGCGAGCTGTCGCTGATGTACGCCTTCGACCTCGGCGAGGACATCGACCGCGTCCTCGTCGACAGCGCCCGGCCCTACGCGCTGGTCTCCACCTCCCACCCGTTCGCCGGCCGCGGGCGGGTCTCGCTCGCCGACCTCGCGCCGGAGCCGATGGTGCTGCTGGACCTGCCGCACAGCAACGCCTACTTCGAGTCGATCGTCGCCTCGACCGGGCTCGTCCCGAATGTCCGCTTCCGAACCACCGGGTACGAGACGGTGCGGGCGATGGTGGCGAACGGGCACGGGTACGCCCTGCTCAACCAGCGGCCGGCCCACGCGACCACCTACGACGGCAGGTCGGTGGTCTCGCTGGAGCTGCACGACCGGCTGCCGGCCCTGGAGATCGTCCTGGCCTGGATGCGGGGAGCCCGGCAGACCCGTCGCGCGCAGTCGTTCGTCGCACTCACCCGCGACGTGTACGCCGTTCGCACGTCGGGCGGGTCATCAGCAGAACAGATGCCCTAGAGAAGATTTTCGCGCTTCTCTGTGCACGGTCGCTCACCCATAGTTCTCCCATCGCCCGGCGACGTCGTTCCGGGCTGCTGAGGAGGTACGGCAGTGAGCCCAGAAGACGGTCCCGGCCCCGCTCGCCCGACGCTGCGTGTGGAGAAGCGCACGATCGACCACATCCCGGTGGACGAGCGGCACGGCACGGCACGAGACCTTTTCACCATCTGGTTCGGCTCCAACGTCATGCTGCTCACGGTCGCCACCGGCGTGGTCGCGACCACGATCTACGGGCTGCCGGTCTGGGCGGCCGTGGCCGCCCTCGCCGTCGGCAACGTCGTCGGTGGCGTGGTGATGGCGCTGCACGCCGCGCAGGGGCCGCGGATGGGCGTGCCCCAGATGCTGCAGACGCGCGCCCAGTTCGGCAGCCACGGCAGCCTGCTGGTGGTCGTGCTGGTGATCTTCATGTACGTGGGGTTCTTCGCGTCCAACATGGTGTTGGGCGGCCAGGCGCTGTCCAGCCTGTTCGGCATCCCCGCCACGCCGGCCATCGTCGTGATCGGGTTGGTGAGCGTCGTCGGCGCGGTCGTCGGCTACCGGTTGATCCACGCGCTCACCGGGCTGCTGAGCCTGGTCTCGGGCCTCACCCTCGCCCTCGCCTTCGTCTGGGTGCTGTTCGTCAACGGCCCGGGCGACGGTGTCTGGAGCAGCGGCGGCTTCACCTGGGTGGGCTTCATGGGCACGGTCTCGCTCGCCGCGCTCTGGCAGATCGCGTACGCGCCCTACGTCTCGGACTACTCGCGCTACATGCCGCGGGACACCGGTGTGCGGCCGGCGTTCTGGGCGACCTACGCCGGCTGCGTGACCGGCTCGCTGCTGCCGATGGTCCTGGGCGTCCTGGTCGGCGCCGCGTTCCCCGACTCCGACACGGTCGGCGGGCTGTCGCAGCTCGTCGGCGGCATCGGCTCCCTGGTGATCGCGGTGTTCGGCATCGGCATCGCCGCCACCAACGCGATGAACCTCTACTGCGGTGCGCTGTCGACGATCACCGCAGGCCAGACCCTCGTGCCGTCGTGGACGCCCCGGGCGAGCAGTCGCGTGGTGGTCTCGGTGGTGTTGTTCGGCGCAGCCCTCGCCATGGCGATCGCCGGGCAGGACGCCTTCCTGGTGAACTTCACCAACTTCATGTTGCTGCTGCTGTGCGTGCTGGTGCCGTGGACCGCGGTGAACCTGGTCGACTACTACGTGATCAGGCACGGTGACTACGACATCGCGTCGCTCTTCGAGCGCGACGGCGGGGTGTACGGCCGCTACAACGGGGCCGCGATCGGCTGCTACGTCCTCGGCATCCTGATCCAGTTGCCGTTCCTGAGCACGACGATCTACACCGGTCCCGTCGCGGCGGCGCTCGGCGGGGTCGACATCTCCTGGATCGTCGGGCTCGCGGTGATCTGCCCGCTCTACGCCGTCCTCATGCGCGGCGCCGGCCGCCGGCCCGGCCGCCCGGCCGCCGTACCGGCCGGCTCCGTCAACGAAGGTGTGTGACCGGCACCCGGGATCACGCCAGCAGCCCCTCGACGTGGAGGTGTGGAATGTCGATCGAGCAGACCGAGGTCGTCGTCGTCGGTGCGGGCCAGGCCGGTGTGGCGATGAGCGAGCACCTCGGCGCGGCCGGGGTGCCGCACCTCGTCCTGGAGCGGCACCGCATCGCGGAGCGCTGGCGCTCCGAGCGGTGGGACTCCCTGGTCGCCAACGGCCCCGCCTGGCACGACCGCTTCCCGGGCCTGGAGTTCCTCGACGTCGACCCCGACGCCTTCGCCGCGAAGGAGCAGGTGGCGGACTACTTCGTGGCGTACGCCGAGAAGATCGGCGCCCCGGTCCGTTGCGGCGTCGACGTCACGTCCGTGCGGCGCAACGTCGGTCGCCCCGGCTTCCGGGTGCGGACCTCGGACGGGGTGATCGACGCGCGCTTCGTCGTGGCCGCGACCGGCCCCTTCCAGCGGCCGGTCGTCCCGCCGATCGTGCCCGACGGTGCCGTGCCCGCGCAGATCCACTCCAGCGGCTACCGCAACCCGCGGCAGCTGCCCGAGGGAGCCGTCCTGGTGGTCGGAGCGGGGTCGTCGGGGGTCCAGATCGCCGATGAGCTGGCCCTGTCGGGCCGGCAGGTGTACCTCTCCGTCGGACCCCACGACCGGCCGCCCCGCAGCTACCGCGGGCGCGACTTCTGCTGGTGGCTCGGAGTGCTGTCGAAGTGGGACGCGGTGACGCCGGACACGGGGGCCAAGCACGTCACCATCGCGGTCAGCGGGGCGCACGGCGGTCGGACCGTCGACTTCCGGGCCCTGGCAGCCGGCGGCATCCACCTGGTGGGCACGACCGCGTCCTATGACGACGGCGTCCTCGGGTTCCGTCCCGATCTACGCCGGAACATCGCCGGGGGCGATGCCAGCCACCTCGCGTTGCTCGACGAGGCGGACGCCTACGTGGCCCGCAACGGCCTCGACCTCCCCGAGGAGCCGGAGGCCCGGGTGCTCGGGCCCGATCCGGAGTGCGTGACCGAACCGTGCCTGCAGCTCGGTCTCGCCGAGGCCGGGATCACCTCCATCGTGTGGGCCACCGGCTACGCCACCGACTACAGCTGGCTCGATGTCGACGTCTTCGACGAGAACGGCGCGCCGGCGCACCGGCGCGGGGTGTCGCCGGAGCCCGGTGTCTACTTCCTGGGACTGCCGTGGTTGTCCTGTCGTGGATCGAGCTTCGTCTGGGGGGTCTGGCACGACGCCAGGTACCTGGCCGACCACATCGTGACCCGACGTGGCTACCTCGCCCACACCGGCGGGGCCGCCCGGTGAACGTCCCGATCGTCGCCGGTGGGCACACGCGGATCCGGCCGTTCAACACCCGCGACACCTACCCCGAGCAGGACCTGGACAACGATCTGTGCCAGGCCGTCGTCGCGGGCGACACGATCTACCTGCGAGGCCAGATCGGCCAGGACCTCGACACCGGCGAGTCCGTCGGCGTCGGCGACGTGGAGGCGCAGGCCGAACGCGCGATGGCCAACATCGACCTGGTGCTCGGGGAGGCCGGCAGCCGGATGGAGCACCTGGTCAAGCTGACGGTCTACCTCGTCGACCCGCGCTACCGCGAGGCGGTCTACCGCGTCGTCGGCCGCTGGACGCGGGGGGTGCACCCGGTCTCGACCGGGCTGGTGGTCTCCGCGCTCGCCCGGCCGGAGTGGCTGGTCGAGGTGGACGCGATCGCCGTCATCCCGGTGGAGCCCGCGTCGTGACGTTCTCGGTCCTCGCCACCGACGGAGCCGGTGCCCTCGGGATCGCCGTCACCTCCTCGAGCCCGGCGGTGGCCGCCCGCTGCGTGCACCTGCGCCCCGGGGTCGGCGGAGCGTCGTCGCAGAACGTCACCGATCCGCGGCTGGGCCCGGCACTGCTCGATGCGCTCGAGCGCGGCGTCCACCCGCAGCAGGCGCTCGACGACCTCGCCGGCGCGCACGACCACCTCGAGCACCGCCAGCTGACGGTGCTGGACCCGTCCGGCCGTGCGGCTGCGCACTCGGGTGCGGCGTCGCTCGGGGTCCACCACCACGTCATCGGGCGGGACGTGGTCGCCGCCGGCAACTTGCTGTCCGCGACACGCGTCGTCGACGCCGTCGTGACGGCGTTCGAGTCGTCCTCCGGCGAGCTCGAGAGCCGGTTGCTGGAAGCGCTCGAGGCCGGTCTGGCCGCCGGTGGCGAGGCCGGCCCCGTGCACTCGGCGGGCGTCGCCGTGGTCCGGCAGGTGGCGTGGCGCGAGACCGACCTGCGCGTCGACTGGTCCGATGAGCCCGTCGCCGAGTTGCGCCGGCTGGTGGCCCGCTGGCTGCCGCAGCGCGCCGCGTACGTCACCCGGGCCCTGGACCCGTCCGCCGCACCGTCCTACGGCGTGCCCGGGGACGGGCGGTGAACCTCAAGCAGCACGCACAGCGCACCGTCGCGGACCGTCGGGACCGGCTGGTCGCGCTCTCCGAGCGGGTGCACGCCCACCCCGAGACCGCATGGGAGGAGCACCGAGCCGCCCGATGGGTCGGCGAGGAGCTCGCCTGCGCCGGGTTCGAGGTGACTGCGGGCTACCTCGGACTGGAGACCGCGCTGCTGGCCGTGGCCGGGTCCGGTCCGTTCCGGGTCGGCCTGTGCGCGGAGTACGACGCCCTGCCCGGCCTCGGACACGCGTGCGGGCACAATCTGATCGCGGCCGGTTCGGTCGGCGCGGCACTGGCACTCGCGCCGCTGGCGGACGAGGCGGGACTCACGATCGAGCTCTACGGCACCCCCGCCGAGGAGGGCGGCGGCGGCAAGATCGAGATGCTCGCGCGCGGCGCGTTCGAGGGCCTCGATCTCGCGTTGATGGCGCACCCGGCTCCCGTCGACGTCGCCGAGGCGCGGCCGTTCGCGGTGTCCCATTCCCACATCACCTTCCGGGGCAAGGCGGCCCACGCCGCGGCCTACCCGGAGCTCGGGGTCAACGCGGCCGATGCGTTCACCGTGGCGCAGGTGGCCATCGGTCTGCTGCGCCAGCAGCTCCCCGCGAGCGCTCGCGTGCACGGGCTGGTGACCCGTGGGGGAGAGGTGCCCAACGCGATACCCGAACGAACCGAGGGCCGCTGGTACGTCCGCGCGGAATCCCTCGCGGAGCTCGCCGAGGTCGAGGAGCGGGTCTGGCGGTGCTTCGAGGCCGGCGCCCTCGCGACCGGCTGCGAGCTCACGATCGCTCCCGAGAGTGGCCCGTACGCCGAGTTCCGCACCGACCACGCCGCGCTGGCGGCGTACCGGCGCAACATCGTGGAGCTGGGGCGGACCCTCGCGGCGGACGGTGTCGCCTCGCGGATGAACCGGGCCTCGACGGACATGGGCAATGTCTCCCAGGTCGTGCCCGCCATCCACCCCTACATCGGCATCGGTTCGCTGCCCGCTCTGAACCACCAGCGCGAGTTCGCGGCCCACTGCGTCGGTCCCGACGCGGACCGAGCGATCATCGACGCCGCCACCGCGCTCGCCTGGACGGCGCTCGACGTCGCCTGCTGACGAGGCGCCGGGACCGGCACCGCCACGACGGCACCGCCACGACGGCGCTGTCGCTCCGCGCCGGCGCTTCGCACGGCGTGGTCGTCAGGTGGCGCGCATGCGGTTGTTGCGGGCGTTGTGCTCCACTTCGGCCAGGCCGAGATGTTCGAGGACGGGCGGCACGTAGTTGCCGAACCGGCCGCGGTAGCCCTTGCGCAGGCCGTACCAGCCGCCGACCGGGTTGTCGGCGGCGCGGGCCCACGCCTCGACCGTGCCGGGCCTGGCTTCCTTCTGCTCGTCGGCGTTGCCCAGTGGCATCCAGTCCCCATGCGAGACGAGCATCGCGTGCAGGTCCTCGATGCAGCGCAGTTCGTAGGTGAGCGTGGTCGATCCGACGCGGATCACGAGGGCGGGCGGCTGCGTCGTGTGGTCCCGCCAGGCGTCGAACTCCGAACTGCCCGGCGGGGTCGTGAGGATCCAGGGATCGTCCTCGGTTCCGGAACCTTCGATGTGCTCGGGCATGGGATCGTGTCCTGTCGTCGGTCGGTGCGGGGTGGGGACGCTACTGCTCGGCCGCTGCGCGCAACCCGGAGACGAACGCGGTGAAGGAGGGCTGCAGGGTCAGCCGGCCGTTCGCGGACAGCTGCCCCTCGACACGTTCCAGCCGGGCGTCCCAGGCCGGCCACTGCTCGGTGTTGAGCAGGGTCTCCCAGACGTGCCGGGCGGGGGCGGCGACGGTGGTCGTGGCGGCGAAGGAGGGCATGGGGAAGACCCTGCCAGGCTGTATGGGACACCTGATGTCATATATCTTCCGAGTCGACGGAGGATGTCGCGATGCGCGCTGACCGGCTGCTGAGCCTGCTGCTCCTGCTGCACGACAGCGGGCGGATGACGACCCGCCAGCTGGCCGGCCGGTTGGAGGTCTCGACGCGCACCGTGGTGCGGGATCTCGAAGCGCTCGCCACCGCGGGTGTGCCCGTCTACGCAGTTCGGGGACCACAGGGCGGTTTCGAGCTTCTCGACACCTTCCAGCTCCGCGTCCCGTTGCCGGCCTCCGGCGGTGACAGCGGGCACGGGCGGATCCGTCGGGTCCGTGTCCGGCTCTCCCCGGCCGCCCTGCAGATGGCCCTGGTCCTCGGCCGGCCCCGCGGATGGCGGCCACGACCGCGACCCGACGACCCGCACCCGGACCGGCCCGACTGGATCGAGGGCTCGTTCCGGTTCGACTCCGACGAGGAGGCCCTGGCGGAGCTGCTCGCCCTGGGCGCGGCGGTGGAAGTGCTGCTGCCGGCCGAGCTGCGCGACACCATGGCAGGGATCGGTCGACGCATTTCCGAACTCCACGACCCGGCCGGACGGAGCCCCGTCCCTCGCCGCTGATCCCTGTGGAATCGGCAGGACGGCTCGACCGGCGGACTGACGAGTCGTCACCCGCACCGCCCGCCTGCGGGGCCCGGCTCGACGGGCCGCGAGGTCCGTCGGGGAGACTGGGGCCAGTGCCCGCCCTCCCGACCTGGAGTCTTTGATGCCGCAGGGAACCGTCCGTTGGTTCGATGCCGATCGGGGTTTCGGCTTCCTCGCGGCCGAGGACGGCTCGCCGGACGTGTTCGTGCACGCCTCCGAGATCGTCGGGGACGGCGGCGCGAAGGTGCTCCGCGAGGGCCAGGCCGTCGTGTTCGAGGTCGGCGAGAACGACCGGGGGCCCCAGGCGGTGCGTGTCCGCGTCACCGCTGACGCGGCCGCCGGCAGCACCGTGGGCCTGCTCGGCACCGTCAACTGGTACGAGCCAGGCAAGGGGTACGGCTTCGCGTCGCCGGACGGCGGTGGCGCCGACATCTTCGTGCACAGCTCCGCCATCGTGACCGGCGGTGTGGTCACCGAGGGGCAGCGGGTGGCGTTCCTGGTCGTCGAGGGCGAGCGCGGCCCGCAGGCCGGGCACGTGATCCCGCTGGGAGCGGGGGCCGGCCTACCCGCTGCGGCCGGCACCTCGGACGGCACGGACGGCACGGACGGCGCGGACGGTGCCGACGGCACGGTGGCCTGGTACGACGAGGACAAGGGCTTCGGCTTCATCAACCCCGACTCCGGCGCCGGGGACGTCTTCGTTCACGCCCGGGCCCTGGCCGAGGGGCTGACGTGGCTCACGGAGGGCGACCGCGTCGCCTACGAGGTGGTCAGCGGGGACAAGGGCCCGCAGGCCCGCGACGTGCACCTGGTCCGGGGCGCCGAGCCCCGGGCGGCGCCGCAGCGGTCGGCACCTGCCGCGGCCGCGGGGCCGTCGTCGCGGGACGTGCCCGCTCGAGGCGGCGAGGGCGTCGTCGCCCGCTACGACGACGACCGCGGCTTCGGGTTCATCACCCCGGACGCAGGCGGCGACGATCTCTTCGCCCACGTGTCCGTGATCATGGGGTCGGGGCCGCTGCAGAAGGGTGACCGGGTCCGGTTCGCGGTGCGTCAGAGCGACCGGGGCCCGCAGGCCGACCGCGTCGAGCGCCTCTGACGAGGTCGTCCGTCACGGTTCATCGGCCGTCGAGCTGCAGAGCCAGCACCGCGCGATCGAGGTGGTCGAGTTGACGCTCGGGCGGCCAGCCGTCCGGGTCCAGGGTGGCGTGCAGGCCGATGCCGTCCACCGCGAGCATCAACGACTCGGCCGCGTCGATGCGGGTTGCGCCGGGCCACCCGGTCCCTGCGAGCACTGCGTCGAGCGCGGACCTCCACACGGCGTAGGCGCCGCGGTCCTCGCGCCGCAATGCCGGGTTGCCGACGGTCGAGCCCCAGAAGGCCATCCACACCCGCCATTCCGCGCGGCGGGTGTCGTCCAGGGGCAGAGACTCCGCCAGCACCGCGCGGAGGTCATGCGGGTCGGCGAGGACGCGGGCCACGATCCGCTCGCCGACCGCGGCCGTGGCGGCGTCGAGGGCGGCGACCAGGAGCTCGTCCTTGCTGGTGAAGTAGTGGCTGACCATTCCCGTGGTGCAACCGGCCTCGGCGGCCACGTCGCGGAGCGTCGTCCCGTCGATCCCGGCCCGGGCGATGACGGCGCATGCGGCGCGGGCGAGGTCGCGCCGGCGCTGGACGTGGTCGACGACGCGCGGCATTGACAGAACCCTACCCGTCACCCCAAGATGCGCAACGACTGTTACGTAACAGTCGTTGTGTGAACCGAGGAGCTGACATGACCCACACCTCGCGCTGCCGCCCTGATGACGTCAGGCGATCGTCGAACCGCACCGGCGACGGACGCCGGCGCGGGCTGTCGCTCAGCTACCGCACCGCCCCATGAGGATCACCGCACCCGCTCGCGCCCCGCAGCTGCGGCTCATCGAGGCCGCGATGGCGCTCACCGACTCCGCGTTCATCCTCTACTGGGCGATCACCGCACTCGGCCTGATCCCACCCGAACTGGCCTACAGCGACTACCACGACCCGCGTGTCGTCGGTTGGAACTGGTCGTTCCTCCCCATCGACCTGATCGTCGGCGCCACCGGTGTCACCAGCCTGTGGCTGCTGCACCACGGCCACCGGGCGTGGCGCGATCTCATGATCATTTCTCTGACCCTCACCAGCGCCAGCGGTATGCTCGCCGTCTCGTACTGGGCCATCCGTGGCGAGTTCGACCCCACCTGGTGGACGCCCAACCTGTTCCTCCTGCTCTACCCGGTGCCGGCCCTCGCCTGGCTGGTCCGGCGGAGCCCGGCACCGGACGAGGGCCGGTAGCGTGTCGAGCCCGCCGCCACCTCGGTCACGGTGTCGCCACCAGCTCGGCCACCGTGCGGATCGTCGCGAACCGCCCGGCCAGCGCGTACTCGGTGCGGCTCACGATCGCCTCGGTGCCCAGCGTGCGCGGGTCCGCGAGCACCTCGGCGAGCGGCCGGTCGGCGGGCGCGTCGCGGTGCGGGATCGGGAAGGTGGCGGTGGCGTCGGTCACGAAGGTCACCGCGTAGCCCAGATCGGCCGCGAGCCGGGCGGTGGTCTCGCAGCACTGCTCGGTCTGGATGCCGCACACCACGATCTGCCGGATGCCCCGCTCGGTGAGCACCTGGGCCAGGTTCGTCGTGGTGAACGCGTTGCGGGAGGTCTTCACGAGCACCGGCTCGCCCTCGCGGGGCACGAGCCCGTCGATCAGCCGCACCAGCCCGCCGCTCGGGTCGAACTCCCCGCCCGACCCGGGTTCGCTGTGCAGCACCCAGACGACGAGGTCACCCGCGGAACGGGCGGCGCCGACCAGCCGCGCCACGTCCTCGGCGACGTCCGGGTTGGACACCACCTGCCAGTTCGCCCGGGCACGGAAGGACTCCTGGACGTCGATCACGACGAGGGCGTTGGTCATGGAGCCCAGTCTGCCGCCGTCACCCGCGCGGGGGCAGACCCGATCCGGTCGCCGACCGGAACGATCCGGTCAGTGCGGTCGTCCCCGCATCGTGCCGGGTCCGCGGGTGCGTGCCTACGCGGGAAGCGCCGTGGCCAGGAACGCGTCGATCTCGTCGCTCACGCGCGGCAGGAGCTCGATGCCGTGTGCGGAACCGTCGAACAGCAGCACCTGCTCGCTGCCCGGGTGGAGCTCGGCGATACGGCGGGTGACGCCGCCGGGCGCGTAGATGTCGTCCTCGGTGCCGGCCAGCAGCACCGGGCCGCCGAATGCGGACGCGCCCGCGAGGGCGTCGATGGTGCCGCCTGCGCTCGACTCCGCCGAGAGCGACACGGCACCCGCGGGGACCGGGGTCAGGGACGCGGCGGTGGCGAGCGCGACGGCAGCGCCCTGCGAGGCGCCCACCAGGACGACCCGCTGGGCCCCGGCTGCGGTCAACGCGCGGTAGGCAGCCTCCGCGGGTCGGGTGTACGGGCTGCTCCACGGGCCGAAGGTGACCGCCCGGTAGCCCCGTTGGGCGAGCCGGTGGGCGAGGTCGGCCAGCTGGCAGATGTCGCCGTCGCTCTGGGGGTAGAGCGCCACGCCCCGCGGGCCGTCGCCGGTGAGCAGCACGGTGACCCGCAGGTTGATCGCGGGGTCGAGCGTGATGTCCTGCACGTCGTCACCGGGGCCCGCGCAGCCCGGCCGCGGGGTCGTGGCGGACACGGACCCGGTCGCGGCGCCTCCGTCCCCGCCCGGGGCCCCGGTGCACGCGGTGGTGGCCGCGAGGACGAGAACCAGCCGCAGCACGATCGTCGACCCGGCAAACGGCCGGTATCGGTGAAACCGCGAGAACCCCATTCCGCCGCATGGGGAGAGTTCAGGGCGGGTCGTGCAATTCCTGCCGTTCGCGCTCGCCATGTCGTCACGGTACCGTGATATCAGTACGGGCCGCGTAGGGGCGACTGTTGTAGGTGACACCACTCGTGGACTGCACAACCAGCCAGGTGTACTGCCGGTACGTGTCACCGGACCGCCGCCCGAAGCCCCAGTCGTCTGCCATGGTGAAATAGCCGCCCAGCTTCGCTCGGCCGGTACAACTCTCCGAATGGGTGGTCGACGTACCGTAACCGGACACCAGTTGCGCGTAGGCCGTGCACTTCAGGACGTTGGCGCGGTTGAACCCGGTCTGGAGGTAGAAGGTACCCGTCCCCTCCATCCCGGCATCGGGCAACCATTGCAGACACGACTCCTGAAGCCAGTGGTAGGGCGTGTTGCTGGACCGGCAGAAGATGCCCGGAGTACTTGCCGATCCCGCTTCGGTATTCTTCCCCGATGTCGGCGCCGTCGATGCCTGCGCCGCAGGTGCTGCCCCCAGAAAGCAGGCCGCCAGGGCCGTGACCAGGGCGACCGCTAGCCTTGTTCGCATTGCATCTCCTCAATCGGGTCGGGTGTCGCTCTGGTCAGCTGCGTTGATCGGCAGTTTCGGCCAGAATTCTCGGTGATTCGGTGATTCTTCGGCTATTGCGCCGACGCCTCGACGGTGGGCCCCGTCGCGGCGCGGGTCGTGGTCACCGCGCGGCGACGGGTCGGGAGTCCGAGCGTGGGGTTGGCCACGGCCCACGCGGCACCCCTGCAGATCAGTTCCTTGTACGTGGCCGCCATCCGGCCCCTCACGACCGCGGACTTGGCCTGGTCGTCGGCGGTGACGTACTGGATCAGGCCGTCCTTGCGCCCCAGCGAGATGCACTGGTTGAAGTACCGGATCGGCGTGGTCGGCAACGTGCCCCCGGTCAGCCGGGCGGCGATGGCGTCAGCGGCCTGCCACGCGGACGGGGTGCCCGAGGCACACGACATCCGCAGCGGCTCGTCACCCGGGCCCATGGCCAGGGCCGCATCGCCGATCGCAGAGACGTCCGGGTGTGACACCGAGCGCATGTACCGGTCCACGACGATCTGGCCCGAGTCGGCGACCTCCAGCGCTGTGGCGCGAGCGATGGGGTGTACCGCGAAGCCGCCCGCCCACACGGCGACGTCCGCCGGGATGGCGATCCCGTCCGCGGTGGCGACGTGGTCGGCCTCGACGGAGGTCACGAACGCGTGCTCGTGCACCGTGATCCGCAGCTTCCCGAACACCTTCCGCAGGTGGTCGCGGCCTGCGGTGGAGAGCCAGTCGCCGAGCTCGCCGCCGGTCACGAGGGCGACGGCCAGGTCGGCGCGCGCCTCGGCGATCTCGGTGGCGGCCTCGATGCCGGTGAGGCCACCTCCGACGATCACGACGGGGCGGCCCGCCTCGATGCCGGCGAGGCGTTCCCGAAGCCGCTCGGCACCCGGGCGGCTCGCGATCTCGTAGGCGTACTCGCCGACGCCCGGCACGTCCTGGGCGTTGGAGCCGCTGCCCAGCGCGTACACGAGGGTGTCGTAGCCGATCTCACCGTCGTCCAGCTCGACGGCCTTCCGTCCCACGTCGACCGCGCCGACCCTCGCGATCCGCAGAGCCACCCCGGTGCCCGCGAACATGTCCCGCAGCGGCCGCGACTTCAGGGCCTGGCCGGTGGCGAGCTG
>CAXTTN010000123.1:0-4962 GCA_964247105.1 uncultured Pseudonocardia sp.
CGGCCGCTCTGGCCACCGGCGGTGCAGACGCTGCAGCGGCCGGTCCCGTCGTCGACGTGGTGGGCGAGGAGCCGGGCGGCCGTGCCGGGTTCCGACGCGATCAGGGTGACCAGCGGGTCGTCGTCCAGAGCGACCGGGGCGGAGGCCGCCGCACCGGGACGCGGACCGGGGCGATCCCTGCCGGGCATGTCGTTCCGAACCTCCGGCGCGTTCACCGGCGCCGCCGGACATCTGTTTCAGCCTGATCGGTCACGGCCGCCAGCGTTCAACGCCCGGCGCCGGCGGCCCACCCGCCGCGGCCGGCATTCGGTTCGGGCATTCCCCGTCGCGCGAGGAGTGCCGTCGGGCGGATGGCCCGATCAGCACGACGACAGGAGCAGGCAGCACTCGCGGCGGAGCTACGCCAACGGGATCGCTCCCTCGCCGAGATCGCTACGACGCTGCGCGATCGGTACGGCGTCAACGCGCGCCTCGCTGTGCGCACCGCGCGAGGGTGGAGCCAGGCCGAGGTCGCCGCCGAGTGGACGAGACGCTGGCCCGACGATCCGAAGACCTTCAAGAGCGTGTCCTACTGGGAGAACTGGCCCGGTCCGACCGGCCATGCGCCGTCGCTTGCCGTGCTGGACCGGCTGGCCCAGGTCTACGAGTGCGACGTCGCCGACCTGCTCGCCGGTTGGGGGGAGCACGCCGGAGCAGGAGATGCCCGCGACGCCGCCGAACCGGAGACCCTGGCCTGGCAGGTGGAGCACCTGGACCTGCCGCAGCTCACCCGCGCGACGGCCGACTGGGCCGACCGACTGCCGGCCGGCCACCGGCGCGCGCTGCTGTTGAAGCTGAGTACCGCAACATCTGTGGCCGCAGGCCGGACCGACAGCCCGCTCGGCCGCGGACAGGGACCTGCGACAGAGGAACTGGCCGGCCGCTGGACCAGTAGCTACAGCTACTTCAGCACGGGCCGCGCACAGGAGTTCGAGGGCCGACACCAGATCGAACTGCGTGCTACGGCCGATCGCCTGGTGGGTCGAAGCGATCCGACCAGTACCGGTTCGATCGAACTCGACGTCCGGGCCGATGGCCTGCTCGTCACGGGATCGTGGACCGAGCGCACCGCTCCGGACGGCTATTACGGGGCGCCGTCTACCACGGGATCCTGCAACTCGTGCTCGACCCGACCGGCCGAACCATGCGTGGCCGCTGGCTCGGCCCGGACCGCGATTTCGTCGTCGACTCCGGCCGCTGGGAACTGACGCGACGCGTCACGGCGTGAGGAAGCCAGGTGCTGCACTATCAGGTCCCGCGCCACGGCCGACCCCGGTCCCAGGCGCCCACGCAGAGCGTGGGCGACAGTCCGTGATCGTCGCTCGGGTGTCCGGGGCGGTCCGGTGGTCCCGGCACTAGGCTTCACCGGTGAATCCGTCGACGGAGATCGCGCAGGTCGTGGTCGACGAGCTCGCGCGCTGCGGCGTCACCGACGCCGTGCTCTGCCCCGGCTCGCGCAACGCGCCCCTCGCGTTCGCCCTGCACGCGGCCGACGCGGCGGGCCTGCTCCGCCTGCACGTCCGGATCGACGAGCGCACGGCCGGGTTCCTCGCGCTCGGGCTCGCGCTGGCGTCCGGGCGGCCCGTGCCGGTGTGCACGACGTCGGGGACGGCCGTGGCGAACCTGCACCCGGCCGTGCTGGAGGCGTCGTACTCCGGGGTGCCGCTGATCGCGCTGACGGCCGACCGGCCGCCGGAGCTGATCGGCACCGGCGCGAGCCAGACGATCGTCCAGACCGGGATCTTCGGCGGCGCCGTGCGGTTGGCGCTCACCGGCGGCAGCCGCACCGTCGTCGACCGGGCCGTCGCCGCGGCCACCGGCGCGCTCGGCGGCCCGCCCGGCCCGGTGCACGTCAACCTGCCCTTCGCGGAGCCGCTGACGCCCGACGGCGCGGTTCCCCCGTCCTCCCGGCCGGGTCCGTGGACGGCGGTCCCGCCCGTCACCCACACGGCACCCCTGCTGCCGCTGGACCCGTCCGCGTCGACGCTCGTGATCGCGGGCCCCGGCGCTCCCGCGCTGGACGTGCCCGTGCCGGTCGTGGCCGAGCCGTCCGCGCGACCCTGGCCCGGCGCCGTCCGGACCGGCCCGTGGCTGCTCGGCGAGCCCGCCCTCAAGCCCGCCCAGGTGGTGGTGGCCGGCCGCCCCACGTTGCACCGTCCCGTGCAGCGGCTGCTCGCCGACCCGGACGTCGCGGTCTACGCGCTCGCCGCCCCCGGCCCGTGGACGGACGTGCCCGGCACGGTCAGGGCCGTCGGCGCGCTGCCGGAGCTCACGCCGGATCCGAGCTGGTCACGACGCTGGCACGACGCCGACGCGGCCGCCTCGACGGCCCTCGACGCGGCGCTCGACGGCCCCGGCGCCGTGATCGGCCTGCGGCTGGCCCGCGCGCTGGTCGCCGCGCTGCCCGATGGCGCGCAGCTGGTGCTCGGGTCGTCCAACCCGGTGCGGGACGTCGCGCTGGCGGCCACCCCGCGCCCGGGGCTCACCGTGCTCTCCAACCGGGGCGTGGCCGGCATCGACGGCACCGTCTCGACAGCGGTCGGCGCCGCGCTCGCCCAGGGCGGCCCGGCCTACGCGCTGCTCGGTGACCTCACGTTCCTCCACGACACCACCGGGCTGGTGATCGGGCCCGACGAGCCGCGCCCCGACCTCACGATCGTCGTGCTCAACGATCAGGGTGGCGGCATCTTCACCCTGCTGGAGCAGGGCGCGCCCGAGCACGCGGGCGCGTTCGAGCGGGTCTTCGGCACCCCCCACCGCGTCGACCTCGCGGCCCTCTGTGCCGCCACCGGCGTCGCGCACCGCTCGGCCGGCGTCGCCGACCTGCCGGAGGCGGTGGCGCCGGCCCCCGGGTTGCGGGTGGTCGAGGTCCGCGGCGACCGGTCGCTGCTGCGCGACGGCCACGCCGAGCTGCGGGAACGGGTGGCCGCGGCGCTGCGGTGATGCCGTCCACCGACAAATGGGCGCCACCCGTCGGGCGGCGGGTTGTCAAACGGTCACGGTCGGTAACGTACGGCGGGGCTGGTTCGACGATCAGGACGGCTGGTCGTAACCCAGTCGTCGAGGGGGATGTCGTGAGCACCGCCCGGATCGCCGACCTGCGCGGCGCGACCGTCGAGGTCGTGGCGCAGGCCGTGCTGGTCGGTGCCGCCTGGGTGGGCCTGGAGCTGGCGCACGCCGCCGGCCTGCCGGGCAGCGTGTCCGGCGTCGTCGTGTCCACCGCCGTCGTCGTGGCCGCGGTGCTGCTCGTCGTCGCGGCCTGGTTGGGCGACGACCGGCGCGCCCGCCGGGTCGCCGCCGCGGTGGCCGCCTACACGGTGGTCGCCGTCCTGCTGCGGACCGGCGGGGACGGCCATGGCCCGCAGGTGCTCGGCGCCAGTGTCGCGGTGCTCGGGATGGTCGGGCTGCTGGCCCTGTCGGTGGCCCGCGCCGTCGACCCCCGCCGCGACCGCGCCATCGCCCTCGCGGTGCTCGGCGTCGTGGCGGCGGGGATGCTGGCCGCCGGCGTCGTGGTGCCCGAGCACGTGCTGGCCGGCGCCGATCTCGTCGCGTGGTCCGGGACCGGCGCGTCGGGGCTGGTGCTGGTGCTCTCCGGAACGGTCCTGGCGCGGCCGTTGCTCCGCCGCGCCGGGCTCGCGTTCGTGACACTCGCCGCCGCCAACGCCGTGCGCATCGCCGACGCGGCGCCCACCCGTCCCGCGCTCGCCGTCGCGCTGGAGGCCGGCGCGGTGGCGATGCTGCTGCTGGCCGCGGTGCCGTTCCTGCGCTCGACGGTCAGCGCGATCGGCCGCCAGCGCGACGTGTCGCACGACCGGCTCGCGCAGGCCGAGGCCGTGATGGCCGGCATCGCCGAGCGCGACCACGAGCTGCGCAACCTCGTCGCGGGCCTCTCCGGCGCCGCCCGCGTGCTCACCGACGAGACGGCGGCCTCCCTCGACGGGCGCCGCCTGCTGGAGGCGGCCGGCTTCGAGCTGGAACGGCTGCAGCGCATGTTGGGCTGTGGGGGCCCGGCCGCCCCGGAGGACGCGGGTGTCGGGCGCGTGCTGCGCGATCTGGCGCTCGTCCACCGCGCCGGCGGACTCGACGTGTGGGTGGAGGTCGACGGCGATCCGCACGTGGCCGTCGAGCCCGCGGTGCTGGCCCAGGTGTTGACGAACCTGCTGGTCAACTGCGCGCGGCACGCCCCTGGTGCCCGGGTGTGGCTGCGCGCGCGGGCCGTCGACGAGCACGTGCGCGTCGAGGTCGCCGACGACGGTCCCGGCCTGCCTGCGGGCGCCACGGCGTCGCTGGTGCGCCGCGGTGTCCGCGGCCCGGACTCCGCGGGCGAGGGGCTCGGGCTCGCGATCAGCGCCGAGCTGGTGGAGCGCCACCGCGGCACGTTCCTGATGGTGTCGGGCAGCCGCGGGTGCACCGCCGTGCTCGACCTTCCGCGCGCCGCCCGCGAGGTGGCGGCCGTCGGAACGTGAGCGCGCCGGTGCTGGTGGTCGACCATCAGCTCGTGGCCGGTGCGCTGGCGATGGCGCTGCGCGGGCGGGGGAGCGACGCCGTCGCCGTGGCCCCCGACGACCTGCTCGCCCGGATCGACGCCCCCGCGCCCGCGGGCGGGCTGGTGCTGCTGGATCTCGGCCTCGGCCCGGACCTGGACGGCGCCGATCTCGTGCCCCGCCTGTGCGCCGCGGGCTGGCGGGTGCTCGTCGTGACCGCGTCGCTGGACGAGGCCGCCGTGGCCGTCGCCGTGGCCGCCGGGGCGCTCGGGTGGGTGTCGAAGACGGCGCCGTTCGAGGAGCTCGTCGCCGCCGCGGTGCGGGCCGCGTCGGGCCGGTCGCTGCTGTCCGACCGCGAGCGCGCGGGGCTGGAGGCGGAAAAGGCGGGGCTGGAGGCGCTGCTCGGCAGCGACGCGCGGCAGCGCACGCGGCTGAAGAA
>CAXTTN010000123.1:4972-17535 GCA_964247105.1 uncultured Pseudonocardia sp.
GGCTGGAGGCGCTGGCGGAGGCGTCGACCGCCACGGCCCGCCGCCGGGATGAGCTCTGGGGACGGCTGACGCCGCGCGAGAACCAGATCGTCGAGCGGATCATCGAGGGGCGCAGGCCGGCGTCGATCGCCGAGGAGTTCGTGGTGTCGGTGGCGACGGTTCGCACCCAGATCCGCTCGATCCTCACCAAGCTCGAGGTCAGTTCGCAGCTGGAGGTGGCGGCGCTGGCCCGCGCGCGCGGGCGCTGACCGTGACGCGCGCGTTGCTCCGCGAGCGCGGGGTGCAGAACGCGCGCGGGGGGTCGCTCCGGACGCGCCCCGGCCCGGCGGCGCGCGTGTTGGGTTCGCGGCGAGCGTGTTGCTGGGGGTGTGCGGTGGGCAGAACGCGCGCGCGGGGCTGGGTGGTGGGCGCGTGCGCTTCTGCCCCGGGGCGGCGCGCGTGTTGGGTTCGCGGCGAGCGTGTTGCTGCGGGTGTGCGGTGGGCAGAACGCGCGCGCGGCGTGGCGACCTGCTGTGGCGCTGTTTCCGGGCGCGGGGCGGCGCGCGGGTTTGGCCCGCGGCGCGCGTGACGCTGCGCCCGCGCGGGGTGCAGAACGCGCGCGGGGCCCGGCGGTGAGGCACCGGCCATGCCTCGGCTTGCTCCGGCGTGGGGTGGCGCGCGGGTTCAGCTCGCGGCGCGCGTGTTGCTGCGCGCGCGTGGCGGGTAGGACGCGCGCGTGGGGGTGGCCGGTGGGTGCCGCGCGTGCTTCGCTCCCGGGGCGGCACGCGTGTTGGGTCCGCGGCGCGCGCGTTGCTGTGCGGGCGTGGTGCGCAGAACGCGTGCGCGGGGTCGCCCGGACACGGCCGGCCCAGCCGGTGCCCGGCGATCCGCTCCGGTTCGGTTGAGCGCGGGGCGTCGCGCGTGTTGCTGCGCGCGCGTGGAGGGTAGGACGTGCGCGGGGCTGGGCGGTGGGCGCTGCGTGCGCTTCAGCCCCGGGGCGCCGCGCGTGTTGTGTCCGCGGCGCGCGTGTTGCTGCGGGTGTGCGGTGCGCAGAACGCGCGCGGGGGTAGCACGGACACGCCCGGCCCGCCCGGTCCGCCCGGCCCGCCCGGCCCGCGCGCCCACTCCGTGTGCGCCGCGCTCGCTGCTCCACGAGCGCGACGGGCCCGACGTGCGCGCCGGCTCACGGATCCGTGGCGACCAGTGTGCCCCGCACCCGCCCGGCCGGGGCGTCGAGGTCGAGGGTGGCGGGCGCGAAGTGGCTCGCGCCGTCGGCCACGACGAGCAGCTCGACGCCGTCCTTCGCCTCCCCCGTGCCCTGGAGCCGGTCCACCGCGAGCTGGGCGAAGCCGAACGCGTAGCCGATCGCCCCCGCCGCCGCGCGGACCGGGGCGCGGGGCAGATCGCGGGCCACGTCCACCGCGGCGTCGCGCACCTGCCCGATGGTCTCCGCGATGCCGGGCGGGCCGGAGGCGGGGCCGACGCGGAGCGTGCCGCCGATGTGCAGCAGCGTTCCTGCTCGCGCGCGGGCGTCGCCGTCGAGGGTGAACGCCAGCGTGCCGTCCGGGTCGATCACCGGCACCAGCCGCGACCGGTAGGTCCAGGCGTCGGACTCCAGCGTCAGGTCCCAGGCAGGCCCAGCAACCACCAGATCGTCGCCAGCACCAGCAGGATCAGGACCATCAGGACCGGGATCCGGTGCCGCGGGCCGCTCGGCGGCGCGGGCGCCGGCGGCCGATCGTCTTTTCCCGGCGGCCCCACCACCGGCAGCGGTGCGGGCTCGGTGGGCAGCCGCTCGTCGGGATCCAGGACGAGGACGGCCGTCTCGGGCTCGCCCGGCCGCCGCGCGTAGGACTCGCCGTCGTCCACGAGGTTCACCAGCGCCGCGGCGCCGGCCCGGCCGGCGACGAGGGCGCCGACCCGCTCGACGAACGCATCCCGTCCCGCCGCGGACCGGACCGGCGCGATCCAGGACGGCCCGGGATCGGCACCGCGCGGCGCGTCGCCCGGCTCCAGCTTCGCCGCCACCGTCTCCACCAGCGCCTTCACCTCGCCCGGGCCGCACGCGTCGTACAGCCGGGCGACGACCTCCTCGGTGACGACGGCGTCCAGCGCCCCCTGCAACCGGCCCGCGTCCTCGGCGGTGTCGCGCACCCAGGCCCCGACGAGGCGCAGCACCAGCTCGCGCTCCTCGGCGCTCGCCGGCTCCCCGGACTCCATCACCAGCGTCACCCGGTTGGTGCTGCCGCCCGGTTCGCTCCGGCTCGACAGCATCCCGCTGAGGTAGGCCCGCCAGCCATCGGTGTCGTGCTCGACGAGGATCGTCGGGTACTCGAACGCGGTGCGCCGGCCGTAGCGGTGACGCCACCACGACTCCGCCGGGCCGACCCCGAGGTACCTGTACCCGGTGCTCCGCGCGCTGCCGCGCGTCTCCAGGTGGACGTCCATCGGCTCACAGATCCCGCACGCGGCGGCCGCGTTCGCGCCCGGCGATGTCCTTCACGACCTTGTCGAGCGCGTCGAGCCGCGCGCGCGTCTCGACCGCCGCGCGGCCCGCCTGATCGGCCAGCTCGACGCGGCGGGCGCGTTCGCGGGTGAGCCACAGCCAGATGTCCTTGAACAGGCCCTCCTCCCGCTCGGCGTGCGCCCGCGCGAGCAGGTGCTCGGTGGCCGCCGACGCCGCCACCTCCGCCTCCGACGCCGTGCGGGCCACGAGCAGTTGGCCGCACAGCGCCGCCAGCACGTCGTCGACGCCCTTGGTGCGCAGCTTCGCGGTGCCGTTGAGAGCATCGGCGCGCAGCGTGAATGTCGGCTCGAACCGCCAGCCCGACGCCTCCTGCCCCGACGGCGTCCACTCCGCGGACAGCAGCTCGACCCAGCCGAGCGTGTCGACCGGGCAGTACAGCTCGACCGCGCCCTGGTACTCGGCCCGGACGCGCGCGACGACATCGCCGTAGACATCGAGGAAGCGGCGGTGGAGCTCGTCGGACTCGTCCTTCCAGCCGCCGTTGTCGGCGAAGTACGCCTCGCACTTGACCGGGCAGAACAGCACGAGCGCGGGCTCCTCGCCGGCCCGGATCTTGCGGGTGGACGCCCAGCGCCCGGCGACGTCCTCGACCTCGTCCATCGCCAGGATCGACGGCCAGGCACGCCGGTACTCGCGGCGATCGGCCTCCATGAGCACGGCCGCGTCGACCGGGATGATCAGCACGCTGCTCTGCTCGACGAAGCGCAGGCACTCCTCCCAGTCGCGCTGCTTCTCATCCGGGCGGAGATCGGGATCGAGCCACTCGCCGGGGAAGTCGAGCAGGTCGAACCGCACGCCCGCGCCGTCGACGCCCGGATCGAGCAGCAGGCTGTAGTACTGCGGCTCGCTCGTGCTGCGCAGGCTCTCGGGCTTGAACTCGCCCGCGTGCAGCGAGCCCTGCAACGCGCGGCGGGTGCGGGTGATGCCGCGGTCGGTGGCCGTGTCGGCCGGCCGCATCGTGACCGGCGTGCCCGTGAGCAGCTGCTGGCCGCCCTGCAGCATGCTGGCGATGATCGACGTCTTCCCCACCCGGGTGGGGCCCAACATGCTGACCTTGAACGAGAGCTCCTCGCCGCTCACGATGCGTCCCCTTCGACGTCGGCTACCAGCGCGGCGCTCGCCCGCCGGACCTTCCCGATGCGCGCGTCGTCCAGCTCGATGCCCTCGTAGACCCCGGGCCACAGCCGGTCGCGGTAGCTGCGCGCCAGCCGCCGGAACTCGCGCTGGGCATCGGCCGAGCGGATCAGGTCGTCCTCGAACTGCTCGGCGAACGCGTGGATCACCAGCGCCGGCGCCACGGCCTCCTGCAGCAGCGACTTGCGGGTCAGGTGCGCGGCCTGGCGCGCCCGCGCGGAGACGAACGTGAAGAGCGTCTCGGCGCCCGCGGCCGTGGTCGGCACCGTGATCTGCTCCTCGCGATCGCCGCTGACCGGGTTGGTGACCTCCAGCGCGAGCAGGTCGCCCAGCTGCGCCCGCACGCGCGGGTAGAGCTGGGTGCGGTACTCCAGGTGGATGTCGGTGATGCCGTGCACCGCACCCCGCAGCGCCGGGCAGGGCTCGGCGCCCTCGTCGAGGAGCTGCTCCAGCCGGTCGAGCGCGGCGCGCCCGTGCAGCCCGGCGAGCAGGTCGCCCGTGGACGTCGCGATGACCGCGGTGATCCGGCCCCAGAACTCGGCCAGGCGGGCGCCGAAGAAATCGTCGAGGGTGCCGAACCGCCGGCCGATCTCGACGCGGATGTGGTTGAGCCGGGCCGCGGCGAACGTGGCCGAGTTGCCGTCGGCGGTCATCGTGCGCACCGCGTCGCGGCACCACGCCTCCCGGCCGACGCCGAACCCGCTCTCGATCCACGCGACCACCTCGCGGTAGCCGCCCTCGACGGCGGCGACGAAGCTCTCGTCGTCCTGGTCGCCGGTGACGAGCTGGCGCAGCTCCTCGACGTACCGCGTGAGGTCGACGGCGAGATCCTTGCGCAGCTCGCCGATGCGGTGGTCGAGGTCCTCCGCGGGCGCGGCGGTGACGCGCTGCAGGTCGCGCAGCGCGCGCTCGACGTCCGCTACCGTGGCGCGGAACCGGGCCGCCAGCGCGGCCGCCTCGGCGCCGACGCCGTCACGTACCTGCTGGTCCATCGCCGGCAGCCGCGCGGCGAGCGACCCCAGCAGCGGCTCCAGCAGATCCGTGATCACCGATGTCGAGGACGTGGCGTCGGCCCGGTAGACCGTCAGGTAGCGGCCGTCGACGCCGTCGTTGACCTGGCGGCGGATGTCGTCGTTCAGCGAGGCGACGAGGTGCGGGTCGTCGCCCGCGCCCGCGTTGACCACGAGCGAGATGAAGTCGCGGCGGTCCTGCACGAACCCGCGGGCCTGGTCGATCAGGTTGACCGCGCCCAGATCGCTCTCGCCCCAGAACGCCATGCCCTCCGCGGGCCGCTTCACCACGAGGACGACGTCGACCTCGTTGCGGAGGCCGTCGACGTGGCGCTGCTCGGAATCCGGGTCGATCTCGCCGAGACCCGGGAGATCGACGATGCCGAGCTGCGCGACGGTGGTGTGCGGGAACGGCGTGTCGATCCGGACGTCGCGCACGGCGAGGTGCAGCCGACCGGGCGCGACCCCGGCCGACTCGGCCGCCGTGATCTCCGCGTTGGTGGGGTAGGCGACCCAGGGCCGCAGCTGCGCGAGATCGTCGATCACGCGCTCGCCGCCGGTGAGGTGCGGGGCGTAGGAATCGAGCGAGCGCTGCATGTCCTCCAACCGCCGCCGGTGCTCGACCTGGCCCTGTGTGGCCTCGGCGTACTTCCAGTTGCGGAACTCCTCCAGCGTGGCCGGGCGGGCCGCGATCTGCAGTTGCGCGTGCGAACGGCCGACCACCTCGTCGAGGAACGACGCCGTGGTGTGCAGCCGCACCACGGCCCTGGCCAGCGCGGGCGAGTGGAAGATGCGGCTGCGGACGGCGGTGACCGGGATGCCCGAGCCGGTGGGGATCTGGTCGTCGGCGAGGCCCGTGAGCGACTGCAGCAGCGTGCTCTTGCCGACCCGGGCCGCCCCGCCGACCCCGATGGTGATCGTCGGGCGGCCGAACCGCGCCTGCACCACCCGGTACATCTCGACCAGCTTCGCGACGTCCTGCCGCAGCTCGGACGCCTGGGGCAGCGCCAGCCCGCCGCGCAGCTCGACCGGCGTCTTCGGGTGTTCCCGCAGCTCGTCGAGGGCGCCGGTGAGCTGATCCAGGTGCTCGCCGACCCGGCCCCACCGCTCCAGCTCGGCCTCGACCTGGGGCAGCCGGCTGCGCCGCTCGCCCAGCAGTGCATCGATCCGTGCCTGGATCCCGGCCATCGGACACCCCTCCCCGTCCGGTCATGGATACACCCGGACAGTGACAGTTTGCCCGTTACGCGGACCCGCCGTCCTCCAGCGCGTCCCGGACGGCCGTCATCTTCGCCGCGGCCTCGCGCACCTCGGTGTCGGGATCGGACTCGGCAACCACCCCGCACCCGGCGAACAGGCGCGCGACCGGCCCGTCGAGCTGGGCGCACCGCAGCGCGATCCCCAGCTCGCCGTCGCCGTCGCCGTCGACCCAGCCGACGGGCCCCG
The DNA here is from genome assembly GCA_964247105.1 of uncultured Pseudonocardia sp. GTDB lineage: Bacteria > Actinomycetota > Actinomycetes > Mycobacteriales > Pseudonocardiaceae > Pseudonocardia. The sequence continues at coordinate 11,069 of CAXTTN010000123.1, forward strand.
CGTAGCGCCCGCGGTCCATGCCCTCCAGCTCGGCGATCAGCGCGACGGCCGCCGCGCGCGGGGTGCCGCCGACCGCGGCCGTCGGGTGCACGGCCGCGGCCAGCTCCAGCAGCGACGCCGGGTTCTCCACGAGGAGCTTGCCGTGCACGTCGCTGGCCAGGTGGGAGACGTTGTGCAGGGTGATCACCGACGGCGTGGCGGGCACGTCGAGCTGGGCGCAGAGCGGGCGCAGGGCGTCGGCGAGGGAGTCGATGGCCAGGGCGTGCTCGTGGCGGTCCTTGGCCGAGCCGAGCAGCAGCGCGGTGAGGTCGCGCCCCTCGCCCGGCCAGGCCGTGCCGGCGAGCACCCGCGACTGGACGGTGCCCGCCGTGCGCCGCACCAGCAGCTCCGGGGTGGCGCCGACCAGGCCGTCGACGGCGTAGGACCAGCACGTCGGGTAGCGGCGGGCCAGCCCAGCGAGCAGGAAGCGGGCGTCGAGCGGCTCCTCGCCGATGGCCAGGAGATCGTGGGCGAGCACGGCCTTGCCCAGCTCGCCCGCCTTCATGCGGCGCACGGCCTCGGCGACGGCGCCGCGGTAGCGGTCGGCGGAGAGGTCGCCGTCGGCGTAGCGCAGCGTGCCGCTGGGGCGGACCGGCGTCACCGAGCGCATCGCGGAGTCGCCGCCGGAGAACTCGGTGACCCACGCCCGGCCGCCCCGGCGGCCCACCAGCACGCGCGGCACGACGAGCACCGAGCCGGGGGAGGTGTCGGCGAAGGCGAAGCTGGCGAACGCGACCGGCCCGGAGCCGGGCGTCCCGACCTCGTCGTCGACCTCCAGGCGGGACGCGAACGCCCGCCACCAGCGGTCGGCCTCGGCGAACCGCTCCGGCCCCGACGCGGTGAACCGCGCCACCTCGCCCCACCCGACGAGCCCGTCCTGCCCCCGCACCCACGACACGCTGCGGTCGTCGGGCAACAGGTCGATCAGGCGGCCCGGGTCGTCGACGAGCCTGGTTCGCACGCCCAACCCGGTCGGTAGCGGGGCGATCGTCACCTTTCCGAGAGTAGGAGGCGCGAGGCGCGAGTGCGCGTCCGGCCCGGGAGGCGCCGGACACACCCGGCTAGGATCGGGTGGGTGACCACCCGGGCCGTCGACGAGCTGGCCGAGCTGGTCCTGCCCGCCGCCCGGGCCGTCTCGCGGGCGGCCCCGCGGATCGTGGTCGGGTTCGCGGTGGTGCTCACGCTGTTGGCCGGGTACGCCCTGATCGGCGCCGCGCTCGACGACCGCACGATCTCCGCCGACCGGGCCGTGGCCCAGGCCCAGGTGCTCGACGGCTCCACCTTCCTGCGCACGCTCGTGCAGTTCACCGCGGCCGACGGTCAGGCGCACACCCCTGAGCTTGGCGTCTTCTACCCGCGCGGGCTGGAGCCGGGCACGATCGTGGCCGTCGAGTACGACGTCACCAACCCCGATCTCGTGCGCGTCGCCGGGCGCAGCGCGCTGGCCGGGCTGCTGCCGCTCGGCGTGGCCGTGGTGGTGGTGTGGGCGATCGCGGTGCCGTGGTCCCGCTGGCTTCGCCGCCGCCGCGCGCGGTGATTACAGTGTTGCCATGGCCGTTCCGCTGCCGTCCGACGAGCACGTCCTGCTCGTACCGCCCGATGCCGCCGAAGCCGGATTCGTCATGCGGGGCTTCGTCTCCGCCGCGACCGGGCCGGGTGGCCTGACCGAGATCCAACGCCTGCTGTTCGAGGCACTGATGCGCGCGCTCACCGGCCACCGGTGCGTCACCGGTCACGGCGCGGAAGTTCGCCGAGGGCCTGGCGCGGCGCAACCTGGCGTTCCGCAGCCGGATCGTGCAGCTCATGGTGCTCGGCGAGATGGTGCTGACGCCGATCCCGGCCGAGGTCAGCGAGCGGGTGGCGGCCTTCGCCGACGAGCTGGGCGTCTCCGACGACCTGGTGTCGGTGGCGCGCTCGTTCGCCCACGGCAGCCTGGGCATGGCGGCCGTCGACTTCGAGCGCAACGGCTACCTGGAGGGCTCCGCGCGCAGCCTGCACACCAGCCAGGCCCTCGCGCAGGCCTGGGACGCCGCGCCCGACGACCCGGTGCTCGCCGAGCGCTGGGCGTCGCTCGCGGAACTGGACCAGGGCACGATCGGGCGCGGCGTCCACGACTTCTACCTCTCCCGTGGCTTCGTCACCCCCGGCCTGCCCGGTTCCGCGCCGCCGCTGCTCGCCCAGCACGACTGGGTGCACGTGCTCGCCGACTACGGCACGACGGTCGAGAACGAGATCGAGGTGTTCGGGTTCATCGCCCGCGCCAACGACGACCCGCGCGCGTTCAGCCTGCTGGCGATGGTCGTCAGCCTGTTCGAGACGGGTTACCTGGCGCGCGGGGCGGGGCTCTTCGAGGCCGACCGCGGCCACCTCTCCCGCGCCGGCATGACCGACCGGCTCGGTGACGCCCTGCGCCGCGGGGCGCTCTGCGCGGGCAGCACCGACTTCCTGGGCCTGGACTGGTTCGCCGTCGCCGACCGCCCGGTGGCGGTCCTGCGCTCGGAGCTCGCGATGCCCCCGAAGTCGGCCGACGCCCTGACGGCGGGCAGCGTGGGTCCCTGGCAGCCCGGCGGCATCAGCCCGTTCCAGCTGGCCGCCGGGAAGCGCATGGCCGAGCAGCTGGGCGTCGAGTACGACGCCCACGGCGCGACGGTGCTCTGAGGCGCCGGTTGCAGCACGGTGGCTTCACTCCAACCCCGTTGGAGTGAAGCCACCATGCTGCAACTCAGACGGCCGCCCGCCACCACCCCAGCACGGCGTCCAGCGCCCCCGGCACCGCCACCAGCATCGCGCCCGTCGGGAGGGGGTCGGGCCGGCCGGCACCGTCGACGACGAGCGCCCCCGCCTCCGCCGCCAGGCACACCGCGCCCGCGACGTCCCACTCCTGGAAGTGGTCGAGCACGGCCGCGACGGCGTGCCCCAGCGCCACCTGGGTGATCGCGAGCGCGGCCGACCCCAGCACCCGGACGCCGGTGTGCGCGGCGGCGGCCTCGCGCGTGAAGCCCGGGCCCGAATCGACGGACAGCTCGGCGCACACCAGCCCGCCGACCGGGCTGCGCGGTGTCACCCGTACCGGCACCCCGTTGGCCCGCACGCCCCGGCCGCGGGCGGCGGCGTAGATCTGGGCCCGGCTCGGGTCGGCGATCACCCCCACCACCGGGCCGTGCGCGTCGACCAGCGCCAGGCTGTAGGCGCACCACGGGAATCCGGCGACGTAGTTCGCGGTGCCGTCCACCGGGTCCACCACCCAGCGGTACGGCGCCTCGGCCGCGCCCGCGTCGGAGCCGTACTCCTCGCCGACGACGGGTATGCCCGGGAACTCCGCGGCCAGCACGCGGCGGGTGTGGCGTTCCAGGGTGCGGTCGGTGTCGGTGACCCAGTCGAACGGGTGGGCCTTGGACTCGGCCCCCGACCGGCCCGCGGTCGCCGTGATCACCTCCGCGGCGTCGTTGGCCAGCCGCCCCGCCACCTCGAGCGCCCGCGAGAGGAGCCCGGGGTCCACCGGGGCCGGGTGCTCCTCGGGGGGTGGCGCGGCCGGGGTCGGAGTCGCGTGGGTGGACGGCGTGGTCACCGAGTCGAGAGTCACCGCGTCGGGTGTCGGCGGTGCGACCCGCAGGTGTCGTGTTGTCGATCACCGGGCCAACTGTGCGGCCCGGCACGTGCTGTTGGCCCGGTGTTCGGCGCCCCGTCAGCCGGGGGACCGCGCGGGGGTCGGCGGCTCCGACACCGTCGGTGCGTGCGAGTCGCGATCGTCTCCGAGTGCTTCCTGCCCGTGGTCAACGGCGTCACCAACTCGGTGCTCCGGGTCGTGGAGCACCTCACCGCGGCCGGTCACCGCGTGCTGGTGATCGCCCCCGGTCTCGACGGGCCCGACGAGTACCGCGGCGCCCGCGTGGTGCGGATCCCGGCGGTCGACCTTCCGGTGGTGTCGTCGATGCCGGTCGGGGTGCCCAGCCGGCGCATCCTGACGGCGCTGCGCGGCTTCGCCCCGGACGTGGTGCACCTGGCGGCGCCGTTCGTCGTCGGGTCGCGGGGGCTGGCGGCCGCGCGCCGGCTCGGCATCCCGACGGTCGCGGTCTACCAGACCGACGTGGCCGGGTTCGCCTCCTCCTACGGCCTCGGCCTGACCGCGCGCGCGGCCTGGCGCTGGACGTGCCGCCTGCACGGCCTCGCCGACCGCACGCTGTCCCCGTCCACGTGGGCCACCGCCGCGCTGCGGGCGCGCGGGGTGCCGCGGGTGCACCAGTGGGCCCGTGGGGTCGACACCAGCCGCTTCACCCCGTCCAAACGCGACGACGCGCTGCGCGGCGAGCTGGGCGGCGGGGTGCTGGTCGGCTACGTCGGCCGGCTGGCCCCGGAGAAGCAGGTGGAGCGCCTCGCCGCGATCGCCGACGTGCCGGGCACCCGCCTGGTGGTGGTCGGCGACGGGCCGGACGAGGAGCGGCTGCGCGAACTGCTGCCCGGGGCGGCGTTCCTCGGCTTCCGCGGCGGCGACGAGCTGGCCCGGATCTACGCGTCCCTCGACGTGTTCGTCCACACCGGACCGTCCGAGACGTTCTGCCAGGCTGTGCAGGAGGCGCTCGCGTCCGGGCTGCCGGTGGTGGCGCCCGACACGGGCGGCCCGCTGGACCTGGTCCTGCCCGGCCGCACCGGCTTCCTCGTCCCCGAGGGCGACGTGGCCCTCCGGGAGGCCGTGGTGGCGCTCACCGATCCCGCGCGCCGGGCCCGGTTCGGCGCGTCCGCGCGGCGGTCCGTGCTGCGCAAGACCTGGTCGACGGTCGGCGACGAGCTGCTGGCCCACTACGCCGAGGTGATCGACGCCGCCGCTGCGGCTGCCTGACGTGCGGATCGTCCAGCTCGCGAACTTCTACGGCCCGCGCTCCGGCGGCCTGCGCACCGCGCTGCACCATCTCGGCGCCGGCTACGCCGGTCGCGGGCACGACGTGACGCTGGTCGTGCCGGGCCGCCGCGGCGCCGACGAGACGCTGCCCTCGGGCATCCGGCGGATCACGGTCGCGGCGCCGCGGCTGCCCGGCACCGGCGGCTACCGCGCCGTCGACCCGTGGCGCGTGACGCGGCTGCTGGACCGGCTGCGACCGGACGCGATCGAGGTGTCCGACCGCCTCACGCTGCGCGGGCTGGGCGGCTGGGCGCAGCGCCGGGGCGTGCCGAGCGTCGTGATCTCCCACGAGCGGCTCGACCGGTTGCTCGCCCAGTTCCTGCTGCCCGCGCCCGCGGCCCGGCGCGTCGCCGACGCGGCCAACTCGCGGATGGCGAGCGCCTACGACACGGTCGTGTGCACCACGTCGTTCGCCCGCGAGGAGTTCGACCGGATCGGCGCGCGCAACGTCGCGCAGGTGCCGCTCGGGGTCGACCTGACGACGTTCTCCCCGCGCCACCGCTGCGCGGACCTGCGCTCGGGGCTCGCCCCCGACGAGGCCCTGATCGTCCACTGTGGGCGGCTGTCGCCGGAGAAGCACCCGGAGCGCAGCGTCGACACGCTGGCCCGGCTGCGCGCCGAGGGCCACCGGGTGCGGCTCGTCGTCGCGGGTGACGGCCCGCGGCGGGCCGCGCTCGAACGCCGGGCCGCCGGGCTCCCCGTCACGTTCCTCGGGTTCGTGCCCGACCGTGCCCGCCTCGCGCGGCTGCTCGCCTCCGCCGACGTCGCGCTGGCGCCCGGCCCCCACGAGACGTTCGGCCTCTCCGCGCTGGAGGCGCTGGCCAGCGGCACCCCGGTCGTGGTGTCGGCGAGCTCGGCGCTGCCGGAGATCGTGGGCGGCTCGGGCGCGGCGGCGCTGGACTCGCCGAGGGCGTTCGCCGCCGGCGTGACGACCCTGCTCGCGGCGGAGGAGGGCGCCCGCCGGGATGCGGCGCGGACCAGGGCCGAGCAGTTCGGCTGGCCCGAGTCGGTGGGCCGCATGCTCGCGACGCTGCGCGCGACCGGGACCTGAGCGTTCGTCGGTCCCGTTCGGCCAGGCCCGGACACGAGTCGGGCGCCGCACCCGTTGCCGGGGGCGGCGCCCGAGAGCTCGAGTCAGCGGGCGACCAGGCGTGCACAGTGGGCCCTGTAGGTGGTCTCGGCGGCGGGGGGCGGTTGTCGCCCCTCGACGCAGACCCAGGACGCTTCGGCCTCGTCGCGGCATGCTCCGCGTGGGTACCTGCTGCTCGTGCTGGGATCCCCGGCCGGGGGGACGGACCTTCTCCGCCGATCCGCCCTTGGCCTGCCGGTTCTCCGTGCTCCCTGTCTACCCGGCACCCCCGGTGGTGACAAGGGTCACAGCGTGATCGAGAGCCGAACGGCGCGGTGGCCACCCGATCGTGGATGGGCGCACGGGGCGCCGGACGTGGCCGTCGCCGCACCGGTGCGGCGATCACCGGCGGCCCGGTCCACCGACCCGTAGGCTCGCCGTGTGAGTCGCGCCGACCTGGAC
>CAXTTN010000124.1:0-14620 GCA_964247105.1 uncultured Pseudonocardia sp.
AGCTCGCTGGGCTCATAACCCAGAGGTCGTAGGTTCGAATCCTACCCCCGCTACTCGTACAGAAGGGCCTCCGGACGTGTCTCCGGGGGCCCTTCCTGTCGGTTGTGAGCAGGTCGCCGGCTCGGTCCGAGGTACGCCCTGACTCGCAGCAGTGGCTGCCACCAGGACGGCGGCCACCACCCCGTACGGCACCGCCGCCGGCGAGGTGAGCGCGTGCCAGGGCGGCGCGGCGGAGCTGACGTCGTCGAGGCCCTGCCCCCGGAGACACCAGCGGCCTCGTGACGGTCTCAGAACTGCGTGGGGACGGGCTGTGAGGTGAACGTGGCGACGACCGCGTCCGCGTTGCTTTCAGTGATCAACGCGCCCATCGCCCGGTACTCGTTGCGGCTCTGCCACGGAATACCGACGATCACTGATGGGTGCCTCGGGTCGACCGTCTTCGCCCGGCTCCAGAGTCCCCTCATGGCCGCGGAGATGACGCCCTTGACGCCCTCGTCGGCGAACGACCCACCGCCGATCACCCGCACCGTCCCGTTCTCCACGGTGTAGACGTGCACCGCCAGCGGCTTCTTCGCGGCGTTCGTGACGACCACCGCGCGCTCGGGACTTGTGGTGACGCCGGTCTTCGCCTGGTTGAGCAGCGCGACGGCACTCGGGTACTCGCTCAGCAGTGTGATCGACTCGTCGATCTTGGCCAGGACCTCGGTGCGAAGGGTCTGGTTCGACGCATCGGTGACGGTCCACGCCTGCTGCTTCTCCTCCTTGGAGAGCACCGCGAGATCCGGCCCCGTCGCGGTGCTCGAGGTGGACACCGCGACCTGCGGGGACGGTTGCTCATCGGCATGCGCGACCGCGAGGACCGTGGTGCTCGCCACGGCCACGGCGGAACCGGTGATGAGGAGTCCCCACCGACGGCCGGCCCGCATTCCGGGGCCGCGCTCGACGGCTCGGTAGGATCCGACCACCGCGGTGTGCGTGGGGGTGAGGCGTGCCATGGCAGGACCTTCCGGTGTTCGGGTCGGCGGGTTCCGACCGCGAACCGGACGCTAGCGACGCTGCGTCGGCGACGAGGGGCGCCGCGATGTCGCCCGGACGTGCACCTTGCCCAGTTCGGCGTGGTGGACGCCACAGTCGGAACGAGGTCGTGCGGTTCGAACGGTGGTGGGTGGATGAAGGTACGGGTCCTCCTGACCCCGATGGGGGACAGGATCAAGTTCCAGGTCGTCGGCCGGGTGTTCTGCGGCCGATCGGGCGGCGAGCTGAGGAACTCGGGCACCTACCCCTGCGACGACGGGCTGTGGTTCTCGGTGTTCGGCTCCGAGCGGGAACGCGACCGCTTCCTGAAGCGCGATCGGCGGATCAGCCGGGTCCTCGGGCTGTCCGACCTGGGCTACGACCCGTGTGACCAGCTGAGTCCGGGACGGCTGCCACCCGCCTGAAGCTGCGCAGGTGGGAACGACCGGTCCCCGATCGGCCTCGTTGTGACCGGACGTGCCCTCCGCTCCGCGGCAGGCTCGGTCGCGGCGGGGCCGGCACCCGCAGGTGCTTCCTCCCCCTCCCTTCCTGGGCAAACCCAGCGCCTGCACTCTCCGGCCCCGCTTCCCCTGTCCGCCGTCCGTGCTGGAGAAGCCATGCCCGTTGGTGCACCGACGGCGGGGCGACGCGGCGTTGCCGACGTGCTGCTCCGCCGGCTCGGCGTCGTCTACCTGCCCGACGCCGCCTCCGGGCCCAGCACGGGGGTCGGGCCCGGTGTCGAGCTGCTCGAGACCGACCTGCTCGACCGGGGCTGGCTGCTCTCCGGTCCCCTGCGGGCGGGCCTGTCGAGCCTCGGCCCGGCCGACCTGCGCGACGTGGGCGCCGACATCCTCACCGCGTGCGACGCGCTGCTGGGTGCCGATTCCCCGCACGTCCCGCTCTTCCGGAACTTCCCCGACGGCACCCCGGCCGACACCTTCGCCTTCTACTGCGAGCGGGTGCTGTCGCTGTACTTCCAGCAGCCGATGCTCCCGTGCGTGCTGTGCGGCCGGGACGGATCGGTCGCACCGGTGAACCCGTGCGGGCACCTCGTCTGCTCGGCGTGCTTCGACGGGAGCGACTTCTCGGCCTGCCCGATCTGCCACCGGCGCATCGCGCTCGACGACCCGTTCCTCCGCCCGTCGCGTGACCGGCCGCCCGCGACGGACCGGGCGTTCCTGCCCAACCGGTGGCGGGTGCTCCGGCTCGGTGCCGACCGCGGCGCCGACGCCGCTGCCGAGCTGGCCGGCCTGCTGGCCCGGACCGGGGCGCTCACCCCCGACGACGATCTCGACCTGGTCGCCCTGCTCGACGGCATGCCTCGCGACGACCTCGCCCGGCTCCCCACGGAGGTGCGCGGGCGGGAGCCGAAGGCCCGGTTGATCGCGTGGTTGCTGGAGGGGCCTGCCGACGACGGCGGGTTCGAGCGCGCCGCCGCGCTCGTGGACACGGCCACCGACGTGCTGCGGGTGCTCGCCGTCCGTTCCGGGGGCAGCGCCACGCTGGTCGACCGGCCCCCGATGGCATCGGTGAGCCGCCCGCTGCGCAGGAGCCTGCTCCGCCTGCTGGAGCGGAGGGGGCCGGTCGCACTGGTCGACGACATGCGCCGGCACCGCCGGGCCTGGATCGCCGCGGGGGAGAAGCTGCACCCGGGGGAGCACGCCGCCCGCTTCCCGGCGGTCGCGACGGCGTTCGCCGTGCTGCGGGGCACCGACCTGCACCGCCGTCCCCGGGAGCTCGCCGCGGCCGCCGCCACGTCCGGTGTGGACGTGGTCGAGGGCCGGGCGGTCGTGGTGCCGTGGGCCCGGGCCGTCGAGGAATCGCTGGCCCGGGGCGACGTCGTCGCCGCGGTGGCGGCGGTGCGGGACCGGCCCGGGGAGCTGGTGCGCAGGCTCGACCACCTGCTGCGGCTGGCCCACGACCCCGGCGAGGTCGACGCCGTGCTCGACGCGCTCGTCGCGGGGCTGCCGCGGGTGGCTCCCGCGGTGGTGCTCTCCGCGCTCGGGGCGCTGCGCACCCGGGCGGTCGCGCGTCGCGCGCGGGTGTTCCATCCCGCCGGAACGTCGGCGCCGCACATCGTGGCCGACCACCGCCCCCCGTTGCCGGCCGCGGTCGTGGCCCGGGTGGCGGCGGCGCTCACCGGCGAGATGCTCCGGCGGGCGGCGGCGCTGCCGCGCGCACCCCGGGCCGTGCTCGACGCGGGCCTCGACCACCTGACCCTGCCGTTCGGTGAGCGCACCATGGCGCGAGCCCTGGTCACCCTCGGGAGGGGCAGCACCGTGCCGGTGCCCGAGGGGCGGCACCTGCGGCTGTTCTGCCACTGGACGGAGAACGCCGGGGGCCCGCGCGTCGACCTGGACCTGTCGGCGTCCTTCCACGCCGCGGACTGGGCCCACGTCGGGAAGTGCGACTACACCAGCCTGACCTTCCCCGGCGCCGTCCACTCCGGCGACCTCACCAGCGCGCCCCCGCCGCTGGGGGCGTCGGAGTTCATCGACCTCGACCTGGACCTGTTGGGCGAGTCCGGCGTCCGCTACGTCGTCGCGGCGGTGCTGAGCTTCAACAACGTGCCGTTCACCGACATGGCCGAGGCGTTCGCGGGCTTCATGCTCCGGGCCGACCGGCCGGACGTCGGTCCCGTCTTCGACCCCCGCAGCGTCGAGCAGCGTTTCGACCTGACGGGTCCCGGCAAGGTCACGGTGCCGTTCGTGGTCGACATCGCCGAACGGACGATGCGCTGGCTCGACGTCTCGGCGCGGGTCAGCGGCGACGACCACTCGCTGTTCCGGCACAGCAACGCCATGGTGGTGCTCGTCTCGGCGCTGGAGGAGGGCTTCCGCGCCGGGAGCCGCGTCACGCTCGGTGAGCTGGGCCGCTGGCACGCGGCGGGGCGCGCCGACGAGGTCCTGCTCCGCGACGGCGCCCGGGTCACGCGGTTCGCCCGGCGTGCCGGCGAGGACACCGCCGGTTTCGCGGCCCGGCTGGCCGGGGGTTCCGACGGCGACGGCTCCGAGTCCCAGCCCGCAGCCGCCGACCTGTTGATGCTCGTCCGCGGGGATCGACCGGCCACGCCGGGAGCCACCGCCTACGCCCTGTACCCGAACGACCTGGACCACTCCGTCGTGCGGCTGGTGTCGGCCGCCGACCTCGCCGCGCAGCTCGGACCCCTGGCCCGGTCGACGTGACGCGTCGGTGTGCACGGACGGGAAGCCCGGGCGACCCCTCCGCACACCGCGAGCCGGTCCGACGTCCCGGCCGAGCCCTAGCGTCGTGGTCGTCACCGACCAGATCGTGGGGGGAGACCCGGCATGCCAGGAACGACGTCATCGCTGCGCAGGGGGGTCACGGCCGTGGGCTCGCTCGCCGTGCTCTGCTGCACGACCTTCCTCGTGTCCGCAGTGGCCGAGGCGGAGACCTCGGGCGACGCCCACCGCTCCGGCCTCGTAGCGACCCGGCCCGACTCCCCGCGCGTCGACCCGGACGGGGATCTGCTGTCGGAGTGGGAGGTTGACGGCCCGGACGACCGGTGGTCGGGGAGCATCCCCGCCAACCGGGCGGACCTGGAGGACAAGCAGGCGCATTGGGGCGCGAGGCAGCTCTACGACGAGTACGCCCTGACGTGCCGGGCCGTGGGCCGGGTGGACCCCCCGGTCGCGGTTCGGGTGGAATGGGAGGAGCTACCCGTCGGTCCCGAGGGTGTGGACTACTCCTCGGCCGCCACCACGATGCAGACCCCGTTCACCACCGTGCACCGGGTGCCCGTCGACACCGCCGTCTACGCCTACACGGCCCAGCTGACGCCCGCCACCGTGTCGGGACGCCGCGTCACCTGCCAGCTGCGGGGGCGGAACTGACCGCCTGCCGCGCTCACCTCAGGGGGTGACGATGGCCTTGATCATGGTCGGGTCCGACCGCGACGCCGTCAACGCGGAGGCCACCTCGTCCAGGGCGTAGTGCCCGGTGACCATCGCGTCCAGGTCCACCCGCCCGGACGCGACCAGCTCGATCGCGGTCGGCCAGGTGTTGGCGTAGCGGAAGGCGCCGGTGATGACGAGCTCGCGGTCCTGCACGGAGGAGAGCGGCAGCCGGACCTCGTCGCCGCCCATCCCGACCAGGACGACCCGCCCCGCGCGCGCGACGGTGGACACCGCGTCCCAGGTGGCCCGCGCGTTGCCGGAGCACTCGATGAGGACGTCGGGCTCGATCCCGGCGTCGGCCGGCGACGTCGCGGTGACGTCGATGGTGGTGAGGCCGAGGCGGCGGGCCAGCGCGAGCCGGTGCGGGTTCACGTCGGTGACGGTGACGGTGTCGGCCCCGAACGCGCGGGCGGTCTGCGCGGCGATGAGCCCGATCGGCCCGGCGCCGGTGACGAGCACCCGCGTTCCCGGGGTGACGCCGGCGCGCCGGCACGCCCACACCCCCACCGACAGCGGCTCCACCAGCCCGGCCGCGTCGTCGGTGACGCCGTCGGGCACGGGGTAGACGAAGGCCGCGGGCATGACGACGTACTGGCCGAACGCGCCGTCGTGCGGCGGCGTCGCGAAGAACCGCACGTCGGGGCAGAGGTTGTAGTGCCCGGAGAGGCACTGCACGCAGGACCGGCAGGGGATGCCGGGCTCGATCGAGACCCGCTGCCCCTCCTCGAGGGTCCGCACGCCCGAACCCAGGGCCGCGACGACGCCGCCGGCCTCGTGGCCGAGGACCAGTGGCGTCTCGACCACGTAGGGCCCGATGCGACCGTGCTCGAAGTAGTGCACGTCCGAGCCGCAGACGCCCACCGACCGGATCTCGACCAGCACCTCGCCGACCCCCGGGCGGGGGATCTCGCGTTCCTCGACGGCGACGTCGCCGATGCCGCGGAGCACGCTCACCTGCATCGTTGCCACGGGTACTCCTCTGCTCAAACGAGCGCTCAGCTGTGAGAGTCAATGCTAGGCTCGCGCCGCACATCTGTCGTCGACGTCGGAGAGAAGTGCACATATGAGCGCCAGAACGGACGAGACGGTGATGGCCACCCGCGTCGCCCGCCGCTTCTTCCTCGACGACCGATCGAAGAGCGAGATCGCCGCGGAGTTCGGCGTCAGCCGGTTCAAGGTCGCCCGCCTGCTCGACTTCGCGCGCACGAGCGGCCTGGTCTCCATCACGATCACCGGCCCGGGCACGGTCGACCTCGCGCTCGGCGACCGGCTCCGGGAGCGCTTCGGCCTCCGTCACGCGGTCGTCGTCAGTACCTCCACCGGCGACGACGCCACGGTGCGTGGCCAGCTCGGGGAGGTGGCCGCCACGCTGCTCGCCGAGATCGCGACGCCCGAGGACGTCCTGGGGCTCGGCTGGTCACGGGCCGTGCTCGAGATGGCGACGCACCTGCGCGGGCTCACCGTCGGTCGGGTCGTCCAGCTGACCGGGGCGCTCACGCGGCCCGACGTGGAGGTCAGCGCCACCGAGCTGGTCCGCGACGTCGCGCGCCGGGCCGGCGCCCCGTCGTCGGTGTTCTACGCCCCGATGATCGTCAGCGACGCGGCCGCCGCGCGGGCCCTCGCCCGGCAGGAGCAGCTGGTCGACGCGTTCGCCCGCTTCGACACCGTCACCAAGGCGGTGATCGGGGTCGGCGGGTGGAACCCGCCCAGCTCCACCCTCTACGACGCGCTGACCGGCCCCGAACGGGAGCTCGTCCGTCGCAGCCGCGTGCACGCCGACCTCTCCGGCGTGCTGCTCGACGCCGACGGCAGGCCGGTGGCCACGGCGCTCGGCAGGCGGATCATCGCGATCAACCCGCACCAGCTGCGCCGCATCCCCGAGGTGATCGGCATCGCCTACGGCCGCGAGAAGGTCTCCGCCGCCCGCGCCGCCCTGCGCGGCGGCTACCTCGACGCCCTCGTCACCCACACCGCGTTCGCCGAGGACCTCCTCGGCGCGTCGGCGTAGCCCGGCGCGGCGGAGCGAGGCGGGCACAGCCCGGGTTCAGCCCCTCGGCTGCCGCCACTGGTTGGCGCGGATGCCCGCCGCGGCCTGCGTCGCGGTCTCGGTGATCCGGCGGGCCCGCGTCGGGGGCGTGCGCGCGCCCAGGATCCACTCGAGGATGGCCCGCCGGGTCGAGCGCGGGAAGCCGTCCCAGTTCGGCCGGGCGCCGGGCTCGGCGTCGAGCGCGGCGCGCAGGTCGTCGGGCTCGACCAGGTCTTCGACGGCGTCGAGCGCGGTCCAGCTCCCGTCCCGCTGCGCGGTGTCGACGACGGCGAGCCCGGCCGGCTCCATCAACCCGGCTCCGGTGAGCCGGGCGACCCGCGCCTTGTTGACGCGCGACCAGTTGCTGCCGGGGCGCCGCGGGGTGAGCAGGCGGCGGCTGCGGTCGGTGTCGACCGTGCCCGGCCGGCTGTCGACCCACCCGAAGCACAGCGCCTCGTCGACGACGTCGTCGTAGGGGACGTGCGGGCCGCGCCCCTTCTTCCACGTGACCAGCCAGATCCCCGGGCTGTCGGCGTGGTGGGCGGCGAGCCACGACCGCAACTCCGACCGTGATGTCACCTCCACCTCACGCATCGGCGTCCACCAGCTCGTGCGCGAGCGCCAGCCCCGCGGCGGCGGGCCCGCCGGGACCCAGGTGGGCGGCGCTGGTGTAGGCCCCGTCCACGAGCACGGCGAGCCGTGACCCGAGCAGCGCGGCCCGCTCGGGAGGCAGCATCCGCCCGGCCAGCGCGACGAACCGCGCGTGCAGCGCGGCACGGTGGTCGCGGGCCGCGGCCCGCGCGGGGTGGCCCGGGTCGTCGAACTCGGTGCTGGCGTTGTGGAAGGCGCAGCCCCGGAACTCCGGACGGCCGAGGTCGGCGCCGACGGCGTCCACCACCGCGTGCAGGGCCTCCCGCGGCTCGCGCGCCGCATCGGCGTCGACCAGCGCGAGGATCTCACCGGACAACCGCGACAGGTAGGCGCCGATGAGGGCGTCCTTCGTCGGGTACAGGCGGTAGACCGTCGCCTTGCCGAGCCCGGTCTCGGCCACCAGCTCGTCCATGCCCACCTCGTGCACCCCGCGGGCGTAGAAGAGCCGGGCGGCGGTGTCGAGTATCCGGTGCTCGCGGGTCTCCCGGTCCAGTCGCACGGGTTGAATGGTACGGAACGGTCCGTTACTTTGCCCGCATGGACGAGATGGTGTTGGTCACCGGTGCCGCCCACGGCCTCGGACGCGAGGTGGCGCGGCAGCTCGCCGCGCGGGGACGCCGGGTCGTGATCGCCGCACGCGACGCCGAGGCTGCGGCGGCGACCGCGAAGGAGCTCGGTGACGGGGTGTCCGCGTTGCCCGTCGGCCTCGACATCACCGATCCGGCGAGCGTGCAGGCCACCGCCGCGTCGCTCACCCGGCTCGACGTGCTCGTCAACAACGCGGCCGCGTACGTCGACTGGACCGAGACGGCCTCGGGCGCCGATCTCGACGCCGCCCGCGGCGTGCTGGAGACCAACCTCTTCGGAGCCTGGCGGCTCACGCAGGCGCTCCTCCCGCTGCTGCTGCGCAGCCCCTCGCCGCGCATCGTCAACGTGAGCAGCGGGGCGGGCTCCCACGAGGACCCGGCCTTCGGCCTGCGGGCCCGCGGCGGCGCGGCGGCGTCCTACGGCATCAGCAAGGCCGCCCTGAACGCGCTGACCAGCACGCTCGCCACCGAGCTGGCCGCCACCCCGGTGCTGGTCAACGCCGTCTGCCCGGGCCTCACCGCCACCTGGCCCGGAGCCGAGGGGATGGGTGCGCGCAGCGTCGAGGAGAGCGCGGTCGGGGTGGTGTGGGCCGCGACGCTGCCCGACGACGGTCCGACGGGCGGGTTCTTCCGCGACCAGCTGCCTCTACCGTGGTGACGGTGAAGATCCTGGACGTCCCGATCGCCGAGAGCCCGGTCCGCCTCGGCCAGTTCCTCAAGCTCGCCGGCCTCGCCGAGCACGGCGGGCACGCGAAGGCGCTGCTGGAGGCGGGCGAGGTGCAGCTCAACGGGCGCGTCGAGAACCGGCGCGGCGCGCAGCTGAAGCTCGGCGACGTCGTCGCGGTGGGCGGGCAGCGCGCCCGGCCCGTCGGATAGGACCTACCGGCCGACGACGGCGACGACCTGGCTCTCGATCCGCCCCGCCATCGACGTGGCGTAGCTGCGCGTCAGGTGGTTGTTGTCCAGGTAGACCAGCACGTTGCCGATCGCCGGGGGGCAGGCGGTGGCGGTGCAGATGTCCTCTGCCGTGTTGAGGAACGTCACGCCCTTCGGCACGCCGGGCACCTGCTCGTAGGGCGGCACCGCCGCGTAGAGGTCGGCCCGGTTCACGACGCACCGGGCCGAGTCGAGCCCGTTCATCTGGACGCAGTCGGGCATGGAGAAGTCGAACCGCGGGTTGTCGCGCACGGCCAGCACGGGGATACCCAGGTCGGTGACCCGCTTCCACTGCGCGGGGAAACCCGCCGGCGTGCGCTCCTTGAGGCCGGGCAGCACGTCCAGGGAGGCGAGGGTGACCACGGCGTCCGGCTTGAGCTGGGCGATCTCCGCCACGGCCGCGTCGTTCCACTCGACGCATCCGGGCTGGTTCGGATCGGTCTCCGACGCCGTCGAGAACGGGCAGGCGCCGCGCAGCAGCGAGATGAGCTGCCAGTGGTACTTCTCGGCGATCGGGCGCAGGGCCGCGCCGAACTGCTGGATGTGCGAGTCGCCGACGATCACCACGCGCTTCGTCGGGGCCTGCACCGGCTGCGTGCACACGTTGGACGTCGGGAACGTGCTCATCGGGGCGCACGTCCAGTCGGTCTCGTTGTCCCAGTCGTCGAGGACGGAGACCGCCGTCGGGATCAGGGGCGCCGCGGGAACGGGCCCGGTGGTCAGCGCCATCGCGCCGGGATGCTGGGCGTCCCCGACCACGCCGCTGGGGACCGCCCGCAGCATGCTCTCCACCTGCCAGCCGCCCGCCATCACCAGGACGATCGCGGCGAACAGCGCGGCGATCCTGACCCCACCCCGCACGCCGAACGACCGCGCGATGAGCGGTTTCTCGACGAGGTGGTGCGTCAGCACGGCGAGGAGGAGCGACAGGCCGACGATGAGCAGGCCGCCGCGGAGGCCGACCGAGTTCTGGTCGCGGCCCGACAGGTAGAGCATCAGCACCGGCCAGTGCCACAGGTAGAGCGTGAAGCTGATGTCGCCGACGTAGCGCGCGGGCCGGCTCGCGAGGATGCGGTCGACCGCCCACGGCGAGCGCGTGTGACCGGCGACGAGGACGAGCACCGCGCAGCCCGTCGGCCAGAGTGCGGCGTAGCCGGGGAAGACGTCGACGCCCTCGATCACCAGGCCGCAGGCGACCAGCGCGACCACGCCGATCCACCCCGCCGCCAGCCGTGCCCACATCGGCAGCGCGATGCGGTCGATCCACAGCGCGAGCAGCGCGCCGAGCGCGAACTCCCAGACCCGGGTGAGCGAGTGGAAGTAGGCCAGCGGCTGGTCGGTGATCGTCAGCGCGACGGAGTACGTGAGCGACGCGGCGAACACCACGGCCGAGACGACCGTCAGGCGGGTGTGCAGCGGGGAGCGTCGCGCGGCCATCGCGACCAGCGCCACGACGATCGGCCACAGCAGGAAGAACTGCCCCTGGATCGACAGCGACCAGAAGTGCTGCACGACGCTGGTGGTGTTGCTGCGCGCCGCGTAGTCCACCGAATCGGCCGCGAGCTGCCAGTTCTCCAGGAACAGCACCGACGCGACGATCTCGCGCACGGTCTGGTGCCACCGGCCCTCGGGCAGGATCAGCGCCCCGGCGATCACGGTGCCGACGAGCACCGTCGCCATCGACGGCAACAGCCGCACCAGGGTGCGGCTCCAGCGCTGCGGCAGGTTGAGCCGGTTGCGCTGCGCGGCCCGGTAGAGCTGGCCGGTGAGCAGGAAGCCCGAGACGATCAGGAAGACGTCGACGCCGCCGGACACGCGGTCGAACCACACGTGGTACGCGACGACGAGCGTGACGGCGAGCGCGCGCAGGCCCTGGAGTTCTGGGCGATATGTGCTGGTGGCGGCGGGGGCCGGCGGCGAGGGAAGGGCCGACCGGGTTGCCGTCACGAGTCAGTACCCGACGTACCCGCCGTAGCCGTTGGACCGGCCGCCGGCCGCGACGGTGTCCACTCCATAGTTGGCGATCATATAGCTGACCCCCGCGGTGATGTTCGCGACCGGGTCGGTGACGGGCCGGTCGGCGAGCTCGGGGGCCACGTAGTGGTGGAACGTCGACGGGATCGTCTGCATCAGGCCCTGCGACGGGGTGCCGCGCCGCGCGTTGGCGTCCCAGTTGTTGATGGCGTGCGGGTTGCCGCCCGACTCGGCCATCACGATCCGCCTGACACCAGGCGCGAGCGTCTGGGGGAGGTCGAGGATCCGCAGGGCCTCGGCGATCCACCCGTCGACGCCGCCCTTGTCGACGATCGCGTCGATCCGGTCCTTCTCGGCCTGGGCGGCCTGCTGGTCGGCGAGCTGCTTGGCCAGCTTCGCGGCCAGGTCGGAGGCCTTGCCCAGGGACGCGAGGTGGTCGTCGGCCGCGGCGAAGCCGCCGTCCACGAGCGTCAGCGTGCCCACGGCCTTCGCGGTGCTCGGGATGCGCAGCGACATGGCCGCGAGGGCGGGGCTGACCGGCGCCTCGTCGGCGGATGCGGTCGTCGCGGTGCCGTCACCGGGGGTGGGGACGAGCGCGGTGAAGGTACCGGTCGCCACCGCGCCGACGGCGGCCGCCGACGCGATCACGGCGGTGCGCAGCGACGGTGCTGCCGGTGCCGGGCCCGGGGCCGTCAGGTGACGCGCCGGCACCATCTCACTGGTGCGGCGCGCACGACGACCACGGGGAGAGCGGTGTCCTGCCACGAACCTGACCCTTCAGCGCAAGGGGAGCGATCCTTTCGCGAGGGCCCGGGTGGGGAGTCCCGTGGGGGGTTGCCCTCGTAATCGGATCGTGACGCCGGGCAGGACCCTACGAGAGAGCGTTACCTCCCGACAAGGGGAACTTCTGCCTGTCGGCGCAGCGCAGCGGCCGTTCGTCCGTCCGGGCCGCTCGCGGCCGTTTGCGTCGGACGGTCACGTCCTGCGGCCGGCGGGCAGCAGCAGGCAGGAGTCGCCGAACTCGTGCCAGCGGTAGCCGTGCGCCACCGCGGCCGCGTACGCGCGTTCGACCAGCCGGGACCCGGCCACCGCCTCCAGCAGCAGCAGGTGGGAGGCCTGCGGTTCGTGCCATCCGGTGATCAGCCCGTCGACGGTGCGGGCCGGGCGGTCCGGGCCGAGCACGAGGTCGGTGAGGCCCTCGCCGGCGTGCACCGTTCCGTCCGGGTCGGCGACGGTCTCCAGCGCCCGCGTCACGGTCGTCCCGACGGCGATCACCCGGCCGCGTGCCGCGTTGACGGCGTCGGCGGTCTCGGCGGGTACGCGGTACCGCTCGGGCTGCGGCCGCTCGCCCGCCTCCAATGAGGAGACGCCGGTGTGCAGCACCAGCCGGGCGATCCCGATCCCGCGGGCCGCCAGCCGCTCCACCACCGCCGGGGTGAAGGGCCGCGCGGCGCTGGGCATCTCGGCGCTGGCGAACTCCGGCGTCGGCACGGCGAACAGCGTGCGGAACTCCGCGAGCGGCGGGCGGCCGCGCAGGTGGGAGTAGTGGACCGGCCGGCCGACGGCGGCGAGCCAGCGCGGCACCCCGCCCTCGACGGGGATGCGGGCGCGCCAGAGCCGGTTGCCCGTCCCGAGCGCGCCGACCAGCTCCGCGGTGACGCCGCGGGGGAGCCGGACCCGCTCGCCGGCCCGCGCGTCGAGCACGCGGCGGCCGTCGGGGGTGCGGAGCTCGACGACGTGGTCGTGGCCCGGCAGCGGCCCGGAGACGTGCAGCACCACCGGCCGGCCGTCGCGGTGGCCGTCGACGGCGGCCGGCTCGGTGTCGGAGGTGTTGACGACGAGCAGGTCGCCCGGGCGCAGGGCGTCGGGGAGGTCGGTGAAGCGCGCGTGGCGGAGCGGGCGGCGGGGCCGCGCCACGAGCAGGCGCACGCCGTCGCGGGTGGGCGGCGGGGCGTCGGCCTCCAGCTCGGGTGGCAGAACGAAGGGCTTCACGACGCGGCCCGGTGGCGGCCGCTCGCGGGGCGGCCGTCGACCAGCTTCAGGAACTCCGGCACGACCGTCCCCGGCTCCGGGCGGTCGCTGATGTCCTCGCCGGGGAACGCGAGCTGGTGCATGGCCGTGCGCATGTCGCCGGGGTCGAACGCGTACACGCGCAGTTGCGGCTCCTCGACGGCGAGGACGGCGGCCAGGCGGTCGAGCGCGGCCTTCGCGGCGCCGTACCCGCCCCAGCCCGCGTAGGCCTCGACGGCGGCGTCCGAGCTGAGCGTCACGACCGTGCCGCGGTCGGAGCGGCGCAGCAGCGGCAGCGCGAGCTGGGTGAGCGCGAGCGGGGCGAGCACCGTGGTCTCGAGGACGGCGCGCAGGGCGTCGAGGGGGTGGTCGGCCAGGCGCGGCAGCGGCGACGGGCCGAGCTCGCCCGCGTTGTGCACGAGGAGGTCGAGCGAACCCGGGCACGCCTCGACCAGCCGGCGGCGGAAGGCGGGGTCGGTGATGTCGCCCGGGAGGGCGGTGACGCCGGGCAGGCCCGCCGTCGCGGTGCGGAGGCGGTCGGCGTCGCGGGCGCAGGCGAGGACGGAGGTGCCGCGGTCGGCGAGCGCGGCGGTGAGGGCCAGCCCGAAGCCGGTCCCGGCCCCGGTGACGATGGCGACGGAGGGTGTCATGGGACTACCGTGCAAGTTGAAGTCAGGTTGAGGTCAAGGAGGACGATGGACGCGCGCGACCTGCTCACCATCGGCGACGTCGCCCACCGCAGCGGCTTCCCGCCGTCGGCGTTGCGCTACTACGAGCGGGAGGGCCTGCTGCGCACGACGCGGACCTCGGGCGGCCAGCGCCGCTACGAGCGCTCGGTGCTGCGCCGGCTGGCGTTCATCCGCGCGGCCCGGACGATCGGCGTCGGGCTCGACGAGGTGCGCGAGGGCCTCGACCGCCTCCCCGACGGCCGCACCCCCACCAAGGCCGACTGGGCGCGGCTGTCCCGGGCGTGGCGGGGCCGCCTCGACGAGCAGATCCAGGCCCTGGTCGCCCTGCGCGACGGCCTGGACTCCTGCATCGGCTGCGGCTGCCTGAGCCTGCAGCGCTGCAAGCTCTACAACCCCGACGACCGCGTGGCCGACCGCGGCCCCGGCGCGCAGCTGCTGCCCCGCCTCCTCCGCAGCGCTCCCCCCACCCTCTGACGAGTGGCACTCTCGTCTGAACCTATGCAACGAAAGTGCCACTCGTTCAGGGGGAAGGGGCGGGGACGGCATGGAGTGGGGGTCTCGGGCGCTTCGCCGCCTCCGCGTACGTTCGCTCCAGCGTGGCCAGGGCCTCCCGGCCGGCTTTGATCAGCTTTCCGGGCTGCACGGGCAGCACCAGGATGCCGGCAGAGGTCATGACGCCGCGGCGGTCGAGGGTCCGGTCGTAGTGGGCGGGGCTGAGGTGCCACTCGTGTGAGTCGAGTTCCCAGGCCAGGCCGACCTCGTCGAACCAGGCGTCGGGAGAGGCGACGAAGCGGCCGGACCCGTCGTAGAGGCGTG
>CAXTTN010000124.1:14630-17534 GCA_964247105.1 uncultured Pseudonocardia sp.
GGGGGCAGGCGGGTGCTCGACAGCACCAGTTCGCGGGCGCGCGCCTCAGCGACCGAGCGGACGCCGTCGCTGACCTCCTCGAGCACCTCGTGGGACAGGGCGCGGCCCCGCGAGCTGCCGGCGGCCAGCTCGACCGCCAGCTCCGCGGGGGTGCAGCACCCGCGTTGGACGACCTCGGCCAGCGCCGAACGCACGATGTCCCGGTCGGTGCAACGGCGGGTGAAGTCGAACAGCGCTCGCGCGAGCGGGGCGACGGGCCAGCGCCCGGGCGCGGGCACGGGGAGGCGACCGGTGCGCTCGACCAGCACGAGGCCGTGGCTGGTGCGGCGCCGATCCAGGGGGATGAGGATGGGAACCGGCCCGTGCGGGCTCGGCACGCGCCGCATCCCGCCGATCTCCAGCGCATCCAGGCCCGTGATCACCGCACCCTGGCCGCCGTGCAGGAGCGCGCCCTCGCGGCGCTCGGTTCGCGTCAGCGGCCCGTTGTGCAGCACCACGATGCCCGGCACGAGCGATCGCCACGGCCCGCCCGCCCGGCAGCGGTGCGCGATCGTGGCGCGGTTCAGGCCGATCCTCTCCAGATCGACCACGCGCACAACGGACGCGTCGCACACCTGATCAAGGCGGGGCAGGAGGTTTCGACGAGGCACGAGCCAAGACTGCATCCCGGAGCCGCGGACGCAGGGACGATCGCGATTCTGTGGACAACCCCACCCCCACGGGGACAACCCCACCCCCACGGGGACAACCCCACCCCCACGGGGACACCCCACCCAAACGAGTGGCACTTTCGTCGGAACCTATCCGACGAAAGTGCCACTCGTTGGAAATGGGAGGGGAGGGGGAGGGGAGGGGGGCTGGGTTAGCTGCTCAGGAGCCTCGGGCGGGCGCTCCAGCGCGCGGGGAGGGTGCGGTCGACCCAGGCGTGGAGCTCCTCCGCCGGCGGCCTCGTGCTGATCGCCGCCTGCTCGTGCTCGGCCAGGAACGCCGTGATGCGCTCCTCCCAGCCCACACCCAGGCACGGGACGCCGGTGGAGACCGCGAAGATCAGCGCGTGCAGGCGCATGCCGAACAGCGCGTCGGCCTCGCCGACGATCGCCTTCGCCAGCGCGGGGGCGAGCTGCGGCCCGACCACCGGCACCGCGCGGCCCAGGCGCTCGCCCAGCTCGTTGATCAGCACCTCGTCGCGGCGGGCCAGGCCCAGGCCGTAGTCGGCGTGGGTGCTGATCGCCAGGCCGGCGACGGCGCCGCCGCGCTCGATCCAGCGGCGGGCCAGCGTGGCGGCGGCGTCCTGCAGGGCGTCGACGAGGATCGGGTTCGGCAGGGCCTTGGGCGCCACGAGCAGCAGCGGCACGGCCGGATCGACGCCGGCGGCGACCAGCGCGCGGCGGGCGTCCGCGGGCGACGCGGGGGCCAGGCCCATGGCCAGGTCGCCCACGACTGGAGCAACGATCCGATCACCCAGAGTGGCCGCGGAGGTCTCGTCGCGGACGCTGATGCGGCCCGGCTTGCGCACTGAGCGTCGCAGGAGGTCGAGCACGCGCTCCGGGGTGCCCGGGTAGACGCCGATCGCGAGGTAGGTGATGTCGCGACCGCGGGCGGTCGTGGCCCAGACGATCGCCGGCAGGGCCTTGACCAGCGGGGACGCGCCCGTGCCGAACAGCCCGCCGCCGACGACGGCGATGCCGTCGCACCAGTGCAGGGCCTTGGTGAACGCCAGCCCCTCCATCGGCACGGCCGGCACCCGGTGCAGCGCCTCGACCATGCGCGGGTTGCGCGAGACGACCTTCACCTCGGCGTCGCCGGGCAGTTCCTGCAGCGTGCGGGCCAGCATGGCCTCGTCGCCTGTGTTGCCGTTGCCGAAGTTGCCGATCACCAGCACGCGGGTCGTGCGACCGCCTTCGTGCGCGGCGTGCCGACGTCCGAGGTCGGCGAGCTGCTGGCGGATCAGGCTGGTGCGGGGGTCGGTCATCGAGTTCCTCGGGTTGGGAGGGGCGCCACTCTCTGTCACCAACGGTCGCCGGGGGAACAGGACGGCCGCTGTCACTCGTTCGCCGCAGCCTACGGGGTCGGCGTCCGGCGCCCGACGGCACGCTCCCTCGAACCGGCGACATGCCCGTCGACGTGCTTGACATCAGGCCGGGCCGGAGATCCTCTCCGCACGGAGCGCCGAGCGGCGGATCTCGCCGGTGTCGTCGCGCAGCGGCGCGCAGCTCCGTGTCCGGCGCCGGCGCGTCGAGCTGGGCGCGCGCGTGCACGCGCGCGCCCAGCTCGACGTCGGGCAGCCCCACCACGCACGACGACAGCACGTGCGGGTGCTCGGCCGGCGCCGCCTCCACCTCGGCCGGGTAGACGTTCGACCCGCCGACGAGGATCAGGTCCGCGCGGCGGTCGGCCAGGTGGACGTAGCCCTCGGCGTCGATGTGGCGAGGTCGCCGCGATCAGGGAGAACATGAAAGGGTGTTGTGGTGGAGCGGAGCCGTCACCGCGAAGACGTCCCCCGCCCTGGGTCACGCCGAGCGCCGCGAACTCCCGCGCGCCCCGGCCGGGCCCGGCGGCCAGCTCGGCCCGGGTGACCGTCCGATCCGGGCAGATCAGCGTGACGGCGTCCGGATCGCGCTCGGCGAGCAGGTCGATCCCGACGCCGACCGGGACATCTCCGGCTGCCGGGTGCTCGTCGACCGGTCGGGCGCCCCGAACGGGAGTCGTGATGACGATCGGCCCGATGAGACTGCCCGCCCTACGACGCGTCTGCTGGATCTCCAGCCGGCTGCGTGACGCCCAGGCGGGCACCTCGCGGCGTTGTCGTCGCCACCGATGCAACCCCGGGATCGGCGACTCCTCCGCCTTGGCGAGCCACCCACCTGGACGCCGCTCGCTCGGCATGGATCCAGCAGACACGTC
>CAXTTN010000125.1:0-14118 GCA_964247105.1 uncultured Pseudonocardia sp.
CCGGTGCCGAAGCCAGCGTCGAAGGAGCCGACGCGGGGGCCGTTCTGGCCGTAGACGGCGGTGTCGGCGGAGATGGTGAGGTCGCAGATCAGGTGCAGCACGTGGCCGCCGCCGATGGCGAAGCCGTTCACGGCGGCGATGACGGGCTTGGGGACGTCGCGGATGACGCGGTGCAGGTTCTCGATCTCGAACAGGCCGCTGTCGGACGGTCCGTAGTCGCCGGTCTCCCTGCGCTGCTTCTGGTCGCCGCCGGTGCAGAAGGCCTTGTCGCCGGTGCCGGTGAGGCAGATGGTGCCGACCTGGTCGTCGGCCCAGGCGCGTTTGAAGCTCAGGACGAGCTCGTCGACGGTGCGGGCGCGGAAGGCGTTGTAGCGCTCGGGCCGGTTGATGGTGATGGTGGCGAGGCCGTTGTCGACCTCGTAGAGGACGTCGGTGAACTCGTCGGTCGTCACGTCGCGGCCCGTCCTCGCTGTCGGTGTTCGGTCTGACCACGCGAACCTAAGATCACCGATGTGCGGGGTGCAAGGCGGGAGCGCGCCGGGGGTCGGACGGGCCGCCGAGCCGCAGCGCCGGCAGGCCGGGGGTCTGCTCCGGGCGGTGGGTGACGATCAGGGCGGTGCTCCCGGCCGTCGCGTCGAGGAGCTCGCCCGCCAGCGCGTCCGCGGTCGCGGGGTCGAGGTGCGCGGTGGGCTCGTCGAGCACGAGGACGGGGCGGTCGGCCAGCAGCGCGCGGGCGATCGCGAGCCGCTGGCGCTCGCCGCCCGACACCGGTCCGCCGTGCTCGCCGAGCGGGGTGTCGAGGCCGTCGGGGAGGCCGTCCAGCCAGCCCCCGAGCTGGGCCCGGCCCAGCCCGGCGACGAGCGCGGCGTCGTCCGCGTCGGGGGCGGCGAACAGCAGGTTCGCGCGCAGCGTGCTGTCGAACAGGTGGGTGTGGGCGCCGCACCAGGCGATCCCGCGGCGGACGTCGTCCGCGGTCAGGTCGCCCACGTCGCGCCCGTCGGCCCGGACGGTGCCGGCGGTGGGATCCAGCGTGCGCAGCAGGGCGGCGACGACGCTCGACTTGCCCGAGCCCGAGGGCCCGGTCACCGCGAGCCGGGTGCCGGGGCGCAGGACCAGGTCGACGTCGCGCACCGCGTCGCGGTCGGCGCCGGGCCAGCGCACGGCCAGCCCGTCGGCGGCGAACCCGCTGGGCGGCGCCACCGCGGCCGGGTGCGCGGGGTCGACGACCGTGGCGGGCAGCGACTGGAGGTCGGCGAGCCGCCGCGCCGCGGGCACTGCGGCCAGCAGCCGGACGGCGGCGTCCGGGAGCCCGACGAGGACGTCGGCCAGCGCCAGCGGGGTCAGCGCGAGCACGGCGAGCGCGGGGCCGGGCAGGGTCCCGGCGCGCACCGCCGCGATCCCGACGGCCGCGGCCACCACGGACGTGGCGCCGACCGCGAGCACCCCGAGGCCGCTGCCCAGCCCGCGCGCGGTGGCGGCCCGGCGGAGCAGCGCCGCGAGGCCGTCGTCGGCGGCGGCGAGCCGGTCGCGGTGCGCGGGCACCGCGCCGAAGACGATCAGGTCGGGAGCGGCGTCGAGGATCTCGACGGTGCGGGCCAGCACCTCGCCGCGGGCCGCGGCGCTGCGGCGTTCGGTGCGGTGCGCGGCCCACGCGGTGGCGGCCGGGGCGATCAGGCCCGCGCCGACGACGCCGAGCGCGACGACGGCGCCCGCGGCCGGCAGCAGCAGCCACAACCCGGCTGCGGCCAGCACGCCGACGAGCGCGGCCGACGCGGCCGGGACGACGACGCGGACGAGCAGGTCCTGCTGGGCGTCGACGTCACCGACGAGCCGCGCGAGCAGCTCGCCGCGGCGCAGCCGGGCGGTGCCGGCCGGGCCGATGCGCACCAGCTCGTGCCAGATCCGCACCCGCAGCGCGGCGGCGGCGCGCAGCGCGGCGTCGTGGGAGACGAGCCGCTCGGCGTAGCGGAGCACGCCCTTGCCGAGCCCGAACGCCCGGACGGCGACGATCGCCACCATCAGCGTCAACACCGGCGGTTCCAGCGCGGCGGTGGAGATCAGCCAGGCCGAGGTGGCGGTCAGCGCGACGCCGCAGCCCAGCGCGGCCGCGCCGAGCAGGACGGCCAGCGCCAGCCGCCCGCGCTGGTCCCGGGCCGCCGCGAGCGACCAGCGGAGGGCACCCGCGGGGCTCGTGGTGGAGGCGGGGCCCGGCCGTGCCGCCCGGGGGGCGTGGGCGGGCACGGCCGGGGTCGTGGGCACCGGCGGTGCCGGTGCTGGTCCGGTGTGGACGGTGGCGGGGGCGGCACCGACGGTCAGGACCTCGTCGCAGGCGGCCAGCACGTCGGGCCGGTGGCTCACCAGCACCACGGTCCGGCCCGCGACGATGCGGGGGAGCGCGGCGGTGATGGCGGCCTCGGTGTCGGCGTCGACGCCCTCGGTGGGCTCGTCGAGCAGGAGCAGGGGACGGTCGGCGAGCACGGCGCGGGCGAGCGCGACCCGGCGCTGCTGCCCGGTGGACAGCCCGGCCCCGCCCTCCCCGACGGGCGCGTCGAGGCGCACGTCGAGCGCGGCGAGGTCGGCGGCGTGCTCCACCCGCTCGCGCGAGGCGGAGGGGGCCCCGAGCGCGATGTTGTCGGCGACGGTGCCGGCGAGCAGGACCGGCTGCTGCGGCACCCACGCGACGCGGCGCATCCAGGCGTCGCGGTCGATGTCGGCCAGGTCGACGCCGCCGACCGTGACGCGGCCCGCGTCCGGGGTCCGCAGGCCCGACACCAGGTCGACCAGGGTGGACTTGCCGCCGCCGCTGGGGCCCCGCAGCCCGAGGACCCGGCCGGGCTCCAGGATCAGGTCGAGCCCGTCGAGCACGCGGCCGCCGCGGCCCTCGACCACGACGTGCTCGAGCCGGACCGGGACCAGCGCCGGGTCGGGGGCCGGCTCGCGGTGGGCGCCGCCGGTTTCGGGCGTCTCCAGCACCGCGAACACCTCGGCCGCGGCCGCCAGGCCCTCCGCCGAGTCGTGGAAGCGGGCCCCGACGGCGCGCAGCGGCAGGTACACCTCGGGCGCGAGGATCAGCACGACGAGCGCGGTGAGGAGGTCGAGGCGGCCCTCGACCAGCCGCAGGCCGACCGACACCGCGATCAGCGCGACCGACAGGGTCGCGAGCAGCTCCAGCACGAGCGCGGACAGGAACGCCACCCGCAGCGTGCGCATCGTGGCGCTGCGGTACTCCTCGGCGAGCACCCGCAGCCGCGAGGACTGGCGACGCCCCCGGCCGAACGCGACCAGCACGTCCAGCCCGGCGACGAGGTCGAGGAAGTGGTGCCCGAGCACGGCCAGCGCCCGCCACTGCCGCTGCGTCGAGCGCTCGGTGTGCATCCCGACGAGGATCATGAAGATCGGGATCAGCGGCACCGTGAGCCCGACGATCAGGCCCGAGAGCAGGTCCCCGACCAGGATCCGGGCGGCGACGACGGCCGGGACGACCGCGGCCACGAGCAGCGCGGGCAGGTAGCGGCTGAAGTAGCCCTCCAGCCCGTCGAGGCCGCGGGTGGCCAGTGCCGCGATCTCGGCGGTCGGGGGCAGGCCGCGGTGGCGCGGGCCCAGGCGCAGCACGTGGGTGACCAGCCTGGTCCGCAGCTGCCGGATCACCTCCGCCGACGCCCGGTGCGCGGCGACCTCGCCGGCCCAGGCCAGCACCGCACGGCCCGCGACGACGGCCAGCAGCACGGCCAGCAGCGGCGTCAGCTCGGCGAGCCCGGCACCACCGAGGAACGCGCGGACGACGGCGCCCGCCAGCACCTGGGCCTGCACGAGCACCAGGCCCGCGGTCGCCACGGCGACACCGGCGGCCAGCACGACGAACCGCCGTGCGGCCGAGGCGTGGCGGAGCAACCGCGGGTCGAGGGGCCTCATCGCGCGGGCAGGCCCGCCGCGGCGGGGATGTCGCTCGCCCCGATGCGGCGGCGGAACACCCAGAACGTCCAGGCCTGGTAGGCCAGCACGAGCGGAGTGAACACGACGGCCACCCACGTCATGATCGTCAGGGTGTAGGGCGTGGAGGCCGCGTTCGTGGTGGTCAGGCTGTTGGCCGCGGCCGTCGTGGAGGGCAGCACGTCCGGGTAGAGCGTGCCGAACAGCGTCACGGTGACGCCCAGGATGGCCGTGGCGGTGAGCAGGAAGGCCCAGCCCTCGCGGCCGCGGGCGTTCGCGACCACGGTGCCGATCAGCGCGGCTGCGGCGACGAGCACCGGGACGGCCGTCCAGAGCCGGTCGTGGGCGAGGAAGGTCCACACGAGGAACCCGCCGCCCACGAGGATCGTCGCCAACCCGAGCCCCTGCGCCAGCCCGGCCGCGCGCACCCGGACCTCGCCGGTGGTCTTGAGGGCGAGGAACACCGCGCCGTGCAGGGCGAACAGCGACAGCGTCGCGAGGCCTCCGACCAGGGCGTACGGGTTGAGCAGGGTGAGCAGCGAGCCGGTGAACTCGTGCTGCGCGTCGAGCGGGACGCCGTGCACGATGTTCGCGAACGCGACGCCCCACAGCAGGGCGGGCAGCGCCGACCCGGTGACGATCGCGATGTCCCAGTTGCGTCGCCACCGATCGCTGTCGATCTTGCCGCGGAACTCGAACGCGACCCCGCGGATGATCAGCGCGACGAGGATGAGCAGCAGCGCGAGGTAGAAGCCGGAGAACAGGCTCGCGTACCACTCGGGGAACGCCGCGAACGTCGCCCCGCCCGCGACGAGCAGCCAGACCTCGTTGCCGTCCCAGACCGGGCCGATGGTGTTGATGGCCACCCGCCGGTCGGTCTCGGTGCGGCCGACGAACGGCAGCAGCATGCCGACGCCGAAGTCGAAGCCGTCGAGGACGAAGTAGCCGGTCCAGAGCACGGCGATGAGCAGGAACCAGATGTCGGTGAGGGCCATGGCCAGCTCCTGGGCTCTAGTAGGCGACCGCGAGCGGGCGCGGCTCGTCGGTGGCGGGTTCGGCGGGGGTGGGCGGGGGCGGCCCCGCCTTGGCGTAGCGGACCATCAGCACTCCGTCGATCACCGCGAGGACGCCGTAGAGCAGCGTGAACACGATCAGCGACGTCAGGACCATCCCGGTGCTCACCGAGGGCGAGACACCGTCGGCGGTGCGCAGCACCCCGTAGACGCTCCACGGCTGGCGGCCCGTCTCGGTGAAGATCCAGCCGACGCTGTTGGCGGCGAAGGGCAGGAACAGGCCGGCGAAGGCGGCCCGGTAGAACCAGCGCGGCACCTGCCGGGTGGTCCGCTTGCGGGTCAGCCAGAGGCCCACCAGCGAGATCAACCCGGCGAGCATCCCGAACCCGATCATGAGCCGGAACGTCCAGTACGTCATCGGGATGACCGGCATGTAGTCGCCGGGGCCGAACGCGGCGGCCTCCTGCTGCTGGATCTGGTGGATGCCCTCGACCGTGCCGTCGAAGGAGCCGGTCGCCATGAACGACAGCACCCCCGGCACGCGGACGCTCCACACCTCCGTCGAGCCGTCGAGCGATCCGATCGTGAACAGCGAGAACGAGGCCGGGGCCGTGGTGTCGTAGAGCGCCTCGGCGGCGGCCATCTTCATCGGCTGCTGCTCGGTCATCAGGCGCGCCTGCAGGTCGCCGGTGAACACCACGCCGATGCTGGCGACCAGGACCGTGACGAGCGCGACCCGCAGCGACGGGCGGAACACCTCGGTGTGCTGCCCGCGGGCGAGGTGCCACGCGCTGATCGCGAGCACGAACATGCCGGCGGTGACGAAGCACGCGGTGATCGTGTGCGCGAACGCGCCGACCGCGGTGGAGTTGGTGAGCACGGCGCCGAAGTCGGTGAGCTCGGCGCGGCCGCGGGCGGTGTTCACGACCGAGCCGACGGGGTGCTGCATCCAGGAGTTCGCGGCCAGGATGAAGTACGCCGAGAGCACCGTGCCGATCGACGCCAGCCAGATGCAGGCCAGGTGCAACCGCTTCGGCAGCCGGTCCCATCCGAAGATCCACAGGCCCAGGAAGGTGGACTCCAGGAAGAAGGCGAGCAGGCCCTCGATGGCGAGCGGGGCGCCGAAGATGTCGCCGACGAAGCGGCTGTAGTCGCTCCAGTTCATCCCGAACTGGAACTCCTGGACGATGCCGGTGACCACACCCAGGGCGAAGTTGATCAGGAGCAGCTTGCCCCAGAACTTCGTCATCCGCAGGTAGCGCTCGTCGCCGGTGCGGACCCAGGCGGTCTGCATGCCGGCGACGAGCAGCGACAGCCCGATCGTCAGCGGGACGAACAGGAAGTGGTACACGGTGGTGATCGCGAACTGCCACCGTGCGAGGTCGAGGTTCATGGCTCCTCCGGCTCCGGCGGCCGGTGTCCCGGCCTTCGGGTGGAGCGTCCGGCAGCGCACCTCGACGGCGGCAGGGTCGAGAGTCCTGATCACTCCGGGACCATCGGACGGGCGGCCGGATGTCCCGGCTGCTTCGGGCCGTTGGACCGGTGGCCGCGGCGCGCGGCGTCCCTACCGTCGGAGGGGTCCGCGTGCCGCCGTGCCGTCGAGAGGTCCCACCATGCCGAGCGTCCCCGCCGCCCGCCCGCTCGGAGTGTCCCGGTGAGCGCCGGGGGTGGGCCCAGCCTGCTGGTGGCGGTGGTCACCGGGGTGCCGGCGCTGCTGCTCGCGGCGTTCATCGGCATGTGGGCGCTGGCCGCGGTGCTGGTGCTGGCGGTGGTCGTCGGGTGCTCGGCCGTGGTGCAGTCGGTCCGGAGCGGGCGGCACTGATCCGGTCGGTCACCGGTCCCGGCCCGGGTCGAGCGGCGTCAGCGTCTCGTCGATCGGCCGCCGCGGGGTCGGGGGGAACGGCGGTCCGGGAGCCCAGCCGACGCGCAGCAGCAGGTGCGGCGACATCGCGCCCCGCAGCACGTCGTCCCGCACGGGCGCGGGCGTGGACCCCACCTCGAAGGGCCGGCTCGGCGGGCAGGTGGTCAGGCCGAGCGCGGTCGCGTGCAGGACCACGGCGGGACCGGGACCACCGGCGGTCCGAAGCGGGACCTCCGGCCGTCGCGGCCGTGTCCACCGGTCGAGCACCGTGGCGGTACGCGCGGCCGCGGGGCCGCCGTGGACACGGAGGAGGTCGACATGGACGCCGACACGGGCCCTGCGCTCGACGGTCGACGCGACCGAGGCCCGGGCGGTGGGACCGGGGCGCAGCTGCGCCGCTCGACGGTCGCCGACGTCATGACGGGCATGGTGATCTCGGTGCGGCCCGAGGACTCGTTCACCGACCTCGCGCGCACGCTGTTCACCGCGGCGGTGCGGGCGGTCCCGGTGCTCGACGAGGCCGGTCGGCTGCTGGGCGTGGTGTCCGAGGCCGATCTGCTCGTCACCGCCGAGCGCGGCGCTCCCGACCGGAAGGGGCGCTGGTGGCGGCCCCGCCACATCAGCCGCCACGGCCCCGCCTCGCACGTCGGCGCCACCACCGCCGGCGCGCTGATGACCACGTCCGTCGTCACGGTCGGGCCGGAGACCACGGTCGCCCAGGCGGCGCGGAGGATGCGCGAGGACGGGCTGAGCTGGATGCCGGTGGTCGACACCGCCGGGCGCGTGGTCGGGGTGCTGTCGCGGTCCGACCTGCTGGCCGTCTACCTCCGTGACGACGCCGCGATCCGGCACGAGATCGTGGAGCAGGTGCTGGTCCGGGTGCTCGCCGTCGACCCGGCCCGCGTCGACGTCGCGGTCGCCGACGGCGTCGTCACCCTCACCGGCGAGCTCGACACCCGCACCGACGCGGAACTGGCCGTCCGGTTCGTCGAGCTGCTGGAGGGCGTCGTGTCGGTCGTCGACCTGCTCTCCTACGCCGTGGACGAGCGGCTCGCCGACACGCGCATCGGACCGTTCTACTGACCCTGCACGTCCTCGGACCGCCCGTGCGCGATGAGACCTGTACCGGCACGCGCTACCGGGGGCGGCCGGCGCCGATGGCTGTCGCGCCACCGACCGCTCGGGTCGTCGGCACGACCGTCGGTGGCTGCCCGTCGCGGCAGACGACGACGGGGCAGTGCACCCGGTCGGCGAGCGCGGCGTCGCTCAGGGTGGCGGGCAGCACGATCAGCCGGGCGTGGCGGGCGCGGTCGGTGACCGCCCGGACGAGGTCGCCGGTGACGGCCTCGGTGGTGTCGGGATCGTGGCCGGCACGCCAGGCGGCGACGCGGGCGACACCGGGCCGCGCGGACGCGGTGGTGATCATGTGGAGGGGAGCGGCCCAGGCGGCGGCGTGCTCGGCGGCCCAGGCGGCCGCTTCCAGGGAGTCGTCGGAGTCGTCGACGGCCACGATGACCGGCGCGTGGTCGAGGGCTGTGTGGGTCATGACTCGTCCTCCCGGGTGGCCGGTTGTCGGCCCTTCTCCAGGGTCGTCGCCGGCGCCCGGCGCTCCCAGGGCCGGCCGCCATGCGCGACCGGGACCTTCGACCCCCCGGGTCATCCCGACCGCGGCGTCCGCGGGCACGGGTTGGACGTCGATGCTGTGCGAAGATCGCTGCCTGGGGACGGCGGACCGCCTTCGGTGCTGCTCCGCGTCCCGGAACAGCGATCACCGCTGTCCACGGTGGCCAGCAGTGCAACGCGCGCGGCGACGGGAGGGCGAGCGCGGCGACCACCCGGAACATCGTGCGCTCAATGGCTTCTGAGCTGCGATAATCGGCTCGCAATCGAACATGCGTGCGAGTAGAATGGAGCTGTGTCCGACAGCCCGCTGGCCCGCGCGCACGGCCTCCTGGCCGAGGCTGTCGACGCGCTGGCCGCCGCCGCAGGGCCGGGCGCGGGCGATGACGAGCTTCTGTCGGCGCTGATCCTCGGGGAGGGTGTGGCGCGGCGGCTGGACCGGATCACCGTGTCGGCGTTGGCTGATCTGGAACGGCGTGGCGTGTTCGCCGAGCGCGGCTACCGCTCCTCGGTCACTGCGCTGGGTGATCTGCTGGGGTGGGAGCGGTTCGACGCGCGCCGCCGGCTGGTCGCCGCCGAGCACATCCGGCCGCGGGTCGGGCTGGACGGCGCGGTACTGCCGCCTCGGCTGCCCGCTACCGCCGTGGTGTTCGACGCGGGCGGCGCGAGCCTGCGCCATGTCGAGGTGATCGCCCGCGTCCTCGGCTCGGCCGCCGCCGGACGACTGTCACCGCAGGTGTGGGCCGGGGCCGAAGCGCAGCTGGCCGGGTGGATCCCCGACTGCACCCCGAACGAGCTACAGGCCCGCGCCGTGCAACTGGTCGAGGCCCTCGACGCCGACGGCCCCGAACCCGACGACCGGCCCGAGCCTCAGGTGAACGAGCTGTATCTGCACCGCAACCCCGACGGGGTCGGCGGCACGATCAAGGGCAGCTACGCCGACGCGGCCATGTTCGACGCCATCGCCACCCTCATCGACACCACCGCCAAACCCGTCACCGCCGACGACGACCGCACTGTGCCGCAACGCCAGGCCGAAGCGTTGGCCGACGCCTGCGGGTACATCCTCGACCACGGCACCACCACTCGGGTCCCGGCCTCCGGTGGACACCGGCCGCACCTCAACATCATCGTGCAGCTCGACGACCTGGAACGCCGCGCCCGCGCCGCCGTCCTCGACTTCGGCGGCACCCTCACCCCGCAAGCCCTGCGGTTGTTGTGCTGCGACGCCGCGGTCATCCCCGTGGTGATGGACGGCACGAGCCGGCCGCTGGACGTCGGCCGGATGACCCGCACCATCCCCGACAGCATCCGCCGCGCCGTCATCGCCCGCGACCGCGGCTGCGCCCGCTGCGGCCGGCCCCCGTCGTGGTGCCAGGTCCACCACATCATCGAATGGCAGGCCGGCGGCCCGACCAGCATCGACAACTGCGTGGCGCTGTGCCGTACCTGTCACCGGCTGATCCACCACGCCGGCTGGGACGTCCGCCTCGTCCACGGGACACCCGAGTTCTACCCCCCGCCGTGGGTGGACCCGCTCCGCCGCCCCCGCCGACGACCACCACCCCTGATCCCGACCGCAGCCTGACGGCATCCCCGGTCGACGTCCCCCGACGGCAGCGCGGCGAGCTCCTCGCCGGTGATCGCGCGATCGGTGCCCGCCGTCGACCTCCACCTGGCTGCCGTCACGTCCGGGCCACCACGCGGTGTGCACGCCCGCCGCGGTCTCCGACGGTGCCGGGCCGGAGCGATCCCGGCCATCCGGAGAACCGTCGGTCGGTACGGCGCCCCCACCGGGCCCGGCATCCGTCACTCCGCGGTGATGCGCTCCCACGTGTGCACCGGCTCGTCGGTGTGCATGATCTCGACGTAGCGCCGCTGCATCTCGTGTAACGCGGGCATGCGGGTCATCCCCCCGTCCGCCTGCAGCGCGTGCACCGTGGCGACCTGCCGGGCGGCGCCGACCGTGCCGGTGACGCAGCGCTCCTCGATGACGCCGAGCAGGCGGTCGCGGACCTCCGCCGCCACGCCCCAGGCGGCCAGGCCCTCCTGCGCTAACGGGAGCAGCCGTCGCAGCACGAGCTCGGCCGCCGGCACCGGGCCGAGCCCGGGCCAGTAGAGGGTGGCGTCGATGCCGTAGCGGGCGCCGCTGTGGAAGTTCTCCTCGGCCGCCGAGAACGACATCTGCGACCACTCCGGCCGTTCCTGGTCGGCGAGCGCCCGGACCAGGCCGTAGTAGGACGCCGCGTTTGCCCCCGGATCTCGCGCGGGGCCAGGTGATCTCCATGGTGAACCGCCCCCTCTCGGTCCGTAAATCGGGCTCGCCCGCGTCGTCGACGATGTTCAGCTCGATCTCCATGCCGTCATCGGGCGCTCGAACTCGAACTGCGCCTCACGCAGCATCGCGGCCAGCGCGTCGAGGCAGCGGCGGATCATGTCCCGGAACCGGCGCCGGTCCTCCCCCGTGGAGACGGTGTGGTCGACGTCGCGGCCCATCCGGTGCCCTTCGACGCCGGCCGGCTGTTCCGGCCGGAGCCATCGTCGTCGGCCGGGGCACGTCCGTCCATCACCGACCACGGGCCCGATCAGAACAGCGAGTAACCGCCGTCGACGACCAGCACCTCACCGGTCATGAACCCCGACGCGGCCGAGGCGAGGAAGACGACGCTGGGCCCGAGCTCGGCGGGCATCCCGTAGCGGCGCATCGGGGCGTCCTCGATCCACTGGCGGCGGAACCGCGGCTCGTCGACGGGGCTCATCTCCGTCTTGATGTAACCGGGCGCGAGCGCGTTGACCCGCACGCCCAGCGGCGCCCACTCGGCCGCCAGCGAGCGGGTGAGGTGGTGCACCGCGGCCTTGGACGCGTTGTAGGCGGGCTGCCACTGCGGCCGGTTCACGATGGCGGCCGACATCGAGCCGATGTTGACGATCACGCCGCTGCCGCGGGCCACCATGTGCCGGCCGAACGCCTGGGCGCAGTTCCAGACGCCGTCGACGTTGACGTCCATGACGTGGCGCCACTCCTCGGTGGTGACCTCGAGCGCCGGGCGGTGGATGCACGTCCCGGCGTTGTTCACCAGCACGTCGACGCGGCCGAGCTCGGCGGAGATCCGGGCGACGGCGTCCTCGACCTGCTCGGGGCGGGTCACGTCGGCGCGGACGGCGATCGCCCGCACCCCGAGGTCCGCCAGCTCCGCCGTGGCGTCCGCCGCGGTGTCGGGGTCGCGCACCAGCAGGGCGACGTCGCTGCCCGCCTCGGCCAGCGCCGTGGCGAGCGCCCGGCCGATCCCCCGGTTGCCGCCGGTGACGACGGAGACCTGCCCCACCAGGGAGAACGTGTCGAGGACTGCCATGGCGACTCCTTCGTCGAACGGGCGGGGGGCCAACCGTGTCAGGTGGCGGCGGGCAGGGCGAGCAGCCATGCCGTGGCCGCGGTCTCCGAGGTGAAGTAACGGGTGGGCACGGCGTTGGCGCCGATCGCGAAGTTCGCGATGACGCGGTCGACCGCGGACCGGCCGAGCAGCGCGAGCCCGGTCGCGGACCCGCGCCTCGCGAAGATCAACCGGGCTTCCCGGTTCATCGTGACCGACGCGGTGATGTCGACCATCACGGGACGGGCCCGCCCGCCCATGGCCCGGTCGAGGCGCGCCATCGCCTCGACGGCGAGCGGTGCGGTGATGCGCGTTCCCCGGGCCCAGGTCAGCCGGACCACCCCCAGCGCGTCGATGCGGACGTCCATCACGCCGTCCGGCGGTGCCGGGTCGTCCACGGAGTCGACCACGAGACCATCCTTCCGGTGCCGATCCGGTCCAGCCTTGCACGGCTCTTCGGTGCCTCGCGCCGGTTCGCTACCGAGCGCGCCCGGTAGCACCCGAACGAGCTCCGGGGCCCGTCCGGCGGGACAATGGCCCGACGATCCCGACCGGGAGGCCCTGCATGAGATCCACTCGCCTGCTGCTGGCGGTGGCCGCCGCGCTGCTGGCCGCCGCCTGCTCGACGGCCCCGGCGGCGGTGCGGGACGCCCCGGCCGCGGCCACGTCGGCCAGCCTGGTGCCGGTGACGGTGAGCGTCCCCGCCGGGTTGGGCGCGGCGCCGCTCGACGTGCCGCGGCAGGCGCTCGTCCCTCCCGGCTGGACGATGTCGGTGTTCGCGCGCCTGCCGTCGGCCCGCCTGGAGGCGTGGGCGCCCGACGGCGCGCTGCTGGTGTCCGTGCCGGGGCAGGGCTCGGTGGTCCGGCTCGTGCCCGACGGGCGTGGCACCGCGACGTCGTCGGTCCTGCTCGCGGGGCTGAACCAGCCGCACGGGCTGGCGTTCGCCGGGCCGACGCTGTACGTGGCGCAGAGCGACCGGGTGGACGCCTACTCCTACCTCTCCGGCACGGCGTTCGACCCGCGCCCGGTCGTCACCGGCCTGCCCGACGCCAAGAGCCCCGAGCTGGGCGGGCAGTACGCGCACGCGCTGAAGAGCGTGGCCGTCGGCCCCGACGGCGCCGTGTACGTGTCGGTCGGCTCGACCGGCAACATCTCCGCCGACGACCTGCGCGCGAGCCCGCCGCGGGCGTCGGTCCTGCGGATCCCGCCGGGCGGCGGGGCGGCCGAGCCGTTCGCGGTCGGCGTGCGCAACGGCACCGGCCTCGCCGTCGCCCCGGACGGCGCGGTCTGGACGGCGGTCAACAACCGCGACAACGTCCAGTACCCGTTCGACCGCCCCTACGGTGCCGCGTCGGGCTCGTCGCGCGGTGAGGTGATCGACGCCTACGTCCGGGACCACCCGGCCGAGCCGCTCGCGAAGCTCACCGCGGGCCGCAACCTGGGATGGCCGTACTGCAACCCGGACCCCGACGTGGAGCCCGGGGTCGCGGGCAGCCCGCAGGACCTGTCCGACGTCCCGTTCACCGCCGACGTCCAGCTCAACCCGGGAGGCGCGACGCTCGACTGCGCGTCGCTGCCCCGGATCGAGCAGGCCCTCGGCGGCCACTCGGCGCCGCTGGGCCTGTCCTTCGTCGACGGCGGGCTGCCCGGGGCGTACGCGCAGGGCGCGCTGGTCGGCGTGCACGGCTCCTGGAACGCGTCGCCGCCCCGGGCGCCCGAGGTGTCGTTCTTCCCGTGGCGCGCGGGCGGCCTCGGCCCGCAGCAGACCCTGGTCGGGGGGTTCCAGGCGGCCGACGGGACCCGGTGGGGACGCCCGGTCGCCGCGGTGGCGGGCCCGGACGGCGCCGTCTACGTCAGCGACGACGCGGCCGGCGCGATCTACCGGCTGGCCCCGCCCGGCCGGTAGCGGTCCCGCCGGGGCCAGCCGGGCGACCAGGCCCGCCCGGCGACGACGGCCCGCACCTCACAGGCCCGGCCGTCACCTCGCAGGCCCGGCTGGC
The DNA here is from genome assembly GCA_964247105.1 of uncultured Pseudonocardia sp. GTDB lineage: Bacteria > Actinomycetota > Actinomycetes > Mycobacteriales > Pseudonocardiaceae > Pseudonocardia. The sequence continues at coordinate 13,796 of CAXTTN010000125.1, forward strand.
CCTGTGCGGTGACGGCGGGCCCTGCGAAGTCGCCGTCACCGGTCCGTGGCCGCCGGGCCGTTCGTCGCCTACCGTCGTCGTGGACGGGGTGCGTAGGGCGTCATCGGTGGGGTGACCATGGTCGTCGGGGATGCCGGAGGGTCGGCCGCGTACGAGGCAGGGGCCGCGGCGGCGCTGGTCCGCGACCTCGAGGCGGAGCTGCGCCTGGCCTACGCCCGCCACGACGGGTTCGCGGCGGCGGCGCTGTCGGAGCCCCGCACCGCCCTGGCGCTGCTGCCGCTGGAGGACCGGGGCTGGCGGGTGCTGCACGACCGCCGCTGGCC
>CAXTTN010000125.1:14128-17399 GCA_964247105.1 uncultured Pseudonocardia sp.
CCACGTGGTGATCGGGCCGCCGGGCGTGATGGTGGTGGACACGAAGCACTGGGCGGGCCCGGTCGAGGTGCGGAACGGCCGGCTGTGCGCGTGCGAGGAGGACCGGCACGAGGCGGTGGAGGACCTGCTGCGGCTCGTCGCGTCGGTCGAGGAGCTGCTGCTCGACCTGGGCGAGGGGCCCGGTGGCCTGCCGGTGGGGCTGTCGGCGGTGCACGTGCTGCCGGTGCTGGCGTTCACCTCGTTCGCCCGCGGACGCCACGCCGACCCGCGGGTCGGGCGGGTGCGGCTGACCGCGGTGCGCCAGCTGCCCGCGCTGCTCGCGGGGCAGCCGTCGGTGCTGTCGGACGACGAGATCGCGCAGGTGGCCGGGCACCTCGCGGTGCTGATGCCGCCCGCGGCGCCGCCGGTGGAGATCCCCCGGCAGCGCGGGTCGGTGGTCGGCGTCCCGGTGCGGCCGGAGCCGTTGCCGCCCGATCCCGGCGCCGAACCGGATGCGCTGTTCGACGTGCCCGCGCTCGCGGAGCAGCTGGCGGTCGCGGCGTCGGCGCCGATCGTGGAGTGGATGGGGTTCCTGCATCCCGGCCAGGCGCGGCTGGTGCGCCGCAGCTACGCGGGCCCCGCCCGGATCCGCGGCCCGGCCGGCACCGGCAAGAGCGTGGTGATGCTGCACCGTGTGGCGTGGCTGGCCGAGACCCGTCCGGGCCGGGTGCTGGTGACGAGCTTCGTGCGCACCCTGCCGGTGCACCAGCGGGCGGTGTACGAGTGGCTGTCGCCGCGCACCGCGGACCGCGTCGACTTCCTCGGCCTGCACGGCGTCGCGCGGAAGGTACTCGCCGAGGCGGGGCAGCACGTCAACGTCAACGGGGACCGCGCGGACGCGGCGTTCGGCGCGGCGTGGGCGCGGGCCGCCGGGCACCTCGGCGGCATCGCCCCGCCCGGGTACTGGCGGCAGGAGATCGACTTCGTCATCAAGGGCCGGGGCTTGCGGCACTTCGACGAGTACCTGGCGCTGGAGCGCCGCGGCCGGTCGATCAAGCTGCAGCGGCCGGGCAAGGAGGCGGTGTGGCGGCTGCTCACCGCCTACCAGGAGGAGCTCGAACGACGCGGCGTGCGCGACTTCAACGACCTGATCACGGCCGCGGCCGACCTCGTCGCACGGGGCGGGTGCCGCTCGCGGTGGGCGGCGGTGGCGGTCGACGAGGTGCAGGACCTGCCGCTGGTCGGGGTCCGGCTGTGCGCGCTGCTGGGCGGCACCGGGCGCGACGGGCTGTTCCTCGTCGGGGACGGCCAGCAGGCCATCTACCCGGGCGGGTTCACCCTCCCCGAGGCCGGCATCTCGGTGGCGGGCCGGGCCACGGTGCTGCGCGTCAACTACCGCAACACCCGCCAGATCCTCCAGTTCGCCCGGGCCCAGGTCGACGCGGACGACTTCTCCGACCTGGACGGCACCGACGAGCGCGGCTCGCGTGACGTCGAGGTGCTGCGCGACGGCCCGCAGCCGGCCGACGTGACCGCACCGAACCGGCGGGCGCTGGCGGCGCTGCTGGCGAACGCGGTGCGCCGCGCCGCGGGCGAGGGCGTCGACTGGGGTGAGATGGCCGTGCTGACGATGTACAAGAGCGACGCGACCTACCTGCGCCAGCAGCTGGCCTCCCGCGACATCCCGGTGCGCGACCTGGAGCACTGGGACGGCCACCCCGACCACCAGATCAAGATCGACACGGTGCACCGGGCCAAGGGCCTCGACTTCGCCGCCGTCTACCTCCCCACGCTCTCGGCCGCGCCGAGGCCGGGCACGGAGGAACGGGAGCTCCTGCGCCGCCGCCAGCAGTTCGTCGGCCAGACCCGCGCCCGCGACCGGCTCTGGGTCGGAGCGGTGGTGACCCCGCCCTGACCCGCCCCGCCCCGCCCACCGGACGTCACTGGTGCGAACCGGTCACGGCCGCGGGGGAGGGGGCACCGGGGCGGGCCCGGACGCGAGGATCCGGTGCGGGCCCCGAGCCGATCAGCCCCTGACGCCGGTGACCGCGAACCGCTCCACGTCCGCGACGTGCCCGCCGGTCGACACGACGACGGTCATGGTGCCCCGCGCGGTCCCGGTGAGCGGGACGGTCGTGGTCCACCGGCTGCCCTCGCCGCCCGCGGGCAGGCAACACGACTCCCCGACCGGGCCGCCGGGGGAGAGCACCCGGACGTGCAGGCTCTCGTCGACACCGGTGACGGCCCCGCCGACGGTCAGCGGGGCGCGCGCCGCGGCGCCGTAGGCCGGGACGTCGAGGACGAGGGTGGTGTCGCGGGTGCCCGCGACCTCCCAGGGCGCGTCGGGCCCGGTGCCCCAGCGGGCCAGGTGCACGGTGGCGGCGGTGCTGAGCCGCCCGTCGGGCAGGGCGAACCCGACCGCGACCCACGCGTCGTCGCCGCTGGTGGTGGGCGTGACGACGCGGTCGATGCCGGTGAAACCGAGGTACCCCTGGGTGAACGACAGCGCGGTCGCCGCCGCGTCGAGGTGCCACGGCTGCTGCCCGCCCGAGCGGTAGGCGTCCTGCCAGGCCCCGACGGCCGCCGCGTCGGCGAAGGGCCACAGCGGCTGGTGCGCGAACGCCGCCGGGACCGACGAGGGGGTGGCGGGTGCGGCGGTGGGGGACGCGGTGGTGGTGGGCGCCGCGGAACCCGTCACGGTCGGGACGGGCACCGGGGGAGCCGGTGAGCCGCACCCCGCGAGGAGGGCGGCCGCCATCAGCGTGCCGGCGACGGTGCGGCGGGGGTCCATGGCGCTCCTCGGTCGTCTCCCGCGTCAGTACAGCGGGTCCGGGCGGCCGGAACCAGAGCCGTTGGGCCCGCCGTGGGGTTCAATCGGGCATGGCCTCACCCGACGGCACCGGCGCGTACCGCGGTGCCCGCTACACCCGCACCTGGTTCACGACGCTCACGGCGATCCCGCTGCTCTGCGGCGCCTACTTCGCCGTGCTCGGCGGCAGCGCCGCCTGGGTCGTGCTGGTCGTGCTGGCGGTGGTGATCGCCGTGGCGATCTGGCTGGTGCCGCTCTCCGTCGTGTCGGCCGAGGGCGTCCGGCTGGTGCTGGGCCGCGAGCGGGTGGCCTGGCCGGACGTCGCGGCGGTCCTCGACCCGCGCACCGGCGACGAGGAGGCGCGCGTCGAGCTGGTCGGCGGCCGCGTGCTGGCGCTGCCCGGGGTGCCACCGGGCGCTGTGCCGGCCCTGCGCCGGTTGCAGACCGCGGGGCACCCGGGGCACTAGTGCCCCGCCAAGGAAG
>CAXTTN010000126.1:0-17333 GCA_964247105.1 uncultured Pseudonocardia sp.
GGGGGCCCGACGCCGGCCGCGTCGGCGATCTCGGTCAGGCCGATGTCGTCGCCGGCGTGCTCGTCGATGTGGGCGAGGGCGCGGCGCACGGCCGCGGCCGCCACGTAGGTGCCGTGGCGGTCGCCGTCGTCCGATGCGGTGTTGGGGAACGTCTCCAGCGCCGTCGCGACGATGAGCCGGAAGACCTGGCCCAGCAGCAGCGGGCTGGCGTGCACGACGGGGCTGGTGGCCACGTCGCTCGTGACGTACTGCATGAAGCGCCGCCAGTGCTGGGCCTTCGCCGCGCTGGTCGGGCGCGCGAGGTCGAAGCCCGTGCCGCGCTCGTCACCCGTCAGCTCCGCCGCGACCCGGTCGAACGCGGCACGGGACATGCGCACCTGGGCCATCCGGATGTCGGACCACTCGACCGCCATCGCCACGTCCGGGTCGTACGCGAAGACGTCGCCGGGCCCGGCCGCCACCTCCGACCGCCTGCAGGCGATCGTGAACCGGCCCGACAGCAGGTGGCTGAACAGCAGCTGGTCGTCGAGCGGGTCCCAGTCGCCGTTGAGCGTCATGGTGTGGCGGCAGACCCCGACCTTGAACGTCCCGCAGTCGGCCATCGAATGGGTGAACCGGAACGCCTGCGTGTTGCCGGACAGCCGAGCCGAGTGGTCCACGTAGGCTCCACGAAGCCACTCGTGCGCCGCTTCGGGATCGGTGGTCGCGATGTGCATCCGCATGGAGGATTCGGACACGGGTCGACCGTACGGCGTAAGCAGCTGCTCAGGAACTCACCTTCGGCGGGGGTGTCCGCGCAACGGCGCCCGCCTGTCCAGTTCGCGAGCCGGAGTTGTCCTCTCGCGCTCGCCCGGGATAGCACTGCACCGACCGGAGGGACCTCGGCAGGAGGGGGCGCGAGGTACCTCCGGTCAGCCCCGGCCGATGAACGGCATCCCCGACGCCGCGATCGTCAGGAACTGCACGTTGACGCCGAGCGGCAGCCGCGCCATCGCCACGACCGCGTCGGCGACGTGCGCCACGTCGAACGTCGGTTCCACCCGGACCGTGCCGTCGGCCTGCCGGGCGCCGGTCGCCATCCCCGCGGTCATCTCGGTGGCCGCGTTGCCGATGTCGATCTGCCCGCACACGATGTCGAACGGGCGGCCGTCGAGCGAGAGCGTCCTGGTCAGACCGGTGATCGCGTGCTTCGTGGCGGTGTAGGCCGAGCTGGCCGGGCGCGGCACGTGTGCCGAGATCGAGCCGTTGTTGACGATCCGCCCACCCTGCGGCCGCTGCGCCCGCATCGCCGCGAAGGCCTCCCGCGCGCACAGGAACGAGCCGACCAGGTTCACGTCGACCGCGGCCCGCCACCGCGCGACGTCGACCTCGTCCACCAGACCCGACGGCCCGAACGTGCCGGCGTTGTTGAACAGCAGGTCCACCCGGCCGAAGCGCTCCCGCACGGCGGCGAACAGCGCGGCGACCGACGCCTCGTCGGTGACGTCCGTGGGCACGGCGAGCGCCTCCGGGTGGCCGGCCGCCGCCTCGTCGAGCGTGTCGGCGCGGCGCCCCGCCAGCGCGACGGAGAAGCCGGCGTCGAGCAGCCCGCGCGTCACCGCCCGCCCGATCCCCGATCCGGCCCCGGTCACCACAGCTACCCCGATGGTCACGGGAGGCACACTATGGCCTCATGAGGGTCACCGGGGTCCGCACGCTCGACATCCGCTTCCCCACCTCCCGCGAGCTCGACGGCTCCGACGCGATGAACCCCGACCCGGACTACTCCGCCGCCTACCTCGTGATCACCACCGACGGCGGCCACGAGGGCCACGGCTTCACGTTCACCATCGGCCGCGGCAACGAGGTGCAGACCGCCGCGATCGAGTCCGTCGCCGCGCGGCTCGTGGGGCGCTCGATCGACGACCTCGGCGCGCTGTGGATCGAGCTGGTCCACGACTCGCAGCTGCGCTGGCTGGGCCCGGAGAAGGGCGTCATGCACATGGCGATCGGCGCGGTCGTCGACGCGCTGTGGGACCTCCGCGCGAAACGGGCCGGGCTGCCGCTGTGGCAGCTGCTCGCCCGCCTGTCACCCGAGGAGCTGGTCGACCTCGTCGACTTCCGGTACCTCACCGACGCCCTGACCCGCGACGAGGCGCTGGCGATCCTGCGCGCCGCGGAGCCCGGCCGGGCCGGGCGCGAGCAGCGGCTGCTGGCCGAGGGCTACCCCGCCTACGCCACCTCACCGGGGTGGCTCGGCTACTCCGACGACAAGCTCGCCCGGCTGTGCCGCGAGGCCGTCGCGGAGGGGTTCACGCTGGTCAAGCTGAAGGTCGGGGCCGACCTCGACGACGACCGGCGCCGCCTCGCGATCGCCCGCGAGGCCGTCGGCCCGGACGTCCGGATCGCGATCGACGCCAACCAGCGCTGGGACGTCGACGGCGCCATCGCCTGGGTGCGGGCGCTGGCCGAGTTCGACCCGTGGTGGGTGGAGGAGCCCACCAGCCCCGACGACGTGCTGGGCCTCGCCGCCATCGCCCGCGGCATCGCCCCGGTGCGCGTCGCCACCGGCGAGCACGTGGCCAACCGGGTGGTGTTCAAGCAGCTCCTGCAGACCGGCGGGCTGTCGTTCCTGCAGCTCGACGCCACGCGCGTCGGCGGCGTCAACGAGAACGTCGCGATCCTGCTGCTGGCCGCGAAGTTCGGGGTGCCGGTGTGCCCGCACGCCGGTGGGGTGGGGCTGTGCGAGCGGGTGCAACATCTGGCCATGCTGGACCTCGTCGCGATCTCCGGCTCCACGGAGAACCGCGTGATCGAGTACGTGGACCACCTGCACGAGCACTTCGCAGCCCCCGTGGAGGTCCGCGGGGGCCGCTACCAGGCCCCGACCGCTCCCGGCTCCGGCGCGGAGATGCGGCCCGCGTCGCTCGCCGCCTACCGCCACCCCCCGGACGAGCGGCACTCTCGTCGCAACCTATCGAACGAAAGTGCCACTCGTCACGCGGAGAGGAACCCATGAGCGAGTTCTCCGGGCTCGTCGCCCTCGTCACCGGGGCGGGATCGGGGATCGGGCTGGCCACCGCCCGGTTGCTCGCCGAGCGCGGCGCGCGCGTCGCGTGCCTCGACCTCGACCCGTCGGGGGTCCCGGATCCGCTGCTCGGCCTCACCGCCGACGTCACCGACGCAGCGTCCGTCGACGCCGCCGTGGCCACCGCGGTGGACCGCCTCGGCGGGCTGGACGTGCTGGTCAACAACGCCGGCATCGGCGCGCAGGGCACCGTCGAGACCAACCCCCTCGACGAGTGGCGGGGGGTGCTGGACGTCAACGTGCTGGGCATCGTGCGGCTGAGCCGCGCCGCGCTGCCGCACCTGCGCCGCTCGGCGCACGCCGCGATCGTCAACACCTGCTCGATCGTGGCCTGGGCCGGGCTGCCGCAACGGGCGCTCTACAGCGCGTCGAAGGGCGCGGTGCAGGCGCTGACGCTCGCGATGGCCGCCGACCACGTCGCCGAGGGCGTCCGCGTCAACTGCGTCAACCCGGGCACCGCCGACACGCCGTGGGTGGGCCGCCTGCTCGACGCCGCCGCCGACCCGGCCGCCGAGCGCGCCGCGCTGGAGGCCCGCCAGCCGATGGGCCGGCTCGTGTCCGCCGACGAGGTGGCCGCCGCGATCGCCTACCTGGCGAGCCCGCTGGCGGCGTCGACGACGGGCACGGTCCTCGCGGTCGACGGCGGCATGGCGGGCCTGCGCGTCCGTCCCACCCCCGCGACGTGACCCGTACCCGTTCGGCGATCTCGGCGTGCCGAGCACGTCGACTCGCGCCCCCACACGGCGCGAGTCGACGAAACGGGCACGGGGAATGTGCCGATCGGGCACGTGCCCGATCGGCGATCTCCGCGTGCTGAGAAGGTCGACTCGCGGGGTCAGCCGTCGGGGGCCGGGACGGTGACCGGCGCGGGGACGGGGCGGCCGAACAGCAGCGCCGCCACGTCGCTCACCGCGTGGACGCCGCCGGCCAGCGAGCCCGCCGGATCCACCTGGTACATGATCGCCACCGTGTAGCGCTCGCCCGGGCCCGCGAAACCGACGGTGTCGGTGACCCAGTGCCTGCCGTAGGAATCGGACTCGAACGACCACCCGTCCTTGTTGCCGGGCTGCTGCCCCGCCGCCCAGACGCCCCACCGCTGGTTGGGCGCGACGCCGCGCAGCGCGCCGACGAGGTAGGCGCGGTCCGGCCCGTCGAGCACGTGAGCCATCAGCGCGGCGAGGTCGTCGGTGGTGCACTTCACGAAGCCCCAGTAGGTGGACCTCGTGAAGCCGGGGACGAAGTGCAGGCCCGCCATGCCGAGGTCGCTGCGGAACCGGGCCAGCATGGCGTCGTCGCCGTAGGCCTTCCACAGCCGGTCCGACGCGGCCTCGTCGGAGAAGTTGAGCATGGTGTCCATGTCGTGGCGGTCGGCCGCCGACAGCCGGATCGCGCCCTCGCGGGAGCGTTGCAGCAGGTCGGCGGCCATGGCCAGCTTGATCGTGGACGCCGTCCAGCCCTCGTGGCCGGTGTCCCCGGAGCGCCACACCGCCCCCGTCGAGCGGTCGGTGAACACGACGCCGAGGTAGCCGTGCGCCGCGACCGTCCGGCGGGCGTAGGCCTCGACGGCCGCGAAGCGCTGCTGCTGCGCGCAGCTCCACACGCCGTCGGGGCAGGCGGGCTGCGCCGACGTCGGCGCCGACGTCGGGGCCGCGGCGCTCGACCCGGCCACCGGGCTCGCGGACGCCGCGGGCACCGGGCTCGGCGTACCGGGCACGGCCGGCGCCGCGCACCCGGCCAGCGTCGAACAGGCCAGCGTCGAGCAGGCCAGCACGGCAGCGGCCAACCAGAGCTTCATCGCCGCCGAGGCTACGCCGGGCTACCGTCGACGGATGAGGGTAACCAGGATCACCACGAACCTCCCGGTCGAGGACACTGCGGCCGCCCGCACCTTCTATACGGACTTCCTCGGCTTCACCGTCGGCTTCGATCTCGGCTGGGTGGTGAACCTCCACCCGCCCGGCAACGCCACGGCCGGCGTGAACCTCGTGACGCGCGACGCCACCGCGCCCGTCGACTCCCAGATGTCGGTGGGCGTGTCGGACGTCGACGCGGCGTACGAGCTGGCCCGACGCAACAACTACGAGATCGTCCACCCGCTGACGCAGGAGGCGTGGGGGCCGAAGCGCTTCTTCGTGCGCTCACCGGACGGCGTCGTGATCAACATCGTCGGGCACGGGTAGGCCGGCAACCTACCGCGCGGACATGATCCCGGTGACGATCCCGACCAGCGTGCCGACGACACCCAGGACGGTCACGATGGTGGTGGGGTGGATCGCGCGGACCGAGAGCAGCAGCCCGAGGACGACGGCGACGGCGCCGACGGCCAGCAGCCAGGCCTGGGCGAGGCCGAGCAGCACGAGAGCGGCGATGACGAGGGCGACGAGCACCGCGAGCGGGAACCAGAACCCCACCGGTCGCGCTGCCGGCGGAGCGGGCGGAGGGGGCGGAGGGGGCGGAGGGGGCGACGGTTCCGGGTCCGGCTCCGGCGCCGTCATCGATAGCCCCTGATCAGCCGGAACACCTCGGAGAGCGACGTGATGTCGGCTTGGAACACCTTGCCGCCCGTGTCGTCGGCCACCGTCTGCAGCCCGGTCAGGTCGCTCTTCGTGCCGAATCTCACCGCGAACGTCCGGACGGAGCCGGCACCGGCACGCACGCCGGGGAGTTGTGTCTCGAACTCCTTCGCGTCCTGCGGCGGGAAGTTCTCACCGTCGCTCATGAGGACGATCGACGTGGCGAAACCCTCGCTCGTGCGGGTGTCGGCCTGCGCGCGCCGGTAAGCCTCCAGCACCGCCTCGTACAACACCGTCCCGACCCCTTGGTCGGCTGACAGGCGTTCGGCGTAGGAGCGGATCGCGTCGAGGACGGGCTCCTTGTGGTCCGGGTCGGGGATGTCGAAGTCGAGGGCGGGCCGGATCGTCGTGGCGAACGGGATGATGGTGACCCGTTCCTCGCTGCGGAACCGGACGAACTGTCCGGCCAGGCCGGGATCCTCGCCACCGGTGAGGTCGATCAGCGCGTGCGAGAGTGCCTGCAGCGGGTCCCCCGCCATGGACCTCGACACGTCGACCAGGTAGATGGTGTGCGACGGGCCCTGGAACCGGTCGAGGTAGGCGTCGAGGAGCGCGGTGATCGTGGCTGCGTCGCACGGGAGTGGTGTCCGGGGCGGCCGGACGGGCGGGATCGCCGGATCCGGGGCTGTGACGTCGGTCGGCACGGGCCGACGCAGCGAGTCGTGCGTCAGCAGCTGCTGGGTCGATTCCCGGTGCAGCCACTCGACGAGGCGTCCGTACACCTTCGCCCGGCCCGTGTCGAGCAGCGTCACCGGGTAGGTGGCGTACACGGTGCCCTGGGGGTAGACGATCGAGATCGGGCCGGTTCGGAGCTGGTCGCTGCGCTGCAGCGCGAGGATCTCGGACTCGTAGTTGACCAGGCCGTCGAGCCGGTCCTGGTCTTTCAGGAACGCGTCGTCGAGTTCGCCCGAACCCGGGGCGCGCACGGTGTTGCCGAAGAAGAGCTTCTTCAGCGGCGCGCTGTCCACGGCCTCGGCGCTGCAGAGCGCCGAGCCGTCCTCCGCCGCCGGTGACGCCGCGGTCGCCGCGCCGACCAGCGCCGAGAAACCCGAGTTGGACAGCACCGCGTCCGTCATGGCGAAGCGGAACCTGCCGCTTCCCGCCTTGTCGACGATGTCCTTCCACGGGACGACACCCCGGTCCTTCCACCCGAACCCCTCGGCCACCGCCCTCTTCACACCCAACGCCACCGGCGACTCCATCACCGGCTCGGAGTACTGGAAGGTCTGCCGGGTCCGGGCGCTCACGAGCTTCAGGTAGGTGTCGGTGCCGAACCACGCGATGTCGAACTGCTCACCCCGGGCGATGCGGTCGGCACCCTCGAGCGAGCCGGCGTACTGGACGTCGAGCACGATGCCTTCGCTCCGGAGCTCGTCGGTGAACGACGAACCCTCGAGGAGGTGCCTCAGTTCGGAACCAGCCAGCACCGTGAGCCGGGTGACCGGGCTCAGCCGGCCGGGGAAGAACGCGCTGACACCCAGCACGATGACGACGAGCAGCGCGATCGCCGGGCGCACCCGGCCCCAGCTCGGTGGTAGGCCCACGCTCGACGTCCTCGTGATCGGGCGGCCGCGTGACGGTGAGTGCGCGGCTTCTGGCTTTCTGTTCGCCGTGGCGCCGGGGTTCGTTACCGATTCAGTGATGCGCCGTCGCGGACGGGTGAAGACCGTTTACCGCGTCGAAACGACCCGGCCCGCATCCCGATCACAGGGGCGCAGTTGACTCTCCGTGCACGAAGGCATACGCGAGCGTTCCCTCTCCGACGGTGCGGAGGCCGACGCCCCGCCATGCTCGACCCACCACCTCACGGAGACGAGGAACCCGATGCCCAGCACCGTGCCCTGCCCCGACTGCCACCGTCCCGCCACCGTCCTCGGCCACTTCACGACGGGCGGCGCCGACAACCCGAGCGAGTTCCTGCGCATCCGGTGCACGGGCGTCCTGACCCTGATCGTGCCGATGCCCGAGGTCACGGTCGAGCGGAGCTGACCGTCACCGGAATGGCGTTCAGCACGGCGTTGCCCGACAGCGGGTCGACGGGACGGTCGTCGGTGAGCACGTTGCTGTTCACCCCGGCGTGCGCGGACGCGACGGCGCCGCCGTGGGTGGCGTGCCCCCAGCCGTGCGGGAGGCTGACGACGCCGGGCCGGATGTCGTCGGTGACCGTCACCGCCACCTCCACCGACCCGACGCGCGACGCCACCCGCGCACGGTCGCCGTCGCCCAGCCCGCGCGCGGCGGCGTCGGTGGGGTGGACGTGCAGCGTGCAGCGGTCGGCGCCCTTCACCATCGCGGGCACGTTGTGCATCCAGGAGTTGTTGGAGCGCAGGTCACGGCGGCCGACCAGCACGAGGCCGTCCGCCAGGTCGAGCAGCTCCCCCAGCCGCCGCGCGTCGGCGACGATCACCGGCGGCGCCAGCTCGACCGTGCCGCTGGGCGTGCGCAGGACGTCGGGGATCCGGGGTTGCAGCGGCCCGAGGTCGATGCCGTGCGGGGCGGCGGCGAGGACGTCGAGCGTGAGGCCACCCGGCTTCGCGCCGAACCCGTCGCCGTAGGGCCCGGTGCGCAGCAGCAGGTCCAGCAACCGGTCGGCGCCGCGGCGGTCCCCGAGCGCGGTGACGAGATCGGCCGGGTCGCGGCCGTGCACGGGCGAGCACGGGTCCGCGACGGCCGCCGCCGCGGCCCGCAGCGCCACCTGGTCGTCGAGCGCCTCGGGCGTGGCGCCGGCGGCGATCGCAGCCAGGCGCAGCATCATCTCGCCGTCGTCGGGCCGCCCGTCGGACGGGAACACCGGCGATGACCAGCGCGCGAAGTTCCGCGTCGCGAACTGCGTGAACGTGATGTCGTAGTGCCCGCGGGTCAGCGGCGACGGCGCGGGCAGCACGACGTCGGCGTGCCGCGTGGTCTCGTTGAGGTAGGCGTCGATCGACACCATGAACTCCAGCTGCCCGAGCGCCGCCTCCAGCCGGCCGCTGTTGGGCGTCGACAGCACCGGGTTGCCCGCGACCGTGACGAGCGCGCGCACCCGCCCCTCGCCGGGCGTGTCGATCTCCTCGGCGAGCGCGGCCACCGGGAACTCGCCCAGCGCGCTGGGCAGCCCGCGCACCCGGGTGCGGCGCGCCCCGGGGATCCGGACGCCGCGCCCGGAGCCGTGCGGGCCCGCGGTGTTCGCGCCGCCCGCCGCGGCCGCGGGGAACAGCACGCCGCCGGGGCGGTCGAGGTTGCCGGTGAGGGTGTTGAGCACGTCCACCAGCCAGCTCGCGACGGTCCCGAACGACGTGGTGCAGGTGCCGATCCGCCCGTACACCGCCGCGGACGGCGCCGCGGACAGCTCGTGGGCCAGCCTGCGGATGGTCGCGGCCGGGATCCCGCACGCCTGCGCGACCGCCTCCGGCGGGTACGGCGCGACCGCCTCGGCCACCTCGTCGACGCCGCTGACGTGCGGCGGGGTCACCGCGAGCCGGTCGGCGAACAGCACCTGCACCATCGCCGCCAGCAACAGCGCGTCGGCGCCGGGGCGGATCGGGAGGTGCTCGTCGGCGGCGCGGGCCGTGCGGGTGCGGCGCGGGTCGACCACCACCAGCCGGCCGCCGCGCCTGCGGAGCGCCCGCAGCCGCCCCGGCATGTCCGGCGCCGTCAGCAGGCTGCCGTTGCTCACGAGCGGGTTCGCGCCCAGGACCAGCAGGAACTGCGTGCGATCGAGGTCGGGGACCGCGACGGACAGCCCGGTGCCGAACATCAACGCCGACGCCACCTGCTTGGGCATCTGGTCGACGGTGCTCGCGGAGTAGCGCTGGTCGGTGCCGATCGCGTGGATCAGCACCGGCGCGTAGAGGGTCGCGGCGTGGTCGTGCGCGACGGGGTTGCCGAGGTAGACCGCCGCAGCGGCGCGCAGGGGCGGCAGGCGCTCCTCGATCTCGGCCCAGGCCTCGTCGAACGTGGCGGGCACGAGCACGCCGTGGCGCCGGACCAGCGGCGTGGCCAGCCGGTCGGGGTCGTGGTGCAGCGCGCCGAGCGCCACGCCCTTGGGGCACACGAACCCGCCGCTCGTGACGTCGTCGGGATCGCCGCGGACGCTCAGCACGTCCGGTCCCTCGGTGGTGATCGTGAGCCCGCAGGTGGCCTCGCAGAGCGGGCAGGTCCGGAACGCGACGGCGGTCATGCGCCCATCTTCGGTCCTTGACACCCGCCCGTCGACGCGACTTCACTCGCCCGTAACCCGCTCGCCGAGGAGGCCGTGTGGAGCAGAGCGTCCCGCAGACCAGCTTCCACACACCGTGCCCGACCTCGACGTCCTCGCTCGCGGGATCGAGGCAGGCGTGGCCGAGCTGAAGGGATGGGCATGACCAAGCACCGCCTCGCGCTCCCCGACACCGTCGCCGACCTGCCGGGCGCCGCGGCCCGTCGCTTCCCCGACCGGCCCGCGCAGCGCTTCCACGCCGGCGGCGACTGGCGCGAGGTGAGCTTCGCGCAGCTGCACGACATCAGCACCGGGATCGGGCTCGGGCTCGTCGACCTGGGCGTGCAGCCCGGCGACCGGGTCTCGGTGCTGTCGGACACCCGCCCGGAGTGGGTGCAGGTGGAGTTCGGCGTCGCGCTGGCCGGTGCCGTGGTGGTGCCGATCTACCCGTCGAGCTCCCCCGACGAGTGCGAGTGGGTGCTGTCGGACTCCGGCGCGGTCGTCGTCTTCTGCGAGAACGCGGCGCAAGCGGCGAAGGTGGAGCAGGTCAGGGAGCGCCTGCCCGCGTTGCAGCACGTCGTGCTGCTGGACGCGCTCGCCGACCTCCGCGGCGACGACCGCGAGGAGCTGGATCGCCGCACCGCGGCCGTCAGCCCCGACGAGCCCGCGCTGATCATCTACACGTCCGGCACGACCGGCCGTCCCAAGGGCTGCGTGCTGACGCACCGCAACCTGACGTCGTGCTGCCGGGTCTGCGACGACCTCGACGTGCTCGGCGCCGAGGACGTCGTCTACCTGTTCCTGCCGCTCGCCCACGTGTTCGCGCAGGTCATCGTGCTCGGCGCGGCCGGAACGGGCGCCACCACCGCGTTCTGCAGCGACGGCGCAGCGGCGATCATGCCGGACCTGGCCGCGCTGTCACCGACCGTCGTCCCGTCGGTGCCGCGGATCTTCGAGAAGGTCTACGCGAGCGTCAGCGGGATGGTGCCCGCCGAGACGCGCAACCAGGCCGTCGCCGTCGGGATGGCCGTCCGGGCGCTGGAACGGGCCGGCCGGGAGGTGCCCGACGGCCTGCGCGAGGGGTTCGACCAGGCCGACGCGGCCCTCTTCGGCAGGGTCCGGGCGGTCTTCGGCGGCAAGGTGCGCCAGGCCATCACCGGCGCGGCGCCGATCGCCCCGGAGATCCTGGAGTTCTTCCATGCCGCGGGCGTGCCGGTGAACGAGGGCTACGGCCTCTCGGAGTCCACGGCGATCGGCACGCTCAACACCCTCGACGCCGTCCGCATCGGCTCGATCGGGCGGGCCGTGCCCGGCTGCGAGGTCCGCATCGCCGAGGACGGCGAGATCCTCATGCGCGGCCCGCACATCTTCGCAGGGTACTGGCGCAACGACCAGGCCACCGCCGAGACGCTGGTGGACGGCTGGCTGCACACCGGCGACCTCGGCGCGCTCGACGAGGACGGCTACGTCACGATCACCGGCCGCAAGAAGGACATCATCATCACCGCGGGCGGCAAGAACCTGTCGCCGGCCAACGTGGAGAACGACCTGAAGATGAGCCGCTGGATCTCCCAGGCGGTGATGCACGGCGATCGCAGGCCGTTCCCCGTCGCGCTGATCACGCTCGACGTCGAGGAGCTCGGCCCGTGGGCGAGCGACGCGGGCCTGCCGGCCGACGTCCCCACGCTCGCCGCGCACCCGGCCGTCCACGCGCTGATCCAGCACGCCCTCGACGACGTCAACGCCCGCTACGCGAAGGCCGCGCAGGTGAAGCGGTTCGCCATCCTCGACCACGACCTGTCGATCGAGACCGGGGAGCTGACCCCCACCCTGAAGGTGAAGCGCCGGGTGGTGGAGGAGAAGTACGCAGAGCTGCTCGACAGCCTCTACACCGAGCGGGCGTGAGCCCACCTCGCAGCGCACCGACGGCCGCCCACCCCACATCGAGCCCGCGGGATGCGCTGTAGGCGGTCTCCCAACAGCATCGAGCCCGCGCGATGCGCTGGGCTGAACGGGTGACCGGTGCGGTCCCGGCCTGCGATCAGGCGTGACCGGGAGCACTCTTCGCCCGAATCACCCGAGGAGGATGCCCGCGATGCTGCTGGCCGACTACACCCAGACCTACGACCCGCTCGGCGGCTCGCTCGGCCTGTCGTCGATCGTCGCGGTCCTGCCGCTGGTCGTGCTGTTCGTCCTGCTGGGCGTCGTCCGGATGCGGGCGTGGCTGGCGTCGCTGATCGGGCTCGTCGTCGCGCTGGTGGTGGCGATCGCCTTCTACTCCATGCCGGTCGGCGACGCCCTCAACAGCGGCCTGCTCGGCGCCGCGTTCGGCTTCTTCCCGATCATGTGGATCGTCATCAACGCGATCTGGGTCTACAACCTCACGGTCGAGACCGGCCACTTCGACGTGCTGCGCCGCTCGTTCGCCTCGATCAGCGACGACCAGCGCGTCCAGGCGATCATCATCGCGTTCTGCTTCGGCGCGCTGATGGAGGCGCTCGCCGGGTTCGGCACGCCGGTGGCGATCAGCTCGGTCATGCTCATCGCGCTGGGTTTCCGCCCGCTCAAGGCGGCGACCGTGGCGCTGGTGGCCAACACCGCGCCGGTGGCGTTCGGCGCGCTCGCGGTGCCGATCACGACGCTCGCGACCGTCACGAAGCTGCCGGTGGAGGACCTGGGCGCGATGGTCGGGCGGCAGACCCCGATCCTGGCGGTGTTCGTGCCGCTCGCCCTCGTGTTCATCATCGACGGCAAGCGCGGCGTGCGGCAGGTGTGGCCGGCCGCGCTGCTGTGCGGCCTGGTGTTCGGCGTCTTCCAGTACCTCGCGTCGAACTTCTGGTCCATCCCGCTCGCCGACATCATCGCGGCGCTCGCCTCCGCGGCGGCCGTGCTCGCGTTCACCCGCGTGTGGCACCCGGCCGAGGGCTACGTCGAGCGCGAGGACACCGACGCCGTCCCCGGCGGGGCCGCGGAGCCGGAGTCGACGGGCGGCACCACCACCCGTACCCGGCTCGCGGCCACGGAGACCGCCACCGACAGCCGCGGCGAGGTCCTCCGCGCCTACGCCCCCTACCTGATCATCATCGTGGTGTTCGTGCTGGCCACGCGCGTCCCGTTCATCACCGGCGTGGCCCCGACGAAGCCCGGGACGAACGGCACCGGGCTGGAGGCGGCCACCTGGATCTACAACTGGCCGGGCCTGACCATCCTGTCCGACACCGGCAAGGCCGTCGCCACGACGTTCAAGCTGAACCTGCTGTCGGCGGCGGGCACGCTGCTGCTCGTCTCCGGCCTGCTGACGGTGCCGGTGCTCAAGGTCGGGCTCGGGGCCGCGGTGCGCATCTACGGCCGCAGCATCGCGCAGCTCAAGTGGGCGATCGTGACCGTCATGGCCGTGCTGGCGCTCGGGTTCGTCATGAACGAGTCCGGCCAGACCACGACGCTGGGCCTGTGGCTGGCCGGCGCGGGCGGGGCGTTCGCGCTGCTCTCACCGATCCTCGGGTGGCTGGGCGTGGCCGTCACCGGATCCGACACGTCGTCGAACTCGCTGTTCGGCGCGCTGCAGATCAGCGCGGCGTCCTCGGTGAACCTGCCGCCCACCCTGCTCGCCGCGGCCAACTCCTCGGGCGGCGTGCTCGGCAAGATGATCTCTCCGCAGAACCTGGCCATCGCGGCCGGCGCGGTGGGGCTGGAGGGCCGCGAGGGCGAGCTGTTCCGGCGGGTGCTGCTGTGGAGCCTGGGCTTCCTGCTCTTCATGTGCGTGCTGGTGTTCCTCCAGGCGACGCCCGTCCTGTCGTGGATGGTCGTGTCACCGTAGCTGCCTCCCGTTCACCTCGACCGGAGCCGGCAGCCCAGGCGCTGGTCAGGATGCGGGGTGCGTCGCTCACGCCAGGAGGGAGCGACGGTCGTGCGGCGGCGATACACCGCTCAGAGCTCGGCGGGCCCCTCCTGCGGAACCATGCCGAGCTGGTCGGCCACCTGCCCCATCGCGTCCTGCACGGCCACGGTGTCGGCGAGCGGCATCACCGCGCTCTCCGGCCGCCCCGCCGCGACGCACTCCGTGACCTCGATCAGCTCGTGCGAGTACCCGTCGCCCAGCGCCGGCGCGGTGATCGTCTCGGGATCGGCGTCGCCCCGGTGCAGCACGATCGTGAGGGGATGGTGGAAGCGCGGCGGCACGTCGATCCAGCCGTCGGTGCCGTACACCCGGATCTGCCCCGGCGTGGCGCAGCGCAGCGACGTGAACAGCGTGGCGCTGCGCCCGTCCGCCCAGCCGAGCAGCACGCTCTCCTCGACGTCGACGACGCCCGTCGCGTCGAGGGTGCCGGACGCGGTGACCGTGTCCGGCGTGCCCAGCACCATCTGCGCGAACGAGAGCGGGTAGACGGTGAGGTCGAACAGCGCGCCGCCGCCGATGGCCGGGTTGTAGAAGCGGTCGGCCGGGTCGGTGGGGGCGTTGACGCCGAGATCGCCCTGCACGGCCCGCGGCTCCCCGATCGCGCCGTCGGCGATCAGCTCCCGGAGCCGGACGACGGCGGGCTGGAAGCGCGTCCACATCGCCTCCATCGCGAACACGCCCGTCTCGGCCGCGACGGCCGCGATCTCGCGCGTGGCGGCCGGGGTGACGGTGAACGCCTTCTCCACCAGCACCGCCTTGCCCGCCCGCAGAGCCGCCAGCGCCACCGCGCGGTGCTGGGGGTGCGGCGTGGCGATGTAGAGCGCGTCGACGCCGTCGTCCTCGACGATCGCGCGGTACGAGTCGTGGGTGCGCGCGATGCCGAAATCGGCGGCGAAGGCCTTCGCACGGTCGATCGACCGCGACGCGACGGCCACCACCTCCGCGCCCGGCACGTGCGGGAAGTCCGCCACCACCTTCGACGCGATCCGGCCCGGCCCGACGACACCCCAGCGAACGGTCATGGGCCCATCCTGCCGTGTGCGACCGGTGATCGCGGAGCGGCGCACCTCGCTGCCGCGCGGCGACGACCTCGCAGGGCCCGCCATCACCTCGCAGGGCCCGCGGTGCCTGCGAGGTGACGGCAGGGCCTGCGAGGACGGGGCACGCGGCACCATGATCCGACCGAGCCGGGTCGACGACGCAGGTTCGACGTCGAGCGGGCGGTGCTTCCCGGCCGGGCTCGCGACCGGCGCGTCCGCGCCGACCGTCGACCGCGTCGTCGACTTCGACGACGTGGCCGCCGCCCACACCCACGTCGGCTCCCCCGACCGCGCGCCCGGCAAGCCGGTGCTACGCGTCCGCCGAGGTCAGAGGGGACCGGTCGCGGACCTGCCTGATCTCGAACACCGGCTAGGCCAGGTTGAGCCCGACCACCCCGGCGACGATCAGGCCGACGCTCAGCGCCTTGACCCAGCCCATGGACTCGCCCAGCCACAGGTAGCCGATCACGGCCACCGCCGCGGTGCCGAGGCCGGACCACACGGCGTAGGCCACCGACACCGGCAGCGTGCGCACGACCACCGACAGCAGCCAGATCGAGAGCCCGTAACCCGCGAGTACCGCGGCGGTCCAGCCCGGGTTGGTGAACCCGGCCGCCCTGGGCAGCAACGCGCTCGCCGCGACCTCCACACCGATCGCCGTCAGCAGCAGCGCCAGCGCGCCGGTCATCATGCCTCCCATGTAGCAGTCGCTACAAATGTAGCAGGTGCTACGTTCTGCGGCCATGGACCGCCGGGAGGCACTGCTGGACGCCGTCACCGACCACGTGCTCGCGCACGGCCTGATCGGACTCACGCTGCGGCCGGTCGCCGCGGCCGTGGGCACGAGCGACCGGATGCTCGTCTACCACTTCGGCAGCCGCGACCAGCTGGTGTCGGACGTGGTCGGACGGGTGTCCGACCGGGCCACCGCGCTGCTCGACGCGCTGCCCGCGGGCGAGGACGTGCGGTCCGCGGTGAACCGGCTGTGGGCCGCCTACCGGACCGAGCCGCTGTCGAGCTGCCTCGACGTCTACGTCCAGGCGGCGGCGACCGGACTGATCGGTCGCGAGCCGTACCGCACCGACGCCCGGGCCAGCAACACCCGCTGGGCGCGTGGGCTGCGCGAGTACCTCGTGCGCAGCGGAGCCCCGGACCACCGCGCCGCGCGCATCGCGACGCTGGTGGACTCGGCGCTGTACGGCTTCCACATGGACCTGGCCACCGACCGGCCCGAGGAGCTGGCCCTCGGGGTCGACGACCTCGCGGCCGCGGCCGAGAAGCTGGCCCACGCAACCACGGCGTAGGCCACCCCCACCCTAACGAGTGGCACTTTCGTCGGAACCTATCGAACGAGAGTGCCACTCGTTCACTGGTCGCGGAGGGCCCTGAGGATGCGGGCAAGATCCGTCCGGTCCTCGTCGCTCAGCACTCCGAAGTAGCTCTCCGCCTCGGCGGCGCGGGCCCTGCGGAGCGCGGCGACGAGCTCGGCGCCGCGCTCGGTGGGCTCGACGAGCGTGGCGCGCCGATCACCGGGATCGGGGCTCCGCTCCACGAGCCCGGCCTCCTCCAGGTCGTCGACGACCTCGGTGGCCGAGCGCGGCGCGATCCGCAGGTGCAGGGCCAGCTCGGAGAGGCGCATCGCCCCGTGCCGGGCGAGCGTCAGCACCGCCCGCGACTGCGACGGGGTGATGTCCCACGGCGCGAGGGCCTCGCGGTTCTGGTGGCGCAGGCGGCGCGCGACGGCCCAGAACGCCTCGGCGAGCGACTCCTCGTCCACGGGAACATCCTACCCACATCTGGTGTTGCTCCCTCATGTTGAGGTAACCTCAGCATCATTCGATCAGAGGAGAACACCTTTGGAGCCCCCACGCAGCAAGTCCCGCACAGCAGCATCGATGCGCGGGCCCGCAAGCGGCCCTGCGTCCGCCGCCGAGAAGAAGCAGGCCCGCGAGGTCTCCCTGCCCCGCATCGGCCGGCTCTTCACCCCGTACCGCTGGCCGCTCCTCGCCGTCGTCGCGATCATCGTCGCGTCGTCCGTGGTCGGCCTGGCCTCCCCGTTCCTGCTCCGCGCGGTGATCGACACCGCCCTCCCGGAGCGGAACCTCACCCTGCTGGCCTGGCTCACCGCCGGCATGGTCGCGGTCGCCGCGATCACGTCCGCGTTCGGCGTCGTCCAGACCTGGATCTCGACGAAGATCGGCCAGCAGGTCATGCACCGGCTGCGCACCGACGTGTTCGCGCACCTGCAGCGCCAGTCGGTCGCGTTCTTCACCCGCACCCGCACCGGCGAGGTGCAGTCGCGCATCACCAACGACATCGGCGGCATGCAGTCCGTCGTCACCTCGACGGCCACGTCCGTCGCCTCCAACCTCACCACCGCGGTCGCCACGGCCGTCGCGATGGCGGTGCTGTCCTGGCAGCTCTCGCTCATCTCGCTCGTGGTCATGCCGCCCGCGATCTACCTGACCCGCCGCGTCGCCCGCATGCGCCGCGCGATCACCACGCAGCAGCAGCGCGAGCTGGCCGACCTCAACGTCACCGTCGAGGAGGGGCTGTCGATCAGCGGCATCCAGCT
>CAXTTN010000127.1:0-1635 GCA_964247105.1 uncultured Pseudonocardia sp.
GGTCACGGGCCTCGACCTGCTCACCGACACCACCCGCACCGACGCGTGGCAGGCCGCGCAGGCCCGGTCGGAGCTCGCCGGGGCCGTCCGGGCGGCCGGGCCGCACGCCGATGCGGTGCCGCTCGGCCTCGCCGACGTGCGCGGGCTGCTGGCCGAGCGCCTGCGCGGCCGTCCGAGCCGGGCCAACTTCCGCACCGGCACGCTCACCGTCGCCACGATGGTGCCGATGCGCTCGGTGCCGCACCGGGTGGTCTGCCTGCTCGGCCTCGACGACGGCGCGTTCCCCCGGGCCGGCGTCGTCGACGGTGACGACGTGCTGGCCCGCGATCCGCTGGCCGGCGAGCGCGATCTGCGCAGCGAGGACCGCCAACTGCTGCTCGACGCGATCTGCGCGGCGGGCGAGCGCCTCGTGGTGATCCACTCGGGGGCCGATGAGCGCACCGGCGCGCGGCGGCCGCCCGCGGTGCCGCTGGGCGAGCTGCTCGACACGATCGCGGCCACGGCCGGCCCCGGCGCGCTGGAGCAGGTCGTCGTGCGCCATCCCCTGCAGCCCTTCGACCCCCGCAACTTCGCGCCGGGCGCCCTCGTCACGGGTCGCCCGTTCAGCTTCGACCGGGCCGAGCTGGCCGGCGCGCGGGCCGCGGGAGCGGCGAAGGCCCCGCCGGCCCCGTTCGTCGGGGCCCCGCTCGCCCCGGTCACGTCCGCCACGATCGCCCTGGACGACCTGGCGTCGTTCCTCGAACACCCCGTCAAGGGCTTCCTGCGGCAGCGGGTCGGGCTGTCGCTGTTTTCCGGGGCCGAGGATCCGGCCGACGCACTGCCCGTGGAGCCGGACGGGCTGGCCGCCTGGGCCATCGGCGACCGGTTGCTGCGCGATCGCCTCGCCGGGCTCGATCTCGACCGCTGCCGGCAGGCCGAGTGGCGCCGCGGGGAGCTGCCCCCGGGCGCCCTGGGGGATGCGCTGCTGCGCCGCGTGCTCGAGGACGTCGAGCCGCTGGTGGCGGCGGCCGCACCGCTCCGCGTCGGGGAGGCCGACGACCGTGACGTCGACGTCGCGCTGCCCGACGGCACGCGCGTGGTCGGCACGCTCGGCGGGTTGTACGGGCGCACGCTGCTGCGCGTCGAGTACTCCCGGCTGGCGCCCAAGCAGCGGGTGCGAGCCTGGGTGCGGCTGCTCGCGCTCACGGCGTCGAGCGGCGAGCAGTGGACGGCCGTCACGCTCGGCCGGGGCCCGCGCTGGGGGCTCGCGATGTCGCGGATCGGGCCGCTGGAGCCGGCGCGGGCACTCGGGGCCCTGGAGGATCTGGTCGGGCTCTACCGGGAGGGCCTGCGCGAGCCGCTGCCGCTCCCGACGGTCGGCGGGCACGCCTACGCCAAGGTTCGCAGCGGCGGGGCGTCGGCGGGCGAGGCCACCGAGGAGGCGATGCGCGGCTGGCCGCAGGAACGCGTCGACGACGCGCACGGCCTGGTCTGGGGCCCGGCGGCCCCGGGCGAGGTCATCACCGCGCCCCCCGGCCCGCCCGGCGGCGAGCCGAGCCGGTTCGGCACGCTCGCCGTGCGACTCTGGACCCCCCTGTTGATCTCCGAGGAGCTGGTGCGCCGATGACCGCCGACGTGCCCCCCATGACCGCATCG
>CAXTTN010000127.1:1735-7567 GCA_964247105.1 uncultured Pseudonocardia sp.
AGCCCGCGCGATGTCGTCTCGGGGGTCCTCCTGACCCCATCGAGCCCGCGCGATGTCGTCTCGGGGGTCCTCCTGACCCCATCGAGCCCGCGCGATGCGGTGGCGGGGGCGCGATGACCGCCGTCCTCGCCCCCGTCGAGTTCCGTGTCGGCGGCCCGTTGCCCACCGGCACCACGGTGCTGGAGGCCAGCGCGGGCACCGGGAAGACCTACACGATCGCGGCGCTCGCGGCGCGGTACGTCGCGGAGGGCCACGCCGAGCTGCCGCAGCTCATGCTCGTCACGTTCGGCCGCGAGGCCACGCAGGAGCTGCGCGAGCGCGTGCGCGAGCGGTTCGTCGCGGCCGAGCGGGCGCTCGCCGATCCGGCCGCGGCGCGGCGGAGCGACGACGAGGTCGACGCCATGCTGGCCGACGCGCCCGATGCGGAGGTCGAGCAGCGGCGCGCGCGGCTGGCCCGTGCGCTCGCCGGGTTCGACGCGGCCACGATCGCCACCACCCACCAGTTCTGCCAGCAGATGCTCGCCGGGCTCGGCGTGGCGGGCGACGCCGACGCCGACGCGGAGTTCGTGGAGTCGATCGACGACCTCATCGCGGAGGTGGTCGACGACTTCTACGTGCGCAAGTACGGCGACCGCGCCGGGGGCACGCCGGCGTTCGGCCGCTCCGAGGCGCTGGCGATGGCGCGGCGCGCCGTGCTCGACGGGCAGGCCCGCCTGGAGCCCGCCACCGCCGAGCCGGGCAGCACGGCCGGGGTGCGCCACCGGTTCGCCACGGCCGTCCGGGCCGAGGTGGCGCGGCGCAAGCGGGCCCGGCGCCTCTACACCTACGACGACATGCTCACCCGCCTCGACGCCGCGCTGGCCGATCCCACGCGTGGCGCTCCCGAGCGGCTGCGGGCCCGGTACGCGGTGGTGCTGGTCGACGAGTTCCAGGACACCGACCCGGTGCAGTGGAGCATCCTGCGCCGGGCCTTCCACGGCCACACGACGCTGGTGCTCATCGGCGATCCGAAGCAGGCCATCTACGCGTTCCGCGGCGCCGATGTCGTCAGCTACCTCGACGCCACGCGGGCCGCGGGCGGGCGGGCCACGCTCGGCACCAACTGGCGCAGCGACGCCGGGCTCCTCACCGCGCTGGAGACCGTGTTCAACGGAGCCGCGCTGGGCGACCGGATCCCGGTCTACCGCGTGGAGGCGGCCCACCCCGGGCGGCGGCTGCACGGAGCACCCGTCGACACGCCGTTCCGGCTGCGGGTGGTGTCGCGCGCCGGGCTGCCCGTGTCGAAGCGTGACCTGGTGATGGTCGGCCCGGCCCGCGGGCTGGTCGCCCGCGATCTCGCCGCCGACGTGGCGGCACTGCTCGCGAGCCCGGCGCAGGTCGGGGGCCGCGAGCGGCGGCCCGCCGACGTCGCCGTGCTGGTGCGCACCAACGACCAGGGCGCGCTGGTCCGGGCCGCGCTGGCCGCTGCGGGCGTGCCCGCGGTGCTCTCGGGCACGGCCAGCGTGTTCGGCACGCCGGTCGCCCGCGAGTGGCTCACGCTGCTGGAGGCGTGCGAGCAGCCGCGGCTGGCCCGGCTGCGGGCCGCGGCGCTCACCTGCTTCCTCGGCCACACCGCCCCGGAGCTGTGCGGGCCGGGTGCCGACGACCTGCTCGACACGCTCGGCGCGCGGGTCCGTTCCTGGGCCGCCGCGCTGCACGAGCGCGGGGTCGCGGCGCTCCTGGAGGCCGTCACCGCCGACACCGCGCTCCCGGCCCGGCTGCTCGCCCGCACCGACGGCGAGCGGCTGCTCACCGACCTGCGCCACGTCGCCCAGGCCCTGCACGCCGCCGCGGTCGGTGGCCACCTCGGCCCGGCCGCGCTGGTCGACTGGCTGCGCCACCGCCTCGACGAGGCCGGCGTGGACGTGGGCACCGAGCGCAGCAGGCGGCTGGAGTCCGATGCCGCGGCCGTGCAGATCATCACCATCCACCGGAGCAAGGGCCTGGAGTTCCCGGTGGTGTACGTGCCGTTCGGGTGGGACCGGTTCGTCCCCGATCCCACGGTGCCGCTGTTCCACGACGGCTCGGTGCGCGTGCTGGACGTCGGCGGCGAGAGCGGCGAGGGCTGGAAGGAACGCTGCGCCCAGCACCGCGCCGAGGAGGCCGGTGAGGATCTGCGTCTCCTCTACGTGGCGCTGACGAGGGCCAAGAGCCAGGTCGTGACGTGGTGGGTGCCGTCCACCACCACGTCGTCGTCGCCGGTGCACCGGCTGCTGATCGGGCGGCCCGCGGCGGGCACCGAGCCCGCGGAGAGCTACCGGATCCCGCCCGATGCCACGGCGCTCGCCGCGCTGCGCGGCCTCGCGTCGCCGGTGCTCGCCGTCGAGGAGGTGGGGCCGCGGCCGCCGACCGGCTACACCCCGGCGGCCGGCGGGTCCGAGGTGCTGCTCGCGGCCGTGTTCGCGCGCGACATCGACCGCGCCTGGCGGCGCACGTCCTACTCCGCGCTGACGGCCACCGCCGGTCACCACGGGCCCGCCGTGGCGAGCGAGCCCGAGGAGCCGGGCGTCGAGGACGAGGCGGATCTGGAGCTCCCCGACGCCGCGGCGGCCGACACCGGCGCGATCGTCTCGCCGATGGCGGAGCTGCCGGTCGGCACCGGCTTCGGCACGCTGGTGCACGCGGTGTTCGAGCTGGCCGATCTCACCGCGCCGGATCTTCTGGGCGAGCTCACCGCGCACGCCACCGAGCAGCTCGTGCACCATCCGGTGCCGGGCCTCGACGCCGCCACGCTCGCCGCCGCGCTGCTCCCGGCGACCTGCACGCCGCTCGGGCCGGTCGCCGGCGGGCTGCGGCTGGCCGACGTCGCCCCGCGCGACCGGCTGGCCGAGCTGACCTTCGAGCTGCCGCTGGCGGGCGGCGACGACGCCGGCGCGCACCGCGTGGTGCTCGGCGACCTCGCCCCGGTGCTGCGCCGCCACCTCTCCCCCGACGATCCGCTGCGCGACTACCCCGCCGCGCTGGAGTCGGCCGCGCTGGCCGGTCAGCCGCTGCGGGGCTACCTCACCGGCAGCATCGACGCCGTGCTGCGGCTGCCCGGGGGCGCCTTCGCGGTCGTCGACTACAAGACCAACTGGCTCGGCCCGCTCGGCACCGGCGAGCCGCTCACCGCCGCCCACTACGCCCCGCCGCGGCTGGTCGAGGCCATGATCGGCGCCAACTACCCGCTCCAGGCGCTGCTCTACGGTGTCGCGCTGCACCGCTACCTGCGCTGGCGGCTGCCCGGTTACGCGCCGGCGCGGCACCTGGGCGGGTCGCTCTACCTGTTCGTCCGCGGGATGTGCGGTGAGGACACCCCCGCGGGCCACGGCGTGTTCGGCTGGGCCCCGCCCGCCGCGCTGATCGACGCCCTCTCCGACGTGCTGGACGCCGCCTCATGAGCGCGTCGCAGCACGTCGCGCCGGTTCGCAGCGGGTCGGCCCGCGGCGAGGACACCACGAGCGCTGCGACGTGGGGTGTGCACGGCGTGGGCGATCCCCGGCTCGCCCACGGCACCGGGGGGCTGCTGGGCACCTTCAACGCCGCGGGCGTGCTGGAGGCGTCCGATGTGCACGTCGCCCTGCGGCTGGGGCGGCTCGGCCGCGAGCCGTCCGAGGAGGTGCTGCTCGCGGCGGCGCTGGCGGTGCGCGCGGTGCGGCTGGGATCGGTGTGCGTGGATCTCGCCGCGGTCAGCCGCACGGTGCTCGGCGAGGGCGACGAGGTCGTCGACGTGTCCGCGCTGCCCTGGCCGGAGCCCGGGCCGTGGCTCGCGGCCGCTGCGGCGGGCCCGCTGGTCGCCGACGGCGCGGGAGCCGCGGCCGGGCGCCCGCTCCGGCTCGCCGACGGCCTGCTCTACCTGGAGCGCTACTGGGGCGAGGAGGAGCTGGTCCGTTGCTCGCTGCAGGAGCGCGCGCGGGCCGTGCCGCCCGCCGTCGACCTGGCGACGCTCCGCGCGAGCCTCGACCGCCACTTCCCCGAGGCCGAATCCTCCCGCCAGCGGCTCGCGGCGGCGGTGGGGGCCCTGCGGCGGGTCACCGTGCTCGCCGGCGGGCCCGGCACCGGCAAGACCACCACGGTCGCCCGCCTGCTGGCCGTGCTCGCGGAGCAGCCCGGCCCGCTCCCGCGGGTCGCGCTCGCCGCGCCCACGGGCAAGGCGGCGGCGCGGCTGCAGGAGGCCGTGCAGGGCGAGCTGGCCGGGCGGTTGCGGGTGCCGGAGGCGTCCACGCTGCACCGCCTGTTGGGCTGGCGGCCCGGTGGGCGGTTCCGGCACGACCGCACCCAGCGCCTGCCGTTCGACGTCGTGGTGGTGGACGAGACGTCGATGGTGTCGCTGACGATGATGGCCCGCCTGCTCGACGCCGTGCGCCCCACCGCTCGGCTGGTGCTCGTCGGCGATCCCGATCAGCTCGCGTCCGTGGAGGCGGGAGCCGTTCTCGGCGACCTGGCCCGCGCCCCCGGCCGGCCCGAACCCGCCCTCGACGCGGCTCTGGCCGCGCTCGGCCTCCCGGTGCCGGTGGTCAACGGCGTGGTCACGCTCGACCACGTCTGGCGCTTCGGCGGCAGCATCGCCGCGTTCGCCCGCGCGGTGCAGGCCGGTGACGCCGACACGGCGATCACGCTGCTCCGGGCCGGTGCCGAGGATCTGGCGCTGGTCGACCCGGCCGATGTCGTCGCGGTCCGCACCGACGTCGTCGCCTCCGGTGCCGCCCTCACCGCGGCGGCGCTGGACGGTCGCACCGAGGACGCGCTCGCCGCGCTGGAACGTCACCGCGTGCTGTGCGCGCACCGGCGCGGCCCGTGGGGCGTCACGCGCTGGACCGCGGAGATCGAGCGCTGGCTGGGCGGCACCTCCACCCAGCCCTGGTACCCGGGCCGCCCGGTGCTGGTCACGGCCAACGACTACGACACGGGCCTGTTCAACGGCGACACCGGCGTGGTCGTGCAGCGGCCGGAGGGGCTGCGGGTGGCGTTCGCGCGGGGTGGTGAGCCCACGCTGCACCCGCCGTCCCGGCTGTCGGAGGTCGCCACCGTGCACGCCATGACGGTGCACCGCGGCCAGGGCAGCCAGTTCGGCCGGGTCACGGTGGTGCTGCCGCCCGCGGACTCGCCGCTGCTCACGCGCGAGCTGCTCTACACCGCGGTGACCCGCGCCCGGGAGTTCGTGCGGATCGTCGGCACGGAGGACGCGGTGCGCGCCGCCGTCGAGCGCCCGGTCGCGCGCGCCAGCGGGTTGCGGAGGCGCCTCGCGAGCTGAGATCAGGGGCGGCGCGAACCGATGCCGCGGCTCGCGTCCCAGGTGCCCGGGTCGGGCCGCTGGTGATCGGGCACGCGCGGCTCGGCACAGCCCGCGGTGTGCACGTAGGTGTAGTTCCACGTGATGCTGCCGTCGGGGTGCGCGCCCGCGATGTGGGCGAGGCGGACGACCTTCTCGTCGCCGTCCACGGGTGCGAAGCACCGCTCACACAACATGATCATGACTGCTCCAGCCCGGCTGAATCGGGGGGAGGGTGTTGTGGTCGGCGTCGACTCGGACCACCCGCGAACGGGCCCAGTCTCCCATCCGGTGAGAGCGAAGGGCACGTGGCGTCGGCCACGTATCAGGACACGATCTCCCCGTCAACCACCGGATGACCGACCGACATCTTCGGCGGGAACGTGCGCATCGCGTACGTGGCGATGGTGCGGCAGCTCAGCCCGTCGACCGTCGCGCCGATCGGGCCGCCCACGAGCGGCACCAGCTTGCCCATGTCCGCGGTCTGGCCGTAGAGGTGCACCGGCATGAGGACCTTGGTCCGGTCGGTGACCTGCGCGGCG
>CAXTTN010000127.1:7577-17328 GCA_964247105.1 uncultured Pseudonocardia sp.
AGCCCCTTCTCCCCCGCCTTGGCGACCAGCGCGTACCCGACCCGCTTGTTGATCTCGGCCAGCAGCACGGCCGACACCCGCTCCATCGCGACGGCCGCGGACCGCCGCCCCACCTCGACGCCGGCCCGCTTCAGCGCGCTCGCCCCGGCACTGCCGAGCAACGACACGAGGACGGCGGTGCGCACCTCCGCGGTGCCGATGTCGTAGCCGCGCAGGTGGGCGATGCCCGCGGACATGCGGGTGGCCAGCACGTACAGGCCTGCGGTGGCCGCCGGGACCGCGATCGGCAGCGTCACGACCCCACCGAGACCCGTCACGAAGCCCGACGCCGCCGCCAGCCGGACGTGGGACGCGACCAGCTTCCGCACGGCGGTGTCGCGGTCGCCGCCCGCCGCGATCAGGTGCTCGTCGGCGATCTGGGCGGCACCCGCCAGCGGCCCGCCGCCCCGCACGCCGAACTCGATGACCTGGTCGATCAGGCGCCCGCCGAGTGCCACGAGCCGCTCGTCCACGCTGTCTCCCCTCGTCCGGTCGCCACCGATCATCCCCGTGCTAATTTGATTCCATGGAAGCTACTTCCCAGGAACCGGACCTGGTCCGGCTCTTCAGCGACCTGGTCCGGCTCGAGACCGAGCTGTGGGACGCGGTCGACGCCCGGCTGCGCGCCGACTGCGACCTCACGCTGGGCCGCTTCGACACGATGCGGGTGATCGCCCGCACGCCGTCGTGCCGGGTGCTCGACGTCGCCGCCGGGCTGTCGATCACCGTGGGCGGCGCCAGCAAGATGGTCGACCGCATCGAGGCCGCGGGCCACTGCCGCCGCCGCCCGCACCCCGACGACCGGCGCTCCTCGATCGTCGAGCTCACGCCGGAGGGGGCGGCCGTGCTGGCCGCCGCCGAGGCGACGGTCGAGGGCGAGCTGGTGATCCGGTTCGGCGGCCTGTCCCCCCGCGCGCTCGACCAGCTGGGCACCACCATCACGACACTCCGGACACACCTCGACGGAAGGACTCCCCGATGACCACCATGCGGGCGATCGTGCTCGACGCCCCGGGCCCGCCCGAGGCGCTCACCGTGCGCGAGCTGCCGATCCCGACGCCCGAGCCGGGCCAGGTCCTGGTCCGGGTGACGGCGTTCGGGCTGAACCGGTCCGAGCTGCACACCCGGCTCGGGCTGGCGCAGGGCGTCACGTTCCCGCGCGTGCTCGGCATCGAGGCCACGGGCGTCGTGGCCGCCTGCCCCGGCGGCGAGTTCGCCCGGGGCGAGCAGGTGATGGCGATGATGGGCGGGATGGGCCGCACGTTCGACGGCGGCTACGCCGAGTACACCTGCGTGCCGGCCACCCAGGTGATCGCCTTCCGCAGCGACCTCGAGCCCGGCGTCCTCGGCGCCGTCCCCGAGATGCTCCAGACCGCCCACGGTTCGCTCACCGTGGGCCTCGACGCGCAGCCGGGCCAGTCGATCCTGGTCCGGGGCGGCACGTCGTCGGTCGGGATGGCCACCGCGGTACTGGCCAAGCAGCGCGGCATGACCGTGTTCTCCACCACCCGCAGCGCGGGGAAGGTCGCGGCGCTGACCGAGCTCGGCGTCGACCACGTCCTCCTCGACGACGGCGACGTGGCCGCGCAGGTCCGCGCGATCCGCCCCGACGGCGTCGACACGGCGCTGGAGCTCGTCGGCACGCCGACGCTGCCCGACACGCTGCGCGCCACGCGCGTCCACGGCGTCGTGTGCTTCACCGGCATGCTCTCCAACGAGTGGACGGTGCGGGACTTCTACCCCATCGACTACCTCCCGCGCGGCGTCCGGCTCACGGCCTACGGCGGCGACGCCGCGGATCTGCCGGGCGCGGTCCTGCAGGAGTTCCTCGACGCCGTCGCCGCCGGGCACGCCACGGTGCCGGTCGACCGCGTCTACCCGTTCGACCGGATCGCCGAGGCGCACGCGGCGATGGAGGCGGGCACCGCCACGGGCAAGCTGGTGGTCACGACCTGACCCCGTCTCCCCACGTCATTCGACGGCCGTGACCACCGCCAGCGCGGCGTCCCGCACGTCGGGGTCGTGGTGTGCGCGCAGGGCCCGGAGGCGGTCGCGCCACGGCGGGGTCCATCCCGCGCGCGGTCCCGCGGTGGCGATCAGCGTGACGCCCAGGTGCCCGGCGCCCGTGCTGGCGCCGTCGACCATGGCGTCCACCGCGGGCCCGACGTCCGCGGGCTCCCACTGCTCGACGTTCAGCTCGGCCGCCGCGGCCCGCGCCGCCACCGGCCGGTCGGCGACGAGGGCGGCCAGCGCGCGCAGGTCCTCGACGAGGTCCGGACCCGGCCAGACCAGCACCGCGCGCAGGCGGGCGGCGAACCGCACCGCCACCGGTTCGCCGGCCAGCAGCAGGGCCACGCCCAGCACCGGGCCGGGGTGGCGGCGCACGACCGAGCCCTGGTGGCAGAGGCCGTCGACGAGATGGGCCACCCGCTGCCACGCGGGACGGTCGCGCAGCAGCTCGGCGTCGGGGAGGTCGGGAACCGAGGCCAGGCGGGACACGACGGCGGGCAGCAGGTCCGGCAGCGCCGTCCACACCGTCGGGGTGAGCGCGGCCGACGCGGCCGAGCGCCACGTGGTCGTCACGCCGAGATCGGTGAGGAAGGCGACCAGCGAGAGCTGCACGTCGCGCGTCCAGGGCACCCACCGGGCGAGGGTGGCCACGGCCGCGCGCGCGACGTCCGGATCGGGGTGGGTGGTGAGACGGCGGACGAGCGCGCCGTAGCCGGCCCGGCGCGCCGGCGCGAGCGCCGTGGGGCCGACCTCGAGCACCGCGCCGGCGACGAACCGGTCGCCCCGGCAGGCCTCGTCGAGGACGGCGGCCACCCGGTCGTCCCCGATCCAGGACCGCAGCGAGCCGAGCACCGCGATGCGGACGTCGCGGTGCTCACCGGGCCGGTTCCAGGCCCGGACCAGGGCGTCGAGGGCGCCGTCGGGCCGGTAGCGCGCCTGCCAGCGGGCCAGCTCCTTGCGCGCGGTGACCTTCGCCCGGGGCGCGTCCAACGTGCCCGCGAGCCAGGCCGGGGGCACGTGGCGGGCGCACCGGGCCGCGGCGTACAGGGCCACCCGCGCGCGGTCGGTGTCGACGTGGCCCAGCAGCGACCGCATCGACTCGAAGGGCCGGTCGCTGTGCCCCAGCCCCGTCATGGCGGCCTCGGCGACCAGGACGTCCGGGGCGGCCAGCAGGTCGTCGACGGCGGTCGGGGCGATCGCGGCGAGCGCGGTCGCGACCGACCCGCGCGTGGCCCTGACCAGCCCCGCGTCGGCCACGCCCGCGCGCAGCACCCGGACGTACGCGTCCACCTGCGCCGGCGACCACGACCGCACCACCGCGGGCGCGACCGCCGGGAGCCACCGGGCCCCGCGCGTGCCGTAGCGGCCCGAGAGCGGCTGTCCGGCGAGCGCCAGCAGCCGCGCGGGACGGCGGCGCGCCAGCACGGCCGTCACCCGGGGCAGCGTCACCATCGACGCGTCGCGGCTCAGCAGCTCCTCGACGCGGGCCAGCCGGGTGGCGGGCGGCGCCAACCAGACGTCCACCGCGGGCGCGGCCGCACCGTCGGCGTTGACCGCGATCGCCTCGCCGACCAGCTCCTGCAGCTGCGGCATCGCCCACGCCCGGCGGCCCAGGGTGCGCGCCACCGCCAGCACCGTCCACGCGTCACCGCGCTCCACGGCGTCCGCGAGCCGCGTGCGCATCCGGGAGAACACCACGTGCTCCTGGCCGCGGGGCAGCAGGCGCAGCGCGGGCCCGAGCAGCGCGCCGTGCCGCCACGCACCGAGCCGGTCGATCGTGTCCAGCGCCCACCCCGACTGCGGCGAGCCGGCCGGCCAGGGGTGCGCGACCAGGCCGAACACCAGCCGGTGCACCGCGTCGCGCGACATGAGGGACGCGTCCCGCGCGTCGACGGCGCCCGTCACCAGCACGTCGAGCGCGGGCACGGCGGCGGCCTCGAACAGCTCCGGCCGCACCTGACCGACGGCGCGCAGCACGGCCGAGCGCACCGGGTCCTGCTCGTTCGGGATCCGGCCGAGCCCGGCGAGCACGCCGGTGATGGTGCGGGGCTCGCCGGTGACCGCTGCGGCTCGCACGAGCAGCGCGTACGCGGTGGCGCGCTCGGCGGCGTCGGCGCTGCGGGTGGCCGCCTCCAGCACCGGGCGGGCCTGGGCGAACGGCAGGAACGCGCCGATCTGCAGCGTCGCCGACGCACTGTCGACGACGGCGGGCAACGCCAGCATCCGCCGGGCTTCGGCGTGCCGGCGCCGGTGCGGGAGCCGGGCGAGCACGTCATCCGCGAGCACGGCGGCGGCGAGGTCGCGTCCGGCGTGGGCGAGGTCGAACACCGCGGCGCGACGGCTCGGCGGGAGCGTGCGCAGGAGCGCGGCGAGCAGGCGCGGTTCCGGCCCGGACGCCCGCAGGAGCACGCCCAGCTCGTCGTCGGGCAGCGCCGCGAGGCGGGCGCGGGCGGTGCGGCCGAGGTGCCCCTTCGCGACCTGGCCGATCCGGTCGGGATCGGCGAGCACCAGCCGCACGACTCGGGACGCGTCCACGGCAAGCAGGCGGTGCAGGTGGGTCGACAGCGCCCACGGCAGCGGTCCGGTGAGCCACCGCTCGGCCAGCGCGAGCGCGGCGGCGGGCTGCTGGGCGGCGAGCGCCCCGACGATCGGCCCGGACCCGGCCCACCACTGCGCCCTGCCCTCCACCGCCTGAGCGGCCAGCTCGGCCTCGGCGTGGGCGACGACCGCGCCGGGGTGCCGGGCGGTGAGCGCGGCCCAGCCCCGCACCGCGTACCCCAGATCGGCCAGCGACGCCGTCACGACCTGCTCCGAGCACCCCGCGAGCAACCCCGCGGCCTCGGCGTCGCCCCAGCGCTCGCGCACCAGCGGCAGCAGCCGATCGGCCAGGTCCTCGTGGCCGCCGCGCCGCAGCCGGACCGCGACGCGGGCGCGGTCGGCGAGCGGCCCGTCGGCGAGGACCGCGGCCAGGACGTCCTCGCCGAGCTGGGGCGCCCTGAGCGCCCCGGCGCGCACCGACGGGTGGGGCGAGTGCGCCGCCACGGCCAGGTGCGCCCGGTCCCCGCCGGCCACGGCCATGACGACGGCGAGCCGCGCCGCGTGGGCCTCACCGGACCCGAGTTCCGCGAGCAGCGGGCCCCGCTCCCCGGCGTCGAGCCCGCGGGAGAGGGCGACCACGTACCGGACCCGCTCGTCGGGATCCAGGGTGGCGATCTCGGCGAGCAGGCGCTCGGCGGCGGAGCTCATGGTGTGATCGTCGCAGGGGTGCGCAGGCGGTCGCACGTTCGGGTGGGAAACTCCGGAGCCGGGGTCTCCACCGCAGGCCTGCCCTACGGTGCTCGCTCAACAGGAGGTGAGGGGCGTGGCCGGGTGTTGGTCCGAGGTGTTCCGGCGCGGCGAGTGGGGGCCGGCGGTGTTCGAGGTGCTCCCCGGGCACCGGGCCGCGGTCCGGACGTGGGCGCAGCACCAGAACGTGCCCGTGGCGAGGCGCCACGAGCTGCATCTGCCCGACGTCGACGCGTGGGCGGTGCTCGACGGCGGCGTCACCAGCATCCGCGGGTACGGGCTCACGACGCTGCCTTGCGGCGTCCGGGTGGTGGGCTTCCAGGCGTTCCGGCTGCTCCTGACCGAGTTCGGCCTGGCCGGGCCGGAGCTGCCGTTCCCGGGCGAGGTCGTGCTCACCTCCGACGTGCTGCACCGGCGCCACCGCAGCGAGGCGGCCCGGGGCGAGGGCGCCGCCGAGCAGGCCGAGCTGCTGGCCAGCTGCAGCGACGCCGTGCTGATGCGCTGGGTGGCCGCGACGCTGCTGGCCGACGGCGCCTCGGCGCGGGCGGCGCTCAACGCCTCCTGATTCAGGCGGCGGCGGCCCGCCGCAGCGCCCGGTAGAGCAGCGTGGGCTCCCCGAGCCTGCGGCGCAGCGCGCGTTCGAGCCCGGCGATCGGGTAGAGGTTCTGCGGGGCGCGGGAATCCTTGTACTCGGTGGAGGCGAACCGCGGCAGCGTGACCTGGCTCGTGTCGGCCAGCACGACGGCCTGGCTGACCGGCAGCTCGGCGCTGCACTCGACGCGTGCGATGCCCGCCCACGGAGCGCCCGGGCCGCACGGCAGCCGCAGGTACCAGCTGTAGCGCGCGATCATGCTCTCGGATCCGGAGCTGCCCATCCGGAACACCGGCGTGCGCTGCCCGGGGCGCAGCTCGGCCACGACGCCGCCGACCTCGGCGGGCAGGAAGGTGCGGCTGTGGGTCTTGATGAACCCGAGCGCGCGCGGCAGGTGCTGGCGCCCCTTGAGCGATCCGTCGACGACGAGCAGATCGTGCTCGGTCGCGTGCCCGTCACGCGCCGTGGCCGCGACCAGCAGCTCGGCCTCACCCATGTCCTTCTGCACCGCCGCGCTGAGCGCCTGGGCCGGATCGAGGCCGGGCCGGCCCTCGACGCGGATGCAGCGGTAGCCACCCGCGGACGTGGCGACGTCGACCCCGTCGTCCGCGGTGGTGAACAGCCCGCGCCGGATCTCCGGCTGCAACAGGTGCGCACCGCCGTCGCGGCAGCAGCAGACGACCCCGGCCGCGTAGGACGCGCAGAGCGCCGGCGACGCCGATCCGTCGGGCTCGTCCACCCAGACCTGGGCGTCGGTGCGCCGCACCCCGTCGACGAACAGCACGGCGTCGGGCGTGGCGAGCGCCGGAGCGGGATCGATCGGCAGCCACATCTGCGCGGGCTGCTCCACGTCGACCGCGACGTCGACCGTGGAGCGCTCCAGCTCGGTCTCCACGCTCGCCCCGTAGGACGGATCCCACGGATCCACACTGAACCTCACAGGCCCTCCCGCCGCACCGACGACGTGCGCTGATCCCGGCTCACCGCGAACCGCACCGGCACCCGCTCGGCGAGCCCGGGCACGTGCGTGATCACCCCGACCACGCGGTCGCCGCGGGTGGCGAGGTTCTCCAGGGTGCCGGCGACGGTGTCGAGGTTGGCCTCGTCCAGCGTGCCGAAGCCCTCGTCCAGGAAGATCGACTCCAGCCGGGCGGCGCCGCGCGCGGCCAGGCCCGCCATCTGCGACGACAGCGCGAGCGCCAGCGCCAGGCTGGCCTGGAACGTCTCGCCGCCCGAGAGCGTCTTGACCGGTCGGCGGGCATCGGCGTCGGCGTGGTCGACGACGAGGAACTCGCCTCCCGCGTGGGTGAGCTCGAACTGCCCGCCCGAGAGCTCGGCGAGGCTGCGCGAGGCATCGGCGACGAGCGTGTCCAGCGCCGACGCCACGAGCCAGCGCGGGCAGCCGTCCGAGCGCAGGAGGTTGCCCAGCAGCTTGGCCACCTGCTGGGCGGACTCGGCGGCGTCACGCTCGGCCGCGATCGCACCCGCCGCGGCCCGGCGCTCGGCGATGCGCTCCCGCCCGGCCCTGGCCCGCTCGGCCGCGGCCGCCACCGCCGACGGCGCCGCACCGGCCCCGGCCGCGGGGACGTCGTGGGCGGCGAGATCCTCCACCAGCCGCTGCTCCCGGCGCTCGCGTGCCGCCCGGGCCTCCTCCGCCGCGGCCGCCACCCCGCCCCGCTGATCCTGGCGCGCCGCGGCCTCGCGGCCGGCCCAGCCCGCGAGCGCCGTCCACGCGGCGAGGAGCTCCTCCCCCGCCGTCGCGGGGGCGCCGAGCGGCACGAGGGGATCGCGCGCGGCCCGCAGCGCGTCCCAGCCCGCGGCCACCTCCCGCGTGATCGCGGCCGCCGCCGACTCGGCCGCGCGCTGCGCGGCCCGGGCGGTGCGCAGGCCCGCATCGGCGGAACGGGCGGTGGCCTCCAGCTCGGCGAGCGCGGCCAGCGCACGCTCCGCCTCGGCGTCGGTGGGGGCTCCGCCGAGAGCCGCGCGCAGGACGGTGAGCCGATCCTGGATGCGGGTGAGCGCCCCGGCGGCGTCCTGCTCGGCGCGGGCGGCGGCGGTCTCGGCCCGGCGCCGCTCGCGCTCCGTGGTCTCGGCCTCGGAGAGGTCCCGCCCGGCGGCATCCTGCGCGGTCTCCGCTGCCGCGGCCTCCTCCTGCGCTGCCGGCAGCGCGCTCTCCCGCGTGGCCGCCTCGGCCGTGGCCCAGCGCACGAGCGCGTTCCAACCGGCGAGCACCTCGCCGCCCTCGGCCCCGACGGCCGGCGCCCCCAGCGACACGAGCGGATCCCGCGCGGCCCGCAGCGCGGCGGACGCGGCCACGGCCTCGTCGCGGACGGCCTCGACCGCCCGGGCGGCGACCTCCCGTTCCTGCCGGACGAGGCGCAACCGCGCGGCGGCCTCCTCGGCGGCGGTGGCGAGGGTGTCGAGCACGGCCAGCGCCGCATCGACCGTCGCAGCCGGGGGAACCCCCTCGGCGCTCTCGGCGTCGACGCGGCCCAGCACGGCCGCCACAGCGGGCGCGACGGCCACGAGCGCCGTGTGGAGCTCGCGGATCGTGGCCGCCGACCGCTCCACCTGGGCGCACTCCCGCTCCCGCGCCGCCGACGCCGCACCCTCGGCGCGCCGCGCCTGCTCGTACGCCGCCTCCGCCGCCGCGACGGCCCGCTCCGCGCCGTCGAGATCCACGGCCGGCAGCGGCTCGGGCAGCACCGCCACCACCTGCGCGCACACCGGGCACGCGTCACCGGTGTGCAGGCCGGGGCGCAGCGCGGCGGCGAGATCGGCGCGCAGCTCCTGGGCGCGTACCGCCCGGACGTGGTCGAGGTGCTCGCGAGCCCGCTCGGCCCGCTCCGCGGCTGCGGCCGCCGCGTCCCGCGCATCCGCGTGGCGCACGACGGCCGCGTCGTGCTCGCTCCGTACGGCGGTGAGCGCGACGTGATCGCGCTGCGCCTGCTCCAGCGGCCCCCGCGCCGGGGCGGCCGCGAGAGCTTCCCGGGCGCGGCCCTCGGCCGCCTCGGCCGCGGCGAGCGCCGACGCGGTGCGGTCGAGCGCGGCGACGGCCTCGGCCCGGCGCCGGTCGAGCGCATCGAGCCCGGCCGGGACCGCGACGGCACGCAGCGCCGCGAGCTCGGCCGTGAGCCGTCGCGCACCGTCGCGCGCGGCACCCAGTGCCGCCGCCGCGGCGTCACGTGCCGCCCGCGCAGCCTCGACGGCCTCCCGCGCGGCGGCCGCGTCGCGGGCGGCGGCCACATCGGCCTGGCGGGCCTTCTCGTGCCGCTCGCGGGCCTCGGGCTGCTCGGCGGCGAGCAGGAGCAGCTCGGCGTGATCACGGCGGACCTGCTCCAGCGGGCCGCGCGCGGGCGCCGCCGCGAGCCGTTCGCGGGCCGCCGTGTCGAGTGCCTCCGCCTCACCCGCGGCCGCCACCGCCACGGCCACCGCCGCGGCGGCGACGCGCTGGCGCGCGTCGAGGTCGGCGGCGCCGGGCGGCACCACCACCGCCGCGAGCCGCGCGCGCTCGGCGTCGAGCCGTACCAGGTTCTCCTCGGCAACCGCCAGCGCCGTGGTGGCGGCCGCCAGCTCGGGAACGGCGGCGGCCACCCGCCCGGCCAGTGACTCCAGCTCCGCGACACGCTCGACGGCGGCCCGCTCCGCCTCCTCGGTGGCGTCGCCGTACGCGCCGAGCTGCTCGCCCAGCAGCTCCGCGCGCTGGCGCTGCCGCGCGGCCTCGCTGTTGGCCTCGCGGGCGATCACGTCGTACACGCCGAGGCCGAGGATGCGCACCAGCTTCTCCTGGCGCTTGCGCGGCTCGGTGTGCAGGAACTCGGCGAA
>CAXTTN010000128.1:0-17239 GCA_964247105.1 uncultured Pseudonocardia sp.
GCTGCCCGGTCCCGATGCGCCCGCGGGCGGCGAGCGCGGCCAGCACCGCGATGACGGCCTGGTAGCCGGTCATGACGTCGGCGGCCCACAGTGCGCCGGGCGACGGCTCGTCCCCCTCGGCGCCGACGGAGAACATCGAGCCGCTGTAGCCCTGCACGATGAGGTCCTGGCCGGGCCGGTCCCGGTGCGGGCCGGTGGGCCCGTAGCCGGAGATGCTGCAGTGCACCAGCCGCGGGTTCACCTGGCTCAGGGTCTCCCAGTCCATGCCGAGGCGCGCGGCGGTGCCCGCGCGGAAGTTCTGGATCACGACGTCCACCGTCGGCACGATCTGCAGCAGCACCTCGCGGGCCCGGGGGTGTTTCAGGTCGAGGGCGAGGCTGCGCTTGTTGCGGTTGACCGCGAGGAAGGTGGTCATCTCCCCCGCCACCTGCACCTCCTCGAAGCCGTGGGTGCGGTTGAACTCCCCGCGGCCCGGCGGCTCCAGCTTGATCACGTCGGCACCCAGGTCGCCCAGCCGTGTCGCCGCCAGCGGGCCGGCCAGCATCTGGGTGGCATCGAGAACGACGAGCCCGTCCAGCGCACCTGGCGGAGTGGCGTTCATCAGACCTCCAAAAGTATGATAAACATACTTTAGAGGCCAGTCGGGCCCGCGCACAAGTCGTGCCGGGGAGCGGATCGAGGATCTGGGGGGACGGCTCCCCGCGCAGCTCAGTGACTACCCACGCATCTCGACGCCCGCGTCAACGCCCGGCGACGACGTCCCGGTAGCCGCGCCAGGCCCCCGTGGTCTCGGCAGCGAGCACGGCGTGCGCCACGGCCCGCGCGACGACGTCGGCCGCGCCGGCCTGCAGCGCCACCAGCGCCGGCAGCCCCGGAGCCGGGCGGGCCGCCGTGGACAGCCCGAACGCCGTGTCCCCGTCCATCGCCGTGTGCACCGGCGACAGGGCACGGGCGAGGCCGTCGTGGCCCATCGTGGCGAGCCGGGCGCAGCCGGCCTTGTCCAGGGTCGCGTCCGTCGCGACCACGACCAGCGTGGTGGCGGTGCCGAGCGCGGGCGCGCCGGGGACCGGACGCAGCGCGGCCAGCACGCCGGGGCGCACGTCGACGGGCGCGAACTCCCCCGGCAGCCCGTACCGGGCACCGAGCAGCTCGCCGGTGCGGGCGTCGACCGCCGATCCCGCCGCGTTGACGACGACGAGCGCCGCCACCGTCGCTCCGTCGTCGAGCACCAGCGACGCCGAGCCGATCCCGCCCTTCAGCCCGCCGGCGACCGCTCCCGTCCCCGCCCCGACCACACCCTGTCCCACCGGGCCGGCACCTGCGGCGTCGTAGGCCGCGGCCCCGGTGGACGCGTCGGGACGGGCGCCGAAATCGCCGCCGCGGCCGAGGTCGAACACCACGGCGCCGGGGACGATCGGCACGACCCCACCGGGCACGGGGAATCCCTCGCCGGCCGCCTCCAGCCGGTCCATCACCCCGGTCGCCGCCGCCAGCCCGTACGCGGCACCGCCCGAGAGCACGACGGCGTGCAGGCGCTGGACGGTGTTGCGGGGGTCGAGCAGGTCGGTCTCGCGGGTGCCGGGGGCGGCGCCGCGCACGTCGACCCCTCCGACGGCGCCGCCGGGCGGGGCGAGCACCACCGTGACGCCGCTCAGCCCGCCGGGGACGGAGGCGTGGCCGACCCGCAGGCCGGGGACGTCGGTCAGGCCGTTGTGGGGTCCGGTGCGCACCCGCTCATCGTCGCAGCAGGGTGACACCTCCCCGATCCGGTCGGAGCGGTGTCACCCTGCTGCGGTTACGCCGGGATCAGCTGCGGCTGCGCCGGATCAGGAAGATGATCAGCAGCAGCAGCGCGCCGCCGACCACCGGCGCCAGGCGCTTGAGGACGGGCGAGCCCGCCGTGTCGAGCAGGTCGATCGCGTCGATCTCGCTCTTCATCGGCGTGAACGGCACGGCCGCCGCGGGCTTGGGCGCGGTGGCCGTGACGGTCGTGGCGGCGGCCGCTGCCGCGCCGTTGCTGCTGGCCTCGGCCTTCGGGGTCGGCGACGGCTTGGGCGACGGGGTGGACACCGTCGGCGACGGGGCGCTCACGGGCGCCGCCGACGCCACCTCGGGTGCGAGCTTCTCCGCCACGCAGCCCGCGAACTGCCCGATGATCTTGTCGGCGACGTCGTTGATCACGCCGCGGCCGAACTGCGCCGGCCGGCCGGTGATCTTCATGTCGGTGACCATCGTGACCGCGGTCTTGTTCGGGCCGTCGGCCACCATCGTGCCGGTGACGGTGGCCTCGGCGGTGCCGTTGCCGCGGGAGTCGCGCCCGCTGGCGTCGATCACGACGCGGTGGTTGGCGTCGTCGCGCTCCTTGTAGGTGCCCTTGCCCTTGTAGGTCAGCGAGATGGGGCCGAGCTTGACCTTGACGGTGCCGGCGAACGTGTCACCCTCGTACTCGGTGAGCGTGGCGCCCGGGAAGCACGGGGCGATCGTCTCCGGCGTGTTCAGCGCCTCCCACGCCTTCTCGATCGGCGCGTCGATGGTGAACTTGTTCTCCAACTGCATGGGGTCTCCTCGAAAAAGCAGAATGCGGACGCCCGCTCCGGTTGCCCCGGAGCGGACGTCCGCAGTGGATCTACAGAGTCAGCCCGCTGCGGCCAACACCGCGCGGCCGGTCAGCACCTTGGCCAGGTGCTCACGGTAGTCGGCCGCGGCGTCGGCGTCACTCGGAGCCGCCGTGCCCTCCGTCGCATGCTCGGCGGCGGCCCGCGCGGCGTCGGCGGTGGCGGTCTGCCCGACCAGGGCCTGCTCCACGCCGGTGGCGCGGATCGGGGTGGTGCCCATGTTCGTCAGCCCGACGCGGGCCTCGGAGATGGTGCCGCCGTCGACCTTGAGGGCGACCGCGACCGCGCACATCGACCACGCCTGGGCCGTCCGGTTGAACTTCTCGTAGTGGGTCTTCCAGCCCGTGTACTTCGGGAACCGGATCTCGGTGAGGATCTCGCCGTCGCCGAGCGCGGTGGTGAAGTAGTCGACGAAGAAGTCCGCCGCGGTGACCGTCCGGTTGCCCGACGCCCCCGCGATCACCAGCTCGGCCTCCAGCGCGAGCGCCGGGGCCCCGAGGTCGCCCGCCGGGTCGGCGTGCGCGAGCGAGCCGCCCAGGGTGCCGCGGTGGCGCACCTGGTTGTCCGCCACCGTCGCCACGGCCTGGCCGAGGAGCGAGACGTGCTCCTTGACCAGGTCGTCGCGGAGGATGTCGTGGTAGGCGGTCATCGCGCCGATCACGATCCGGTCGCCGTCCTCGCGGATGCCGCGGAGCTCCGCGATCCCCCCGAGGTCGATGATCACCGACGGCGCCGCGAGGCGCAGCCGGAGCACCGGGATCAGGCTCTGGCCGCCGGCCAGGATCTTGGCGTCGTCGCCGCCCTGTTCCAGGGCCGTGATCGCCTCGGCGACCGACGCCGGCTTGACGTAGTCGAACTTGGACGGGATCACAGAACCTCTCCCTGCGGGTTGTTCGGGTCGATCGAGCCCAGGCCGGCACCCGGCGAGTGGGTGTCGATCGGGGTCTCCTGGGTGGTGTTGCCCTTCGCGGCCTGGATGGCCCGCCACACGCGCTGCGACGTGGTGGGCATCTCGACGTCGGTCACGCCGAGGTGCCGGATCGCGTCGAGCACGCCGTTGACGATGGCCGGCGTCGAGGCGATCGTGCCCGCCTCGCCGACGCCCTTGACACCCAGCGGGTTCGACGTGGCCGGCGTCGACACGGTCGCCGTGTCGAAGCTCGGCAGGTCGGCCGCCGAGGGCAGCGTGTAGTCGACGAACGTGCCGTTGACCAGCGTGCCCTGCTCGTCGTAGTTGGCCTCCTCGAACAGGGCCTGCGCGATGCCCTGGGCGAGACCGCCGTGCACCTGGCCCTCCACGATCAGCGGGTTGACGACGGTGCCGATGTCGTCGACACAGACGTACCTGCGCAGCGTGACGCGTCCGGTGTCGGTGTCGACCTCGATCGCGGCGAGGTGCGTGCCGTGCGGGAAGGAGAAGTTCTCCGGGTCGTACACGGCGTCCGCGTCGAGCGAGGGCTCCATGTCCTCCGGGTAGTCGTGCGCCATGAACGCGGCGAACGCCAGCTCCTGGATGGCCTTGCCCTTGTCCGTGCCCCGGACGCTGAAGGTGCCGGCCGAGAACTCGATGTCGTCCTCGGACGCCTCCAGCAGGTGCGCCGCGAGCTTCTTGGCCTTGGCGATGACCTTCTCGGCCGCCTTGACGATGGCGATGCCGCCGACGACCAGCGAGCGCGAGCCGTAGGTGTCGAGGCCCTTGGGCGAGATCTGCGTGTCGCCGTGCAGGATCTCGACGTCCTCGAACGGCACGCCCAACTGGTCGGCGACGATCTGGCTGAACGCCGTCTCGTGGCCCTGGCCGTGCGCCGAGGCACCGGTGATGACCTCGACCTTGCCGGTGGCGAGCATCCGGATGCTGGCGGCCTCCCAGCCGCCGGCGCCGTACGCGAGCGAGCCGAGCACGCGGGACGGCGCGAGGCCGCACATCTCGGTGAACGTCGAGATGCCGATGCCGAGCTGGACGGGGTCGCCGGAGGCCCGGCGCTCCTCCTGCTCGCGGCGCAGGCCCGCGTAGTCGAACGTGGCCACGGCCTGGTCGGTGGCCTGCTCGTAGTTCCCGGAGTCGTAGGTCAGGCCCACGACCGTGGTGAAGGGGAACTCCTCGTGCGTGATCCAGTTCTGCTTGCGCAGCTCCAGCGGGTCGCGGCCCAGCTCGACGGCGAGCTCGTCCATGATCCGCTCGATGCCGAACGTGGCCTCCGGGCGCCCGGCGCCGCGGTAGGCGTCGGTCAGCGTCTTGGTGGTGAAGACGTTGGTGCAGGTGAACTTCAGCGCCGGGATCTTGTAGATCGCGTTGAACATGAACGCGCCGAGGATCGGCACACCCGGGCCGACGAGGCCGAGGTAGGCGCCCATGTCGGCGAGCAGGTGGACGTCGAGGCCGGTGACCGTGCCGTCCTTCTTCGCCGTGATCGTGATGTCCTGGATCTGGTCGCGGCCGTGGTGGGCGGCGAGCAGGGACTCCGAGCGGGTCTCGGTCCACTTGACCGGCCTGCCCAGCTTCTGCGCCAGCGCGACGCAGAGCATCTCCTCGGGCAGAACGCCGATCTTGCCGCCGAAGCCGCCGCCCACGTCCGGAGCGATGACGCGCAGCTTCGACTCCGGGACGCCGAGCGTCACCGTGGTCATGGTGCGCAGGATGTGCGGCACCTGGGTGGCCGCGTACACGGTGAGCTGCTCACCGGCCGGGTCCACCACGCAGGAGCGGGGCTCCATGAACGCCGGGATCAGGCGCTGCTGGCGGAAGCGGCGCTTGACGACGATCGAGTCGGGGTCG
The DNA here is from genome assembly GCA_964247105.1 of uncultured Pseudonocardia sp. Taxonomy (GTDB): domain Bacteria; phylum Actinomycetota; class Actinomycetes; order Mycobacteriales; family Pseudonocardiaceae; genus Pseudonocardia. The sequence goes on from CAXTTN010000128.1 coordinate 5,392, forward strand.
GCCTCCGCGGCCGCGATGGCCTCGTCGACGCTGGCGCCGGTGCCGGCCGCGCCGGAGTCGAAGACCCAGGTGGCGTTCTCGTTGGTCCCGAGGTCCGGGTGGACCAGGGTGGTGCCCTCCTTGAGGGCCTCCTCCATGTCCAGGACCGGCTCGAGCGGCTCGTAGTCGATCTCGACGAGGTCACCGGCGTCGCGGGCCTCGGCGGCGCTGCGGGCCACGACCACGGCGACGCCCTCACCGGCGAAGTGCACGGTGGTGGTGGCCAGCAGCGGGCGCTGCGGCGCCTTCATGTCCGGCGTGATCGGCCATGCGCAGGGCAGACCGACACCTTCGACGCCCAGGTCGGAGGCGGTGTACACCCCGACGACACCCGGCGAGGCCTCGGCCGCGGACTTGTCGACCCCGGTGATCGTCGCGTGCGCCAGCGGCGAGCGGACGACGTGCAGGTGCAGCGCGCCGTGCGGGGTGATGGAGTCGGTGTAGCGGGTGCGGCCGGTGATGAGCCGCTGGTCCTCCTTGCGGGTCCGCGCCTTGCCGACCTCGAGCGTGCTGGTATCAGCCGTAGCGGTCATCAGTTGCCTCCTCCGGCGACGGACGCCGTGGCCGGGGTGTCCGCGGTGGCGCCGGGCTTCATCTTCTGAGCCGCGCCCTGCACCGCCCGGACGATGTTCTGGTAGCCCGTGCAGCGGCAGAGGTTGCCCTCGATGCCCTCACGGACCTCCTGCTCGTCGGGGTCGGGGTTGTCGCCCAGCAGGTCGATGGCCTGCATGATCATGCCGGGGGTGCAGTAACCGCACTGCAGGGCGTGGAACTCGTTGAACGCCTCCTGCACGGGGTGCAGCTGCCCGTCGCGGGCGATGCCCTCGATCGTGGTGACCTCGGCGCCGTCGGCCTGGACGGCCAGCACCGAGCAGGACTTCACGCTCTGTCCGTTGAGGTGGACGGTGCAGGCGCCGCAGTTGCTGGTGTCGCAGCCGACGAGGGTGCCGGTCTTGCCCAGCTGCTCCCGCAGGTAATGAACCAACAATGTGCGGGGCTCGACGTCGTCGGCGTAGTTCACGCCGTCGACGGTGACCCGGACCTGTGCCATATGAGTCTTCTCCTAGGGCCGCGGGAAGGACGAACGCCGCGCACGTCGGTGTGGCGGCGAGCACATCACACCGCTGATCATTCGGGGCTGCAACCAGCCTCGGAGGACGACAATCGGACGGCGCGCCGTCACGAGCGTGTCGAATCCGCGGACGCGGCGACTCTGGCCTGCTCAACCCGCAGAAGCGGAAGTGGATGTCAACCGTTCGGACTAACCCTGACGGACGGCACCGGGCCGGAGCGGCTCGAACGTGTGATGCCGCAGCGCGCCCCACCAGAGCCCGGTGCCGTAGGCGAGGTCGTCGAGCCTGCGCGCGACGAGGTACCCGGCCAGGCGCGGGCGCACCCGGGCGTCACGGTCGCGGTGCCGGGCGAAGTCGACCACGCCCTGGGCCAGCGCGACGACCGCGACCGTGCGCCGGGCCCGGGCGGAGACCAGGCAGGCCAGCGCCGCGACGGGCCAGTAGTGGCGCGTCACCGCGTCGGCGGTCTGGGCGACCGCGCCGACGGCACCCAGCCCGATCAACCGGGCCGCGATGGCCCGCGGGTGCTCGACGCGCCGCAGCTTGCGGGACAGCCGCTCCGCCGCGACGGCGCTGACCGCGACCGCCGTCAGCGGCCGCCCGAGCAGCACCAGCACGCCGACCGCCGCCGACCACGGGCTCAGCACCATCGGCGGCACGGCGCCGTGGTGGCGCAGGGCGAGCGGGGCGGCGCCCGTGCCGTAGAAGACCTTGCGCAGCCACCACGTCCGGGCGGTGGTGCGGTGGTCGTGCGCGACGCGCGACGCCGGCTCGTAGCGCAGCCGCCAGCCCGCGGCGTGCAGGCGCAGCACGAGGTCGACGTCCTCGGCGACGTGCATGGCCTCGTCGAACCCGGCGCCCACGGCGGCGCGGCGCACCAGCATCGCCGCGCTCGGCACGTAGGCGACGCGGGAGCGGGGGACGATGAGCGCGGGGCCCGGCCCGAGGTCCAACGAGGACCGCACGGCCTCGTAGCCCTGCAGCCATCCCGCGCCGGGGTCGAGCGCGACGATGCGCGGGGCGGCGAGCCCGACGGCCGGGTCGGCCAGCTGGTCCAGCAGGGGCGCCAGCCAGCCCGGCTCCGGCACGACGTCGGAGTCGAGGAACGCGGCGAGCGGCGTGGTGGCCACGGCGAGGCCCGCGTTGCGGGCGGCGGCCGGGCCGCGGGCGCGCTCGTGCCGGAGGACCCGTGCGTGCGGCGCCGCCGCACGGATCGCCGCGGGGTCGGCGGAGCCGTCGTCGACCACGACGAGGTGCTCGATCCCCGGCAGGGCCGCGATCAGTCGGGCCAGTGAGGCGGCGCGGTCCTTCACCGGCACCACCACGGTGACGTCGGACGCGGCGGGGACGGCGCCCGGCGGCACGGCGGCCGGGTGCGCGATCCCGGCGTCGAGCAGCGTGCGGGCGAGCGCGGCCGAGGTCGGATCGCCGACGGTGAACGCGCGGCCGCTGATCAGGGACCGGGCCACGCGGGAGAGGTGCAGCATCCGCGGCGGGGCGCCCCCGAGGAGCACCGCGCCGCCGTCCAGCACCCGCGCCCGCCGCTCCAGCTCGACCCGCGTCCCGAGCGGCACCGCGGTCGCGGACGGCCCCGCGCTCACCCCGCCCCTCGCTGATCACGGGCAGAAGGCGGCTCGACGGCGCCCACGCGCGACCATCCGCCCGTGATCGCGGCACGGGCGAGGGCGGTACGCACCCCAGCAGCGTAGGTGCCCGCCGGGCGACGCCCCGGCCTCACACCCCGCGCACGTCGACACCCCCGGTCGACGGGGGGTGCGAGAGCGCGAGGGGTGTGCGGGGCCGACCTGGCCAGGCCCACACCCCCCGCGCACGTCGACACCCCCCGTCGACAAGGGGTGCGAGAGTGCGAAGGGGTGTGCGCGGCGACCGGGCCAGGCCCACACCCCCCCGCGCACGTCGACACCCCCCGTCGACAAGGGGTGCGAGAGTGCGAGGGGGTGTGCGCGGCGACCGGGCCAGGCCCACACCCCCCAACCACCTCCACACCCCCCGTCGACAAGGGGTGCGAGGGTGCGAGGGGGTGTGCGCGGCGACCGGGCCAGGCCCACACCCCCCGCGCACCTCCACACCCCCGGTCGACGGGGGGCGCGAGAGAGCGAAGGGGTGCGCGGCGCGACCGGGCCAGCCCCACACCCCCCGCGCACCTCCACACCCCCCGTCGACAAGGGGTGCGAGGGTGCGAAGGGGTGTGCGCGGCGACCGGGCCAGGCCCACACCCCCCGCGCACGTCGACACCCCCCGTCGACAAGGGGTGCGAGGGTGCGAGGGGGTGTGCGGCGCGACCGGGCCAGCCCACACCCCCCAACCACCTCCGCACCCCCCGTCGACAAGGGGTGCGAGTGCGCGGGCGGCCAGGCCCACACCCGTCGACGCGGGCGGTCCGGCGCCGGGGCCGGAGGCCTGGAAGGCTGCACGCGTGACCGCGCCCGTCCTGCCCGAGTACGGGCGCCGCACCCTGGCCGAGGTGATGCCGGCGCTGCTGGCGGCGCTGGGCGATCCCCAGCCGGCGTCGGATCTGCGGGTGGAGCCGGTGCGGGCGGCCGCGCTCCTGCTCGTCGACGGGCTCGGCTCGCAGCTGCTGCGCGACCACGCCGGCGACGCGCCGTTCCTCAGCTCGCTGCCCGACGCGGGCCCGCTGACGGTCGGCTTCCCGGCCAGCACGGCCGTCAGCCTGTCGTCGCTGGGCACCGGCCTCCCGCCGGGCGCGCACGGCATGCTCGGCACGTCGTTCCGCGTGGGGGACGTCCAGGTGCTCGACGCGCTGCACTGGACGACGCACGGCGAGAAGGAGGACGCCGACCTGCGCGAGCGGCTGCCCCCCGAGCAGGTGCAGCCGATGCCGACGGTGTTCGAGCGGGCGGAGGCGGCGGGCATCGAGGTGAGCGTGGTGTCGCAGGGCGCCTTCCGCGGTTCCGGGCTGACGCGGGCCGCGCTGCGCGGCGGCCGGTTCCGCGGCACGCACGCGATCGGCGACCTGGCCGCCGAGATCGTCTCCGCGCTGACCGGCCCCGGACGCCGGCTCTGCTACGGCTACCACGCCGACCTCGACGGGCTGGGGCACGTCCACGGCCCCGGCTCGGTGCCGTGGCGCTTCCAGCTGCGCCAGATCGACCGCCTGGCCTCGACCATCGCCGGCGGGCTCCCGTCCGGTTCCGTGCTGGCGATCACCGGCGACCACGGCATGGTGGCCGTCGACCGCACGTGGGACGCCGACACCGACGACGACCTGCGCCGCGGTGTCCTCCTGCTGGGCGGCGACGCCCGCTCCCGCCACGTCCACGCCCGTCCCGGCGCCGCCGCCGAGGTGCTGGCGACCTGGCGGGAGGTGCTCGGCGACGCCGCGTGGGTGGTGCCGGGCGAGCAGGCCGTGGCCGAGAACTGGTTCGGCTCGCTCGCCGCCCACGCCGCCGGACGCGTCGGGGACGTGGTGGTGGCCGCGCGCGGCTCGGCGGGCGTGGTGCGGTCGGTGGCCGAGCCGTTCATCTCCAAGCTGCCCGGCCACCACGGGTCCCTGTCGGCGGAGGAGCAGCACGTCCCGCTGCTGGTCCACCGCCGCTGACGGCTCACGCCGGCGGCAGCTCCGGAGGGATCCGCAGCCCGCGCAGCGCCTGGATCAGGATGGGCTCGATCCTCGCGAAGTTGGCCGAGGGAGTGGTCGCGGTCGCGGTGAACCCGCGGCCGTTCTCGGCGTAGTAGACCTGGATCTGCGAGACCCGGTCCTGGCCCTCGGGCGTCCAGTCGAAGCTGCGGAGGTAGCCGCGGCGGCCGCCGAAGATCTCGACCTCCTCGAACGACAGCTCCCGGTAGCTCTCGAACTCCCTCCTCAGGAGCTCGCCCTGCTCGTTCGCGTACTCCCGGGCCCCGTAGCCCGGGTCGAGCGGTTCCGTCGAGGCGATCACGTTGGCCTGGCCGTCCGGAGCCAACAGGGTCACCGACTCCTTGGCGAACCAGCCGCTCGGCAGCACCCCGCTCAGCAACCCGTGGAACTCGACCATGCCTCCCCGCTCCCTCTGCTCGTCGAACAGCACGTCCAGCGCGTCCGCCACCGCCGTCGCCCGGCCGAACACCGACGCGGCCAGGCCGCACCGCTCCAGCAGCCACCACATCGCGGCCGCGGGGTCGTCCTGCGGGAGGCGGTCGAAGGCGGTCCGGCAGTGCTGCGCGGCGGCCGCCGCGTCACCCCGGGCCGCGGCCAGGAAGGCCCACGAGACCTCCACCTCGGGCAGGCCGAGCGGCATGTCCGCGGCCGACGCGGCGAGTGCGGCCGCGCCGCGGTAGGCCACCTCGGCGTCGTCGAGCCGCAGGGTCGCGAGCAGGTGGTCACCCGCCGCGGTCGCCGCCTGCACGACCATCCTCGTGACGGAGTCGATCACGGTCCGGTCGTCGACACCGGCCTCGACCAGGACCGGGACGACGCGGGCCAGCAGCGGCCGGGCGGCGTCGTCGACCGCGACGTCGGCGAGGGCCTTCCCCAGACCGGCGATGGTGAGGTGGTTCTCGCGCTCCGCGGCCGGCAGGGCGAGCACGACGTCCACCGCGTTGCGGAGGTGCTCCTGCGCCCCGGGGAGATCGGACTCCATCGCGCTGAGCGTCATCAGCTCGACGTGGCCGTTGGCCAGCCGGTAGTAGGTCGGGCCGAAGTTGCCGACGTCCAGGTCCTGGGCCTCGCCGATCAGGCGGCCGGCCTCGTCGCGCTCACCCACCAGCCGGAGGATGAAGCCGAGCCCGCGCAGGTCCTCCGCGATCACCGGGTGCCGCGGCCCGTACGCGTCCTGGTGCAGCCGCACGATCTCCCGCGTGGGGCCGACGTGGTCGAGGCCACGCATGTCGAGCCCCTCCCGGGTGCGGCGCGCGATGTCGGTGATCAGCGCGCCGAACGTCCGGGTGACGGCCAGCTCGACCGCGTCCGCGCCCGTGACCCGTTCGCGGATCTCGATCGCCCGGCGGTAGGCCTCGTCCGCGACCGTCCAGTCCCCGACCTCGCACATCAGCCCGGCCAGGCTCTCCTGCACCTCGGCGCCGTTGACACCGCCCTCGTCGGGCAGGCGGACGAGCACGTCGTAGGCGGCGTCGAGGTGGGTCCGCGCGGCGGGCAGCCGGCCCTGCCGCTGCGCGATCACCCCGAGGTTGTGCAGGTCCTCCGCGAGATCGAGATCGGCGGGCAGGGCGGGCTCCTCCCCGGCGGGGTCGGCGGGGGTCAACCCCTCGCCGCCGTGGGTCACGACCTGCTGGGAGGCGTGCACCCGGGCCGCCTCGCCCGCCCGCTGCTCCGCGGAGAGGAACAGGCCGAACTCCCGCTCGGCCACGGCGAGCAGGTTGAGCACGCGCGCGTGCAGGCGCCCGCCCGGCGCGATGCGCCCGACCTGGGCCAGCGCGTCCTCCAGGCGGGCGCGGGCGACGCCGAACTGGCCCTGCACCAGCAGGAACCGCGAGACCAGGCACTGGAGCTCGACGGCGAGAGCAGGCTCCACGCCGAGGCCGTCCAGGTGGCCGATGACCGTGATCGCGTGCGGCAGGAGCCGGGCCAACCACGGCCAGTCCTTCAGGCTGAAGATCGTCGGGAACTGCGCGCGCAGCACCCGTCCGGCCACGGCGGCCCAGCGCTCCCGGCCGTCGGGCCCGAGGCTGTCGCGCACGACGGACTGCACGGTGCGGTGCACGGCGAGGTGGTCGGCGCCCACGTGCACGAGCCCGTAGCGGTGCAGCGCGGCCGCGGCGGCGACCAGCGCGAGGCGGCCGCGGAGCGCGTTGCGCCCGTCGTCGGGCATCTCGGCGGCGCCGGCGAGGAGCATGCGGCGCGGGATGTCCTCGGCCCCGACGTGCGCGAGCAGCCACATCAGGTCGACGGCCTCGGGTGCGTCCCGCAGCAGGTGGTCCACCGCGATCGCGGTGGTCGCGGCGATCGCCCGCTCGTCGAGGTCCACGGCGCCGGTCACCGGTCCCGCCTCCCGCGCAGCTCGCGCAGGTACGCCCCGAACGACCGGCCCTGGGAGGCGATCGTGGCCGCCGCGGTGGCGAGGGCCTCCGGGTTGAACTCCAGCTCCTCCGCCAGCCCCGCGGCGGACCCGTCGTCGGCCACCCCGCTCTGGTCGGTGAGCATCCGCAGCGCGTGCTCGGGCTTGAGGCCGCCGAGTGGCAGCTGCGCCGCGGACTCCCCCCACGCCGACGACCGGGAGGTCAGGATGATGTGGCCGCGCGCCCGCTCCGGCAGGATCCCGGCCACGCTCTCGGGATCGTTGGCGTTGTCGCAGATCATCAGATAGCGGACGTCGGTGGTGTCGAGCCAGTGGCGGAAGGCGCGACCGACGACCTCGACGTCGGTGACGGGCAGGTCGAGCCGCGCGGCCACGGTGTGCCGGTCCCACACGAGCTGCTCCGGCTTCTCGGCGCGCAGCCAGAGGACCACCTCGTAGTGCTCGGCGTGACGCTGGGCGTACTCGAAGGCGACGGTCGACTTGCCGACGCCGCCGCGCCCGGTGAGCACCAACGGGCGTCCCGCGTCGAGGAGCATGTTGCGGACCGCCTCGACGAAGTAGTCGCGGCCGATGACCTGCTCGGGATGCTTCCCGCTCCGCACCCCGTACACCGTCGTCGGGGCCTTCGGCTCCGGCCGTTGCAGGGCGACCGAGCGGATCTGCTGCATGAACCGGCGGTACGCGAGATCCGGGCGGGGCCAGTTCTCGACCGGCTCCAGGCGGCCGTCGCGCTTGACCGCGGCGTGCAGACCCTGCAGGCCCATCCCGGTGAGCAGGTCCTCGGGCGTGAAGCTCCCGGCGCGGACGACGAGGGGCACCAGGCGGGCCCGGCCCTCACGCTCCCGTTCCATGGCCCACTCGCGCTCCTCCTCGCAGGGGCCCGACTCGGCCGCGTCCGGGCTCACGAGCAGGACGATGATGTCCGCCTCGCCGATCCTCTTCTTGATCTCGGCGGACCAGCGGTCGCCGACGAGCAGCGTGCTCTCGTCGTACCAGACGTCGTGGACGATCTTCTGGCTCCGGAGCCGCTTGAGGCGCTTGAGCACCTCGTCGAGGAAGGCGCGGTCCTCCGACGCGTAGGAGAAGAACACCCGCATCGGCGTCGGATGACCTACGTCGACGGGCGGCACCCGGCAACTATGGCGGCGGTCACCCGCCGCTGCAATGCGGGGACGCTAGGTGAGGCGGCCGCGGGGGTCGGGGGCCCACCGGGCCAGGCGGTCACGGAGCGCGTGCACCATGTGGGCCAGGAGCTGCTCGCCCTCCTCCGCCGTCGCGCCCCGCGGGTCGCCGAGCACGCCGTTCGGGCTGGCCGCGGCCACGCCGCCGCGGGTCAGCACCGGGAGCAGGCTCGCCAGCGGCGCGGTGTTGCCCGGCTCCATCCGTCCGAGGTGGACAACGGCGGGGTCGAGGGCCAGCAGGATCGACGTCTCGGTGCGGCCCGCATGCGCGTCGCCCGCCGGCACGGCGCAGCCGAACCAGGCGGCGTCGCGGCCCTCGTCGCGCAGCTGCGCGACGGCGTCGGGGACGGTCGGGAGATTGCCGCCGTGGCCGTTGACGAACACCAGCCGCGACGCCCACGTGCCCGCCGAGCGACCCAGCTCCACGAGCACCGCGCGGAGCGCCGCGTGCCCGATGGAGAGCGTGCCGGGGAACGACTGGTGCTCCCCCGACGCGCCGTAGGCCAGCGGCGGGGCGAGCAGCAGGGCCGGATCCCCCGCGGCGGCGCGGCGGGCGACGGCGGCGGCGATGCGGGCGTCGGTGTCGAGCGGCAGGTGCGGGCCGTGCTGCTCCAGGGAGCCGACGGGGACGACCACGGTGCGGGGCGAGGGGTCGTCCAGCTCGCTCCAGGTGCGCTCGCCGAGCCGGTTCACAGGCTCGCCCCGACCCGCTCGCCCTCGACCACCGCGGCGTGCACGCGGCGGGGGGCCAGGCAGTCGCCGATCCGGCGCACGTCCCGCCCGCGCAACGCGTGCCACAGCGCGTCGTCCGGACGCGGGTGCACGGCGCAGACGACCCAGTCGTAGCGGGCCCGCCCGACGACCCCGGTGGTGTGGTGCAGCACCTCGAGCTCGACCCCGTCCCGCGCGCCGACCACCACCCGGTCGGTGGTCAGCGCGATCCCCGCGGCGCGGGCGCGGCGGTGGAAGTTCTCGATGTCCAGCGTGATGCCCAGATCCTGCCCCACGACCAGGCCCGGCGTCATGACCTCGATGGTGGCGCCACGGGCGGCGAGCAGCTCGGCCACCGAGGTGGCCTGGTGGAAGCCCAGCTCGTCGTAGACGAGAACGGAGCCGGTGGGCGCGGCGCTGCCGTCGAGCACGTCGCGGACGTCGACGATCCGGTCCACACCGGACGCCCACGCCGGCCGCGCGGGCACGGCGCCGGTCGCGAGGACCACCACGTCCGGGGCCAGGCGCTCGACCCCGGCCGCGTCGACGTCGACGCCGGTCCGGACGTCCACGCCGAGCCGGCGGCACTGCGCCAGCGGCCCGTCGACCATCGCGATCAGCTCGCCGCGGCCGGGCGCGGTCGCGGCCAGCCGGACCTGCCCGCCGGTGAGCGACTCCCGCTCGCACAGCGTCACGCGGTGGCCCTGCGCGGCGGCGGTCGCGGCGGCCTGCAGCCCGGCCGGGCCGCCGCCGACCACCAGCACCCGGCGGCCCGGCACGGTCGGCGACGGGAGCGGCACCGACTCCCGTCCGGCCCGGGGGTTCTGCGCGCAGCCCAGCCACCGGTTGAGCCCGACCCGCCCGACGCACTCCTGGTTGCAGGCCGAGCACGTCCGGGCCGGACCGCGGGCGAACTCCGGATCGGCGATCTGCCCGCGCACGACGCCGACGAGGTCGCACACCCCGTCGACGAGCGCGGCGTCGGCCTGCTCGGGCGAGGCGAACCGGCCCACCCCGATCACCGGCACCGCGACGGCCCTGCGCAGCGCGGCCGGGATGAAGTGCGCGTAGTCGCGCGGCACGTGCATCGACGCCTCGATCAGGTGCAGCGTGGAGGTGGCGACGCCGATCGAGGTGTTGAGGTAGTCGACGAGGGGCTCGACGCGGCGCGCGGTCGCGACGGCGTCGTCGAGGCCGATGCCGCCCGCGATGCCCTCGTCGCCGCAGAGCCGGACGCCGAGCGCCCGCCCGGGCCCGATCGCCTCGCGCACGGCCGCGGCCACCTCGAGCACGATCAGCGAGCGGTCGCGACCGTAGGCGTCGGTGCGGTGGTTGGTCAGCGGGGAGAGGAACTGCCGCAGCAGCGACGCGTGCGAGCACTGCAGCTCCACCCCGTCGAACCCGCCCTCGACGCAGAGCGCGGCCGTGCGCGCGTAGCCGTCGACGATCTCCCGGATCTCCGCGACCGTGATCTCCTTCGGCACCTCGCGGAACAGCGGGTCGGGCTGCGGCGAGGGCGCCCACACCGGCTGCCGCGAGTACATCCCGGACGACTGGCCGCCGTTGTGGTTGAGCTGGGCGAGCACCGCCGCGCCGTGGGCGTGCACGGCGTCGGTGATCAGCCGGTGGCCGGGGACCGCGGCCGGGTCGTGGCCGCGGATCAGCTTCTCGTAGGGCCGGTCGTGCGGGTGCACGGAGTGCTCCTCGGTGATCACCAGCCCGGCCCCGCCCGCGGCCCGCGCGGCGTAGTAGGCGGCGTGCTGCGCGGTGGGCATCCCGTCGACGGCGGCGTTGGTGAGGTGCGCGGAGAACACGAGGCGGTTGCGCAGGAGCAACGGCCCCAGCCGCAACGGCGCCGTCAGCACAGCAGCTCCGCGGCCCGGCGGCCCTCCCGGACCGCCTCGTGCAGGGTCCGCGGGGCCACGCAGTCACCGGCGCGGAGCAGGTGGGGGCGGGCGCGCCAGAGCGCGTCCTCGGGGAGGCGGGGGCCGCAGTCGACCACCGCGGCGCACGGGACCGCGCGCTCCTCACCGGTCCAGACGTGGCGCAGCACCGCCCGCCCGTCGACGACCGCGACCAGCACCGACCGCAGCTCCCGGACCACGCCGAGCCGCTCCAGCCGGGCGTTCGCAGGGACCAGGTCGCCGGTGATCGACAGCTGGGTGCCGGCCACCGGGTCGGGGGTCACGAGGTGCACGGCCCGGCCGCCTGCCGCGAGCTGCTCGGCCACCCCGACGCCCGTCCAGTCGCCGACGGGATCGTGGACGACGACGGGCCCGTCGGGCAGCACGGGAACGGCGCCCGTCCTCGGGCCCGCGAGCGGCCCTTCGGCACCGACACTCGGGCCCGCAAGCGACCCTTCGGCACCGACACTCGGGCCCGCAAGCGACCCTTCGGCACCGACGCTCGGGCCCGCAAGCGACCCTTCGGCACCCTCCTCGTACTCCACCGCGGTGAGCACCGGAACCGTGGACGGATACGCCCGCGGCCCGGCCCGCGAGCCGGTGGCCAGCAGCACGGCCACGCCGTCGCGGTCGGCCGCGTCCAGCTCGGCCGGTCCGATCTCGACGCCGACCTCGACCTCCACCCCGAGCCGTTCGAGCTCCCGTTCCCACCACGGGATCAGCACGCCCATCCGCGCCCGGCCGGCCACGCGCGCGGCCGGCCGCAGTGCGCCGCCCAGGCGCGGGAGCCGCTCCGCGACCCGCACCCGGCACCCGGCCAGCGCCAGCTCCCGCGCGGCCTCCAGCCCGGCCGGCCCGCCCCCGACCACCAGCACCTCACCCCTGCCTCGCCGCGACGCCGCGCGGCGCGGGGCCGGGTGGCGCCAGGAGGCCAGGGATTGCGA
>CAXTTN010000129.1:0-17035 GCA_964247105.1 uncultured Pseudonocardia sp.
ACGTCGTCCTGCACCTCGTCGTGCCCGACCAGCACGAACGAGCGGTAGCCCAGCGCGAGCAGGAACGTGGTGAGCGCGAACGTGATCACGACGGCGGTGAGCGCGAGGGCCTGCGGCAGCGGATCGGCGAACGTCGCCGGATCGGCCAGCCCGATCACCGGGGCCCGCGCGGGCGGCCCGCCGGCCAGCTGCAACAGCAGGTTGGTGCCGTGCCCGAGCACGACCACGCCGATCAGCACGCGCATCAGCGAGCGCTGCATGAGCAGGTAGAACCCCACGGCGTAGAGGACGGCCACCACGACGGCCATGACGAGGTTGATCGGCTCCACTAGAACTCCCCCGCATCGCGCATGTCGCGCTCGATGCCCGCACCCAGCGAGCGCAGGAGGTCGAGGACCACGCCGACGATCACCACGTACACTCCGACGTCGAGGAACAGGCTGCTCTGCACGGAGATCGGGCCGAGCAGCGGAGGGTCGGCGACGATCTTGGTGGACGCCAGCACCGGCGCCCCGAACGCCACCGGCGCGAGCGCGGCGAGCACCGCGACCAGCAGACCGGACCCGATGATCAGCGGCGGCCGCACCGGCACCGCGGCCCGCACCTCGGCGCCGCCCACGGCGATGTGCCGCAACACGAACGCGAGCCCCGCGACCAGCCCCGCCGAGAAGCCGCCGCCCGGCCCGTAGTGGCCCACCAGCAGCAGGTACAGCGAGAACACCAGCACGGTGGGGAACAGCGCGCGGGTGGCGGCGGCCAGCATCAGGTGGGACTCGGCGGGCTCGGGCTCGGGCCGGCTCATCCGAGCACGTCCTGCTCGTGCTCGGGCGACCCCTGCCCGGCGCGCGCGGGGCCGCGGTCGTACCGGGTGGCCAGCACCAGGCTCGCGACCCCGGCCGCGGCGATGAACAGCACGCCGATCTCGCCGACGGTGTCGAGCGCGCGGAAATCGACGACGATCGCGGCGACGACGTTCTCGGCCCCGGCGCCGTCGGGGGCCAGCCGGACGTAGTCGGCGGTGGCGATGGGCGGCGCCGTGCGCGCGCCCGACAGCACGACCGCGATGCCCGCGACCATCACGCCGCCGACCGTCGCGATCACCGCCTTGGGCAGCTGGGCGCGCCGGGCCGGCGGTTCGTCGGTGAAGTGGGCGGGCAGCCTGCGCAGCACGAACACGAACACCACCAGCGACAACGTCTCGACGAGGAACTGTGCGAGCGCGAGATCGGGCGCGCCGTCGAGGATGAACAGGCCACCGACGCCGTAACCGATCACGCCGACCAGCAGCACCGCGGTGAACCGCCGCCGGGCCCGCACCACCGCGAGCGCCGACGCCACGACGGTGATCCCCAGCGGTAGCTGCAGGGCCGTGGAGAACAGCGGCTGATCACCGGGCCAGATCCCGGCCAGCAGCGTGGCGAGCCCCGGCAGGAGCACCACCACCAGCAGGATCGTGCCGAGGTAGACCGGCAGCGACCCCACCTGCAACCGGCCCGTGACGACCACCGCGACGCGGCCGAGCCCGCCGACCACGCGGTCGTAGCCGCGCTGGGCGTCGAGCGGGAAGCGGCGCTCGGGCAGCGGCGTGCGGAACACGAGCAGGCCGCCGGCCACGGCGAGGGCCGAGAACAGCAGGGGCGACCCGAGGCCGTGCCAGAGCGCGAGGTGGTACTCGCCGGGACCGGCGTACCCCGCCGCCACGGCGTCGACCAGCGGGTACGCGAGGCCGAGCGCGGGCCCGGCGAGCGCGCAGAGCCAGGTGGGCGCGGTGAGCGACGGCCCGGGCGCGTGCACGGGCGTCGGCTCCAGCCCGGGCTTGCGCGCGAACGCCCCCCAGAGGAACCGCGCGCTGTAGGCGACGGTGAACACCGAGCCGGCCAGCAGCCCGAGCGCGGTGATCCACCCCCGCGCTCCGTCGAGATCCAGGAAGGCCTCGAACGCCGCCTCCTTCCCGACGAACCCGAGCAGCGGCGGGATCCCGGCCATCGACAGCGCGGCGAGCGCGGCGGCCACCGCGGTGCCGGGCATCGACCGGAGCAGCCCGGAGAGCGCGCGCAGGTCGCGGGTGCCGGTGGCGTGGTCGATCGTGCCGACCGCCATGAACAGCGGGGCCTTGAACAGCCCGTGGGCGAGCAGCATGGCGATGCCGGCCATCGCCGCGATCCGGCCGCCCCCGCCGAACAGCACCATCAGGAACCCGAGCTGGCTGACCGTGCCGAACGCCAGCACGCGCTTGAGATCGCTCTCCCGCAACGCGCGGAAGCCGCCGACCAGCATCGTGCCGAGCCCCACCACGAGGATCGGCACCCACCACGCGGCCACGTCCGCGAAACCGGGCGACAACCGCGCCACCAGGTACACGCCCGCCTTCACCATGGACGCCGCGTGCAGGTAGGCGCTGACCGGCGTGGGCGCCACCATCGCCGCCGGGAGCCAGGGGTGGAACGGCAGCTGGGCGGACTTCGTGAACGCGCCGAGCAGGATGAGGACCAGCGCGACCGGCACGACCCCGCCGCGCGGCGGATCGGCCAGGATCTCCGAGATCCGGTACGTGCCGGCGGCCTCGCCGAGCAGGACGAAGCCGAGCAGCATCGCCAGCCCGCCGAGCACCGTGACCAGCAGCGCCTGCACGGCCGCCCGGCGCGCCTCCCGCGCCTCGCCGGACTGTCCGACCAGCAGGAACGACGCCACGGACGTCAGCTCCCAGAACACGTAGAGCGTGAACAGGTCATCGGCCAGGACGAGGCCGAGCATCGCGCCGGCGAAGGCCAGCAGCAGGGCCGCGTTGCGCGTGGCATCCGGCGAATCCCGCCCGAAGTAGCCGATGGCGTAGACGAGGATCACCGCGCCCAGGCCCGACACCAGCACGATCATCGCGAGCGCCAGCGCGTCGAGCCGGAAGCTGAACTCGAGGCCGAGCCCGGGCGCCCACGCCGTGCTGGCCGCGATCCCCGGGCCCAGCGCCGGGCCCGCGTCGGCCAGCGCCCAGACGAGGGTGGCCGCGGGGAGCAGTGCCGCCACGGCGAAGGCGCCCGGCCTGCTGCGCGCCGAGACCAGCGGCAGGAGAGCGGCGGCGAGCAGATGCACGACGACGAGCGCGAACACCTGACGATCACCTCCCCTCGCGGACCGGCCGACCCTAACCGCGCCCGCCGACGGTTCCGGCCGTGAGGGGGCTCACCTGATCATCTGGAACGATTCAGCTCCGGGATTCGATGAACAGTGTGTACGAGCACGACACCTCGCACCCCAGAAGGGATGAACCCCATGACCGACCGACTCCGGCGCGCAGTGCGCCTCCTCGACGAGTGGACGCTGATCGCGTTCAACCCGCAGCCGACGCTGATCTCGCGCACGCCGCGCTGATCCCCGGCGCCCGCCACGGGCGACGCCGACCCAGGCCTGACACACCGGAGCTCCCGGTTCCCGATGACACCTCGGGGACCGGGAGCTCCGTGCCGTTCGGGCTCAGTGACCGGTGTTCGGCGGGCCGGTCTCGTCGACCTCGGCCAGCTCGTCGGGGCTGGGCGGCATCGGCGGCTTCGTGAAGACCCAGACGTAGAAGATCACTCCGCCGAGCAGCATGGCCAGCCCGACCCACAGGTTCAGGGCGATGCCGCCGGCCTTCGCGAGGTCCGCGGCACTCTCCCCGATGATCCCGAGAACGGTCAGGACCACGCCGTACACGACGAACAGCAACCCGATGACCGCGCGCAGGTCGAACAGGATCGCCGAGAGCGGGGGCCTGGCTGGGCCTTGGGTGCGATCGGACATCTCGCTCACCACCAGATGATGTAGAGGACCAGTGTGAGCACGAGCACGAGCGAGCCCATGATCACGGGGTTCTTGTACCAGCCGGCGTCGACGGCGGCGACCGCTCCCTGACCGCGCTGGGTCTTCGTCGACGTGGCCCAGGTCAGCCCGGACAGCTCCTCGTCGGTCTTGGCCGGGGTGAACTGCGAGACGCCGAACGCGACCACGCACCCGACGACGAACGCGGCGGACGCGCCGAGGAAGCTGCCGGCCTGCGACGAGATGTTGATGACGTCGGTGCGGACGAGCACGTCCACGACCACGGCGGCGACGACGCCGCTCAGCAGCCCCGTCCACCCCGCGGTCCCGGTCAGCTTCTTGTAGAACAGGCCGAAGATGAACACCGCGAACAGCGGCGCGTTGAAGAAGCTCGCCAGCGCCTGGAAGTAGTCCATCAGGTTCGAGAAGCTGCCGGCCAGGAACGCCGTGAAGATCGCGATGAGGCAGCCGCCGACGGTGACCGCGCGCCCGACCCGCAGGTAGTAGCCGTCAGGCCGGCCCGGGCGTATCCAGTCCTGCCAGATGTCGTAGGTGAACACCGTGTTGAACGAGCTGACGTTGGCCGCCATGCCGGCCATGAACGCCGCCAGCAGCCCGGCGATCGCGACGCCCAGCACGCCGTTGGGCAGGACCTCCTTCATCAGCAGCGACAGCGCGTTGTTGTAGGTGACGTCGGTGGCGCCGCCGCTCTTGAGCGTGACCAGCTGCGGGACCAGCACGCCGGCCACCATGCCGGGGATGATGATGACCAGCGGGATCAGCGTCTTCGGGAACGCCCCGATGATCGGGGTCATCCGCCCGGCGTTCATGTTCCGGGCCGACAGCGCCCGCTGGACCTCGGCGAAGTTGGTGGTCCAGTAGCCGAAGGAGAGCACGAACCCGAGCCCGAACACGATGCCGAAAACGGACAGGAACGGGTTGGCGATCTCGGTGAGCGAGGTGCCCGGCCACGACGAGAGCTGTTCGGCCCCGCCCGGGCCTGCCGTGATCTTCTCCACGAGCCCGGAGTAGCCGCCGACCCGCGCGAGCCCGGCGACGGTGATCGGGATCAGCAGCGCCAGGATGACGAAGAACTGCAGCACCTCGTTGTAGATCGCCGCCGACAGGCCGCCCAGGAAGGTGTAGCTGAGCACGACCAGCGCCGCGACCGGGATGGCGACGGCCTGCGGCCAGCCCAGCAGCGCCTCCAGGACCAGGCCCAGCGAGTACAGGTTGATGCCGGCGATCAGCAGCGATGCCACCGCGAACACCACGCCCTGCACGCGCTGGGTGGTCCGGTTGAACCGCATCGCCAGGAACTCCGGCACGCTGCGGGCCTTGCTGCCGTAGTAGAAGGGCATCATCACGATGCCCAGGAACACCATCGCCGGGACGGCGCCGACCCAGTAGTAGTGGGCGGTCGGGATGCCGTACTGCGCCCCGTTCGCGGTCATCCCGATGAGCTCGATGGCCCCCAGGTTGGCCGAGATGAACGCCAGACCCGTCACCCACGCCGGCAACGACCGCCCCGACAACAGGAAGTCGAGGCTCGACGAGATCGAACGCCGCGCCACCAGCCCGATCCCCAACACCAGCACGAAGTAGAACGCGACCATCACGTAGTCGAGCGCGTTCGCGTTCAACCTCAGATCCGTCTGTGCCAAGATCATCGTCGAGGGCCCCCTCAGCTCGTCATCGGGCATCGGCGAGATCATTCGCCAACGGGGCCGATCACGCCAGATGTGGCGCGGATCTCACCGAAGATGCCCGCCGTTCGGAGCAGGGCCGCTCAAGGTCCGGGCGAAGCACCGGCTGTCCGGCGCGCACCGGTACGTCCCGTACGGCGCCATCGGCTCGTACCCGGCCGCGACGTACAGCGCGACGGCCTCCGGCTGGGCCAGCCCGGTCTCCAGGACCGCCCGGCGCCGCCCCGCCGCCGCCGCGGTGCGCTCCAGCTCGCGCAGCAGCGCCCGCGCGAACCCGCGGCGGCGGTGGCCGGGAGCGACGTACATGCGCTTGATCTCGGCGTCGCCGTCGCGGTGCTCCGGGTCGTCGACGGCGTCGCGGGCGCGCCAACCCCCGCACGCGACGGCGGCCCCGTCCGCGTAGCCGACGACGAAGTACCCGCGCGGGGGTGCGAACTGTGCGGGGGCGACGGGGGTGTCGTCGCCGCCGCCGTAGCGCTCGCGGTAGAACTCCTGGAGCTCCTCGATCAACCGGGCGGAGTCGGGATGGTCGTAGCGGGTGGGCCGCAGGTCGAGCACAGGCGGCCTCAGGCGCTCGCCTTGGCCCGGCGCCGCCAGTGCGTCAGGGCCCGCTCCGTGTACCCACCTGGCTCGGTGCGGCCGGAGAACACCAGGTCGAGGGCCGCCTGGAAGGACTCGCTGCCGTCGAGGTCCTCGGCCATCGCGCGGTAGCCGGGCTCGCCCGCGTTCTGCTCGTCGACGACCGCGGCCATCCGCGCGAACGTCTCGCTGACGAGCGGCTCGTCGACGAGGCCGTGGTGCAGCCAGTTGGCGATGAGCTGGCTGGAGATGCGCAGGGTGGCGCGGTCCTCCATCAGCCCGACGCCCTCCAGGTCGGGCACCGTCGAGCAGCCGATGCCCAGGCCAACCCAGCGCACGACGTAGCCGAGGATCGACTGGGCGTTGGTCTCCAGCTCGTGGCGCCTCTCCTCGGCGGAGAGCTCACCGGTGAGGACGGGGACCTCCAGGAGCAGCGCGCGGTCGGTGGCGCGCCCGGCCAGCTCGGCCTGGCGCGCGTGCACGTCGGTGCGCAGGTAGTGCAGCGCGTGCAGGGTGGCGGCGGTCGGCGACGGCACCCACGCGCAGTTGGCCCCGGCCAGCGGCTGCGCGCCCTTCTGCTCCAGCATCGCGGCCATCGCGGACGGCTTGGCCCACATGCCCTTGCCCACCTGCGCCCGCCCGGCGAAGCCCGCGCGCAGCGCGACGTCGACGTTGCGGTCCTCGTAGGCGTTCAGCCACGCGGTGGCCTTCATGTCGTCCTTGCGCACCACCGGGCCTGCCAGGAAGTCGGTGTGGATCTCGTCGCCGGTGCGGTCCAGGAACCCGGTGTTGACGAAGATCACGCGGTCCTGCGCGGCGGCGATGCAGGCACCGAGGTTGAGCGAGGTCCGCTTCTCCTCGTCCATGATCCCGATCTTGAGGGTGCGCGGTTCCATGCCCAGCGCCTCCTCCACCGCCGCGAACAGCTCGACGGTGAGCGCCACCTCGTCGGGCCCGTGCTGCTTGGGCTTGACGATGTAGACGCTGCCGGCGCGGGAGTTGGAGAAGCGGCCCAGCCCGCGCAGGTCGTGCAGTGCGGCGGTGGCGGTGACCAGCGCGTCGAGCACGCCCTCCGCCACCTCCGCGCCGCCCACGACGACCGCGTTCGTGGTCATGTGGTGGCCGCAGTTGCGCACCAGCAGCAGCGAGCGGCCGGGCAGCGTCAGCGGCGAGCCGTCGGGGGCGGTGTAGGTGCGGTCGCCGTTGACGCGGCGCTCCACCGTCTTCCCGCCCTTCTCGAACGACGCGACCAGGTTGCCGGTCATCAGCCCGAGCCAGGTGCGGTAGGCCTCGGCCTTGTCGGCGCCGTCGACCGTGGCGACCGAGTCCTCCAGGTCGACGATCGTGGTGACGGCCGACTCCAGCACGGCGTCGGCGACGCCCGCGTGGTGCTGGCGGCCCACCCGGTGCTCGGGGTCGATCGTCAGCTGCAGGTGCAGGCCGTTGCGCCGCAACAGGATCGCACCCTCGGCCGAGCCGGCGAACCGGGACGGGTCGGCCAGCGCGGGCGCCAGCGCACCGTTCTCCACGGTGTACGCCGTGACGTCGGCGTGGCTGCCGGACGCGAGCGGGAACAGCTCGTCGAGCAGCCGGTCGGCCTCCGCGATCACCTGCGCGCCGCGCGCCTCGTCGTAGCCGGGGGCGAGCTCGCCGTGCTGGGGAAGGGCGTCGGTGCCGTAGAGGGCGTCGAACAGCGAGCCCCAACGCGCGTTGGCGGCGTTGAGCGCGTAGCGCGGCACCGTGGCGGGCACGACGAGCTGCGGGCCCGGCACGTCGGCGATCTCGGTGTCGACGCGGTCGACCTGCAGCCGGGGCTGCCCCTCGGGCACCAGGTAGCCGATGCCGGACAGGAACTCGGCGTACGCGGCCGCGTCGCCGGCGCCGTGCTCGCGGTGCCAGGCGTCGACCTGCTCCTGGAGCGCGTCACGGCGCGCGAGCAGCTCGCCGATGCGGGGGGCGAAGCGCGCCTGGAGATCGGCGAGCACGCCCCAGAACCGCTCGGGGGAGATGTCGAGCCCGGGCAGCAGCTCGTCGGCGACGAACGCGCGCAGGGCCGGGTCGATCTGCAGGGTCTCGGTCATACGTCTTTCTACCAGACGGAGTGTATATTCCGCATCATGGAAGTTGTGCAGTCGCTCGTCCGCGGCTTCGAGGTGCTGGAGGCGGTCGGCGAGCTGGGCGGCGAGGCGGGCGTCTCGGAGCTCGCCGACCGCACCGGCCTCGCCCCCGGCACCGCGCACCGCATCGTCCGCACCCTGGTCGACCTCGGCTACCTGCGCCAGCTCCCGTCCCGGCGCTACACGCTCGGGGCCCGCCTCGCGCGCCTCGGCGACACCGCCTCCCAGCTGCTCGGACGGTGGGCGCTGCCGGTGCTCTCCGAGCTGGTCGCCGGGTTCGGGGAGACCGCCAACCTCGCGATCCTCGACGGCGACCGCGCCGTCTACGTGGCCCAGGTGCCCTCGCCGCACTCGGTGCGGATGTTCACCGAGATCGGTAGGCGTGTCCCGCTGCACTGCACCGGCGTGGGCAAGGCGATGCTCAGCCGGCTCCCCGGCCCGGCGGTCGACGCGCTGATCACCCGCACCGGGCTGCCCGCCGTCACCCCCACCACGATCACCGACCCGGCCGTCCTGCGCGCCGAGCTGGCCGGCGCCCGCGACCGGGGCTGGGTGCGCGACGACGGCGAGCAGGAGGCGGGCGTCCGGTGCGTCGCGGTGGCGGTGCAGGGCCCGGCCGGCCCGGCGGCGGTGTCGGTGTCCGGCCCGGCCGGCCGGATGGACGACGCGGCGCTGGAGCGGATCGCCCCGGCCCTGCTGGCAGCAGGAGCAACGCTCACCAGGCTGCTGGGCGGAGGCTGACCCCGGATTGCAGCAATCCGGGCGGGGCGGATTCCGCCGCGCGGGCCGGGGAGAACACGCCGGTCAACGCGAGCAGGATCGCGACCACCGCGCCGACGACGAGCGACACCTGCAGCGTTCGCCGCGGATCCATCAGCACCTCCCACCGAGTCGACCGACGATCACACGGCCGGGCCGGACGCGGACGACCGGGGCCGCGCCCCGCCGGGCACGTCACCGGATCGGACGAGTGGGGCCGGAGGCGAGAGGCAGCAGCGCGGGACGTCCCGACGTAGGGTCAGCGCCTGGGACGCGAGGAGGCGGCGATGACACTGGGCGGCACCCTGGACACGGGCGTGACCCTGCGCCGGGAGTTCGAGCGCGTGCTCGACGCCCGCGACGTGATCAGCGACCCGGTGCAGTGCCGGGCCTACGAGTGCGACGGGCTCACGGGCTACCGGGTCACCCCGCGGCTGGTGCTGCTGCCCCGCGACGCCGCGCAGGTCGCCGCCGCCGTGCGGGTCTGCGCCGAGCGGGGCGTGCCGTTCGTCGCCCGCGGTGCGGGCACCGGGCTCTCCGGGGGCGCGCTCCCCGTGGCCGACGGCGTCGTGATCAGCCTGGCCCGGCTCAAGCGCGTGCTGGAGGTGGATCCGGCGAACCGGCGCGCCGTCGTCCAGCCGGGCGTGACCAACCTGGAGATCACCGCCGCGGCGGCGCCGCACGGGCTCTACTACGCTCCCGACCCGTCCAGCCAGCAGGTCTGCACGATCGGCGGCAACGTCGCGGAGAACTCCGGCGGCGCGCACTGCCTCAAGTACGGGTTCACCACCCACCACGTGCTCGCGATGGACGTGGTGCTGCCCGACGGGTCGCTCGTCACGCTCGGCTCCCCCACCGGCGAGCAGGCCGGGCCGGACCTGCGCGGGGTGTTCCTGGGCTCCGAGGGCACGCTCGGGATCACCACGGCGATCACGGTGAGGCTGCTCCGCGCGCCCGAGACCGTCCGCACGCTGCTGGCCGACTTCCCGTCGATCGGCGCGGCGGGCGACGTCGTGTCCGACATCGTCGCGGCCGGCATCCTCCCGGCCGCCGTCGAGATGATGGACACGCTCGCGATCGAGGCGGCCGAGGCCGCCGTGCACGCCGGGTACACGATCGGGGTGGCGGCGGCGCTCGTCGTCGAGCTGGACGGGCCGGTCGAGGAGTGCGACACGCAGTTCGCCCAGGTCAAGGCGATCTGCGAGGCGCACGGCTGCTCGCGGCTGCACATCGCGGGCTCCCCCGAGGAGCGGGCGGCGATCTGGTGCGGGCGCAAGGCCGCGTTCGCCGCGGTCGGGCGGATCAGCCCGGACTACTTCGTGCAGGACGGCGTGGTGCCCCGCACGCGGCTGGCCGAGGTGCTCGAGCGCATCGCCGCACTCGGCCGCGACGCCGGGATCCGCGTGGCCAACGTCTTCCACGCGGGCGACGGCAACCTCCACCCGCTGGTGCTCTACAGCGCCGCCGACGGCGAGACGCACCGGGCCGAGAAGCTGTCGGGCGAGATCGCCGAGCTGTGCGTCGAGTTCGGGGGGTCGCTGTCGGGCGAGCACGGGATCGGCACCGACAAGGCGTGCTCGATGCCGAAGATGTTCGACGAGGACGACATGGCCGTGATGGCGCGGGTGCGCGACGCGTTCGACCCGGCCGGGATCTGCAACCCGGGCAAGGTGCTCCCCACCCCGCGGCTGTGCGGGGAGCGGCCGGGGAAGTACACGCCCCACCCGTTGGAGGAGTCGGGAGTGATCGAGCGGCTATGAGTACGTCCACTCCCACCTCGCTGCGGCCGGAGGACGTCGACGGCCTGCGTGCGGCGATCCTCGACACCACCGGCCCGATCGGGATCGCCGGGGCCGGCACGGCCCCCGACTGGGCCGGCGCGCTCGGCCCGGTCGACGCGGTGCTCGACACCACCGCCCTCACGGGCGTGATCGCGCACAACCCGGGCGACATGACCGTCTCGGTCCGGGCCGGCACCCCGCTGCGCGCGCTCGTCGAGGAGCTGGCGCCGCACGGCACGTCTCGTTCGACGCCGCGCGCGTCGCGGACGGGGCGACGGTCGGCGGGCTGCTGGCGACGGCGGACGCCGGGCCGTCGGCGCTGGTCTACGGCTCGCTGCGCGACGTCGTCATCGGCGTCACGCTCGTGCTCGCCGACGGCACGGTCGCCCACAGCGGCGGCCACGTGATCAAGAACGTGGCCGGGTTCGACCTGGCCAAGGTGGTGCACGGCTCCTACGGCACGCTCGCCGTCGTCGCCGAGGTGGTGCTGCGGCTGCACCCCGTGCCCACGGCGACCGCGACGCTGGCGCTCGACTGCCTGCTGCCCGACGCCGCCGAGCACGCCCGCCGGGTGCTGGACAGCCCGTGCGAGCCGGTCGCGCTGGAGTGGATGGGCGCGAACGCGGTGGCGGGCACGCTCCTGGTGCGCATCGAGGGCACGGAGGACGCGATCGACGCCCGCGCCGCCCGGGTGAGGGCGATCCTCGCCGCCGGCGCCACAACCCCCGACGAGCGGCACGTTCGTCGCCTGGGTTCGGACGAGAGTGCCACCCGTACCGGGCGTGGGTGGGACGAGCACGCGATGATCGTGCGCGGGGCCGGGGCCGCCGCCGTGCTGCGCATCGGGGTGCTGCCCTCGCGGCTGCCGGGGCTGCTCGGCGCGCTGCCGGGGGTCCGCGGGGTGGCGGCCGGGCTCGGCACCGGCGTGGCCACCGTCTCGCTCGACCCCGCGGGGGTGGCCGAGGCGCACGCGCTGGTGCACGCGGCGGGCGGGACGTCGGTCCTGCGGTCGCGGCCGGCGGGTGCGGACGTTCCGGCGTGGGGGCCGCCGCCGTCGGCGGTCGCCGTGCTCAGAGCCGTCAAGACCGCGCTCGATCCGCAGGGCCGGTTCGGGCCGGGCCGCTTCGACCCCTGGATGTGACCGTATGAGCACCACACCCGCAGGCGCGACCGAGAGCAAGATCCCGCAGAGCCGTCCCAGCAGCTTCGACGCCCACCGCCCGCCCGAGCGCGAGCTGCTCGACGACTGCGTGCACTGCGGCTTCTGCCTGCCCACCTGCCCCACCTACCAGCTGTGGGGCGAGGAGATGGACTCCCCCCGCGGCCGCATCTACCTCATGGACCTGGCGCAGAAGGGCGAGATCACCCTCGACGGGCCGTTCGCCCAGCACATCGACGCGTGCCTGGGCTGCATGGCGTGCGTGACGGCGTGCCCGTCGGGCGTCCAGTACGACAAGCTGCTGGAGTCGGTGCGGCCGCAGCTGGAGCGCAACGTCGAGCGCGACCGCGGCGACAAGCTGTTCCGCGAGGCGATCTTCGCGCTGTTCCCGTACAAGCGCAGGCTGCGGGCCGCGGCGCTGCCGGGGGCGCTCTACCAGAAGCTGCGCGCGGTGCCGGCGATCGCGCGCCTGGCCTCGCGGCTGCCCGGACGGCTGGCCGCGATGGAGTCGTTGCTGCCGCCGGTGTCGGTGCGCGACGCGTTCGCGACCCTGCCGGTGTTCACCCCCGCCGTCGGGCCGCGGCGGGGACGGGTGGCGCTGCTGTCGGGCTGCGTGCAGGACGTGTTCTTCCACCGCGTCAACGCCGCGACGGTGCGGGTGCTCGCGGCGGAGGGCTACGACGTGCTCGTGCCGCGCGACCAGCAGTGCTGCGGCGCGCTGGAGCTGCACGCCGGGCGCGAGGCGCCGGCGCTGGAGCGGGCGAAGCGCGAGATCGGCGTGTTCGGGACCCTGGCCGTGGACCACGTCGTGACGAACGTGGCGGGCTGCGGCTCGTCGATGAAGGAGTACGGCCACCTGCTCGCCGACGAGCCCGCATGGGCCGAGCGCGCCGCCGCGTTCAGCGCGCGGGTGCGCGACGTGCACGAGGTGTTGGCGGCCGGGGAGCCGCGAGCCGAGCGGCACCCCGTCCAGGCCCGGGTGGCCTACCACGACGCCTGCCATCTGGGCCACGCGCAGAAGGTGCGCGCGCAGCCGCGGGCGGTGCTGCGCTCGATCCCCGGTGTCGAGGTGGTCGACCTGCCCGAGGCGGAGCTGTGCTGCGGTTCGGCGGGCATCTACAACATGATCGCGCCGGAGGCCGCGGGCGAGCTGGGGGCGCGGAAGGCGGCCAACGTCCGGTCGGTCTCCCCCGACGTCATCGTGACGGCCAACCCGGGCTGCCTGCTGCAGATCGGCAAGCACCTCGACGGCGACCTCCCGCTGCTGCACCCCGTGCAGCTGCTGGACGCCAGCATCCGCGGGGTGCCGGTGCCCCGGACCTGACCCGAAACTGTCGTACCCCCCGCCTACGGTGCCGGTCATGGACAGGGACTGGACCACGCTCCTCGCGGAGCAGCTCGACGGGCACTGGGCGGGGCAGCTGAGGCCGCGGTTGCACGGCCTCAGCGACGAGGAGTACCTCTGGGAGCCCGCCCCGGGCTCCTGGAACGTGCGGCCCCGCAGCCCGTCGGCGGCGGCGCCGCAGCCCGGCAGCGGGCCGTTCACCATCGACTTCACCTTCCCGCAGCCCGATCCCCCGCCGGTCACGACGATCGCCTGGCGGCTGGCGCACGTGATCGTCGGGGTGTTCGGGGCGCGAGTGGCGAACCACTTCGGCGGGCCTCCCGTCAGCTACGAGAGCTTCCCCTACGCCGGCACCGCCGCGGAGGCCCTGCAGCAGCTCGACGAGACGCATGCCGCGTGGGCGAAGGGGGTCCGCGGCCTCGACGCCGAGGCGCTGGCCCGGCCGCTCGGGGCGGTCGAGGGGCCCTTCGCCGAGCACACGATGGCCGAGCTCGTGCTGCACATCCACCGCGAGGCCATCCACCACGGAGCCGAGGTGGCGCTGCTGCGCGATCTGTACCGGGCGGGGAGGTGATCGCGCTACCGCGTGAAGTGGTCCCACCCGGCCGGGCCGCCGGTGTAGGGACGGCCCTCGACCAGCACCGCGGGCCCGCCCGCCCGTGCGGTGCCGATCGCCGTCCAGCCGTCGGGGAGCGCGACGCCCGCCGGGAACGTGGCGACCAGTGCGTGGTCCTCACCGCCGGTGAGCAGCCAGTGCACCGGGTCGATCCCGAGCGCCGAGCCGACCTCCACGAGCTTCTGCGGCGCCGCGGGAGGGCGCACGTCGAGCACCACGCCCGAGGCCTCGGCGATGTGCCCGAGGTCGGCGAGCAGCCCGTCCGAGACGTCGATCATCGCGGTGGCCCCGGCCCGCGCGGCCTGCGGCCCCGCGGCGTACGGCGGCGCGGGCACCCGGTGGGCGCTCACCACCGCCCCCGGCGAGCGGAACCCGCGGGAGAGCACCGCCAGCCCGGCCGCGGCCCACCCCATCCGGCCGCACAGCGCCACCACGTCGCCGGCGCGGGCCCCACCGCGGGTCACGGGCTCGCGGCCCTCCAGCGTGCCCAGCGCCGTCACGGCGATCACGAGGGTGGCTCCCGACGCCACGTCGCCGCCCACCACCCCGGCCCCGACCACGCCCGCCTCCGCCCACAGCCCGTCCGCGAGCGCCTCCAGCGTCGTGACGGGGGTGTCGGCGGGGCAGGCGAGGCCGACCAGCAGCGCGGTGGGCACGGCGCCCATCGCGGCGACGTCGGCGAGGTTGGCCGCGGCGGCCTTGCGGCCCACCTGCTCGGGGGTCGACCAGTCGAGCCGGAAGTGCACGCCGTCCACGAGCATGTCGGTGCAGGCCACCGCCCGCCCGTCGGGCGCCGCCACCACCGCCGCGTCGTCGCCCGGCCCCAGCAGGGTCGTCGCCGGCTGCACGCGTCCGCGCGTGACGCGGGTGATCAGGCCGAACTCTCCGACCGCGGCGAGTGTGCCGTCCGTCTCGGATCGATCGTCCGAGCCCGATGACGATGCGGACATGGCGCGCTCCTCAGGTACGTTCGGCTTCCGACTTCTCATCCGCGAAAGGGGCACACCGTGGTGCAGGCCTACATCCTTGTCCAGACCGAGGTCGGCAAAGCCGCCGCCGTGGCAACGGAGATCGCCGAGCTCACGGGCGTGATCGCCGCCGAGGACGTCACAGGACCTTACGACGTGATCGTCCGCGCCGAGGCCGACAGCGTCGACGAGCTGGGCCAGCTGGTGGTGGCGCGCGTGCAGGGGGTCTCGGGGATCACCCGCACGCTCACCTGCCCCGTGGTCAACCTGGGCTGATCGGCGTGCAGCGCCCGTCCGCCCCCGTCGCCGTCGCGATCGCCCTGCCGCTGGTGTTCGCGCTGGTGGTGGCGGCCATCGCGATCACCGTCCGGGTGCGCGGGCTGGACGGGAGCGCGCCCGACACCACCCCGCTGGCGGTGGCGCCCGTCGACGCGCCGCAGGCCGGCGACCCCCGCTGCGTCGATCTCCTCGCGAGCCTGAACGGTGATCTCCCCGCCGACGGCGGCACGCTCCCGCAGCGCGCGCTCGCGGATCCCGTGCCGCCGGGGGTGCGCGCCTGGGCGGCGGCGCCCCGGCCGGTGGTGCTGCGCTGCGGGCTCCCCCGGCCGGCCGAGCTGACGCCCACGTCCGCCCTGCTGGTGGTCGACGGGGTCAGCTGGCTGAAGCTCGACGACGGCATACCCGATCCGGTGATCGTCTCCTACGTCGCGGTCGACCGGCCGGTGTACGTCGTCCTGACCACCCCGACCGCAACCGGCAGCGGGCCGCTGCAGCAGGTCTCGGACGCGATCCGCACGACGCTCCCGGCCACACCCGTGGCGGTGCGCTGAGTCTCACTCTGAGACGACTCTTCGCGGGATTGTTAGACACACCTACCGTCGACCATCATGCAGGCTATGTCGCGCGCCACCGAGGACTACCTGAAGGCGATCTACCACCTCGGCACGCACGGCGACCCGGTCACCACCGGCCTGCTCGCGAACGAGCTGGGCGTGTCGTCGCCGTCGGTGTCGGCCATGGTCAAGCGCCTGCAGGACGGCGAGCTCATCGACCGTTCGGACGCCCGCACGATCCACCTCACGGCCGACGGCGAGCGGGAGGCACTGCGCGTCATCCGGCGCCACCGCCTCCTGGAGACGTACCTCGCCCGGGCGCTGGGCGTGCCGTGGGACGAGGTGCACGCCGAGGCCGAGCTGCTGGAACACGCGCTGTCCGAACGGCTCGAGGAGCGCATCGACGCCGCGCTCGGCCACCCCACGCACGATCCCCACGGCGATCCGATCCCGCCGCGGGAGGGTCCGCACAGCGAGAGCTGGGGCGTCTCCCTGGAGAACGTGACCGCCGGATCGCGGTTCCGCGTGGAGCGGGTCTCGGACCGTGACAGCGCCGCGCTGCGCCACCTCGGACAGCTGGGCATCGTGCCCGGGGTCGTCCTCGACGTCGAGGAGCAGGAACCGTTCGGCGGGCCCTACTGGGTGAGCGTCGACGGCGAACGCCACGCGCTGGGCATCCCGCTCACGCGGCTCGTGCACGGCCGGACCGAGGGGGAGCCGTGACCACCACCGGCGACAGAAGCGCCACCGGCGACCGGAGAGAGACCATCACCGAGATCCGCGACCGGGGAGGGGTGCGCAGCCGGCTGATCTTCTTCGGGCCCGCGTTCGTCGCCGCGATCGCCTACGTCGACCCGGGCAACTTCGCGACGAACTTCTCCGCGGGCGCGCAGTACGGCTACCTGTTGCTGTGGGTGATCATCGGGGCCAACCTGCTGGCGATGTTGATCCAGACGCTCTCGGCCAAGCTGGGCATGGCGACGGGCCGCAACCTGCCGGAGGCGTGCCGCGACCAGTTCCCGCGGCCGGTCACCCGCCTGATGTGGGTGCAGGCCGAGCTGGTGGCCATCGCCACCGACCTGGCCGAGGTGATCGGCGGCGCGATCGCCCTCACCATCCTGTTCGGCATCCCGCTGTTCACCGGCGGGGTGATCACCGGGCTCGTCGCGTTCGCGCTCCTGGCCCTGCAGAACCGCGGCTTCCGGCCGTTCGAGCTGGCGATCTCCGGGCTGTTCGGCGTGATCCTGCTGGGGTTCCTGAGCACGCTGTTCCGCATCCCCGTCGGCGGCGCCGACCTCGCCGCGGGCCTCGTCCCGCGCTTCGACGGCACCGACAGCCTGCTGCTGGCCACCGGCATCCTCGGCGCCACCGTGATGCCGC
>CAXTTN010000130.1:0-17020 GCA_964247105.1 uncultured Pseudonocardia sp.
TGGCCCAGAAGTCGACCACGACGGTCTTGCCGCTCTTGAGGACGTCGGCGTCGAACGTGGCGTCGGTGACGTCCACGGTGTTGTTGCCCATGTGAATGATCTCCCTTTCGTGGAGGTTCGGATGTGGATCAGGCGGTGGCGGCCGCGACCTCGTCGGCGGCCTGGCCGTAGCCGCCGCCGACCATCTCGGCCTCGACCGTGCCCTCGGCCAGCCAGCGCTCGGCGTCGATGGCCGCGGAGCAGCCGGAACCCGCCGCCGTGATGGCCTGGCGGTAGGTGTGGTCGACGAGGTCGCCACAGGCGAAGACGCCCGCGACGGCGGTACGCGTGCTCGGCGACTCCACCTGCACGTAGCCGGCCTCGTCCGTGGGGATCCGGCCCGCGACGAGCGCGCTGCGCGGATCGTGCCCGATGGCGACGAACATGGCCGTGACGTCGAGGACGCTCTCCTCGCCGGACTTCGTGTCGCGCAGCCGCAAACCCTTCACGCTGGTGTCGCCCAGTACCTCGACGACGTCGGCGTTGGTGACCCACCTGATCTTCGGATCGTTCTGCGCGCGCTCCAGCATGATCCGCGAGGCGCGGAACTCGTCGCGGCGGTGGACGATCGTGACCGAATCGGCGAAGCGGGTGAGGAAGGTGGCCTCCTCCATCGCCGAATCGCCGCCGCCGATCACGGCGATGTTGTGCTGGCGGAAGAAGAACCCGTCACAGGTGGCACACGAGCTGACCCCGCGTCCGAGCAGCTCCTGCTCGCCCGGCACGTTCAGGTAGCGGGCGGCGGCCCCCATCGCGAGGACGACCGCGCGGGCCCGGTAGGTGACGCCGTTGACGAGGACGGTCTTGATCTCGCCCTCCAGCGACACCTCCTCGACGTCCTCCGCGCGCAGCTCGGCGCCGAAGCGGGCGGCCTGGTTCCGCATCTGCTCCATGAGCTCGGGGCCCATGATGCCGTCGGTGAAACCGGGGTAGTTCTCGACCTCGGTGGTGGTCATCAGCGCGCCACCGAACTGGCTGCCCTCGAACACCAGCGGGTTCAGCTGGGCGCGGGCCGCGTACACGGCCGCCGTGTAGCCGGCCGGCCCGGACCCGATGATGATCAGCTCGCGCACCTCGTCGGTGGTCACCGATACCGTCCTCTCGATCGCGTTCATGCTGCACAACACGATCCCAGCACCCGGCATTCCACGTGCGGTGAGGCCCTGCTCACCGCCCGATCACGGTGTCGCCGAGCAGCCCGCCGCAGGCCGTGTCGACGACGATCGCGCGGAACGTGCCCAGCTGCCCGGTGGCGAGCACCAGCAGGATCCCGGGCCGCCCGTCGAGAACGACGCCGCGCCCGCCCAGCAGGAGGGCGTTCGGGTCGAGGCCGGGCGGGGCCACGGAACGCAGGCACGCCGTCCGCCGGACGGGGTCGGCCAGCTCCCCCGCGTCGTGCGCGCCGACGGCGGCGCGGGCGACGCCGCCCAGGTCGGCGGCGGTCACACCCGGCGGCGCCGGGCGCGACTGCAGGAGGCCGGCCACCACCAGCAGGCCCGCGAGCGCCGTCCCGACCGCGAGGGCCGGGCGGACGCGCCGCCGCCCGCGTACCGGGTTGCCCGCCGGTCGGGCCGGTCTCCGTCCCGCGGCGCGCGATGGTGGCGTGACCACCGGACCGGTGCGTTCGCGGCCGGATGCGGCCGTCGGTGCACCGAACCGACGATCTTCCGTGGCGGCGAGCCCGCCCGTGGGCAGGAACGAGGGCCGGAGCACCCGTCTGCGCGTGCGGCCGGCCGTCCGGCGGGGTCGGGCGGCCACCTCGTGCGGCGCGTCGGCCGCTCCGCCGTCCGTGTGCTCGATCGGCAGGTTCGGTGTGCTCGTCTCGTCGACTCGCGTGGGGGTGGTGGCGGGTCGGGTCGGGGCGGCCGGTGCGGGGCCGGGGGCGGCGGGGCGGACGGCGGCGGCCCAGCGGGCGGCGAGCCCCGGCGGGACCGGCACCTCCGGCAGGGCGGCGAGCTCGGCGCGGGTGGTCGCGAGGGCGTCCAGCACCGCCCGGGACGCGGGGTCGGCGGTGGCGCCCGGATCGGCGGCGACCCCGGCGGCGATATCGGCGTCGAGCTCGGCGAGCCGGTTCACGTCCGGCACGTCGGCGGTCACGGCCGCATCACCCCTCCTCCCTCAGGTGCCCCAGCAACCGGGCGAGGCGGGCCCGGCCGCGGGCGCAGCGGCTCTTGACCGTGCCCAGCGGCACGCCCAGCACATCGGCCACCTCGGCCAGCGCCCAACCCTGCACGTCGACGAGCACCACCGCCACCCTCTGCTCGGCGGGCAGCAGGGCCAGCGCATCCGCGACGGCCAGCCGCGTGGCCAGCTCGGTGGCCTGATCGGGCCCGCGGGCGGGCATCTCGCGGCTGGGCCACGGCACCGTCGGCCGGATGCGGTCGTAGCGGAGCCGATCCATGCAGGTGTTGACCAGGATGCGGTGCAACCACGTGCGCACCGACGCCTCCCCTCGGTACGAACCGGCCCGCCGGTAGGCCGCGACGAGCGCGTCCTGCACGGCGTCGGCCGCATCCTCCGGATCGCCCAGCGTGCGCACCGCCACCCCCCACAGCCCGTGGGTGTGACGGCTCGCCAGCCGCCCGAACGCCTCCCGGTCGCCCGCGCGGTGGGCCGCGATCAGCTCGGCGTCGGTCGGCTGCCCCACGGTCGGAGGCTAGGTCGGGAGACCCTCGCCCCGTGGGCGTTCGGGAGAACTCGCGGGGTTCAGCCGCCCGCGCGGCTGAACCGCACCTCGTTGATCTGGGACAGGTAGTTGCCGTCCCCACCGGCCAGCTTCGTGATCCACAACAGCACGTGCGTGACGGGCTGGCTGCCGGCCAGCGAGACCGGCGTGGTGCCGTCCTGCAGGGTCACCTCGGTGATCGGCGTGGTGTCGGCGAACGCCGCGTCGGCGGTGGGCGCGGAACGGACCTGCACGACCGTGCCCGGGCTCGGCGACGAGATCGTCAGCGCCGAGAGCTGCACCGCCGAGGCGAACGACAGCATCACCCCGACGCCGGGCTTGAGCGCCGGGAACTGCTGTTTGTACTGGTAGGTGCGCCAGTTGGAGGTGTCGTTGCCGTCGATGACCCTGGCCACGCGCCCGGCGTTGTCGCTGTCGCCGCTCTTGTCGTAGACCTCGACGTCGGCGACGGCGGCGATCCCGCCGCCGTTGCCCGAGCCCTGGGCGGGCGGGTTGGAGGACGATCCCGCGTCCTTGCCGACGACGATGACGGGGCCGCCGCTGCCGTTGCTGAACAGCGAGCCGACCTGCACCCCGACGTACCCGAGCACGAGCAGCACGGCCGCGGCGAGCGCGCACAGGGCGATGCGCAGCCGCCTGCTCCGCTGGGGGTCGGTGCGCTGCAGGACGCGGTGGCCGTCCTGCCACACGTCGTCCGGTTCCGACGGCACGCCGTCGTGTGCAGGTGGGAACAGTGCCACGCGGTCGTCCTCGGCCACGGCCTCGGTCAGCAGGCGGTGCACCGCGGCCGCCGTGTGGACGCGGTTGGGGGCTTCGACCGGGCTCAGCGCGCCGCTGGTGAGCGCGTCCAGCTCCACCGGCACCCCGGGACGCTGCGCCCCGGGCGGCGCCGGCAGGCCCGCCATGGTGCGCTCGGCCGCGGCGAGGCCGGCGCGCGCGGCGTCGGCCCCCGACAGCGGCCAGCGCGACGTCAGCAGGGTGTAGAGGACGGCGCCGAGACCGCGGACGTCGTCGGTGGGGGTGACATCCGGGCGGGGCAGCGCGAACGACAGCTGTGCGCGCCCCTCGGGCGTGATGCGGACCCGCTGGGGGTGGTCGCAACCCAGTACCAGCCCGTGGCGGTGCGCCGCCTCGGCGGCCGCGGCCAGCGGCGCGACGGCACGGGCCGCGGCGAGCGGCCGGAGCAGGCCGTCGGACACGGTCTCGGCCAGGCTCCGGCCCGGCACCCACTCGGTGACGGCGGCGCCGAGCACGTCGTCGGGCATGCCGGGCGAGCCGGGGGCCAGCACGTCGAGCAGGCGGGCGCAGCCGCCGTGCTCGAAGCTGCCCGAGCGCAGCGCACGCACGACCATCTCACCCGCGCGCGCGGTGCCGGTGGGATCGACGTCGCCGCCGAGCGCGCCCGCCTCGGGAGCGAGCCTGCGCAGCACGGTCAGACCCACGTCGCGCTGCAGGACCGTGTCCTCGGCGCGCCAGAACTCGGCGGCGGCCGCGGTGTCGGATCCGACGCGGGTGCGCAGGCGGTAGCGGCCCGCGAGGGTCGATCCCGCGCTCGTGGACGGTGCGGGAGCCTTCGGGGCAGGCGCGTTGACGCGCACGGTTGCCGCGTCGTCGAGACTCACGTCCTCGGCCTCGCCGGAATCCCGACGCGACGCTGCCGCCGCCCCCGACGGCGGGCTCGCCAGCTCGCTCACCGCTCTGCCTCCCCCGAACCCACGTCACACCACCCCGTCGGCGAGCCTACGTCAGCGGGAAGGGCCACGCCGTGCCCCGGCCCGGTCGACGAGCCGTTCGAGCAACCGGTTCAGCGGATCCAGCTCGCGGACCCGGAGCAGGCGCAGCCCCACCATCACTAGCGGTACAACCACGACCAGTGTTACCGCCAGCGTGATCCAGGCCCGCGCGAGCGGCGCGAGGCCGTCCAGAAACGTGAGCAGAGTCACAATTCCGTAGGCGACCAGCACCGCCACGAGCGACGCGAGCAGCGTCCGCCCGGTGGTGGAGAGCACCGCCGCGGTGGGGATCCGACCCAGCCGCCGCCGCAGCAGCACCTGACCCAGCACGGCACCCCCGACGAACGACAGGCTGTTGGCGGCCGCGAGCCCGAGCACCACGCGGTCCGGGGGGAGCACCAGCGGGCACAGGAGCAGCAGCGGGATCTTCACCGCCACCGTGAACAGCTGGATCAGCGTCGGCGTGCGGCTGTCGGTGAGCGCGTAGAACACCCGCAGCTGCAGCAGCGTCACGGCGTAGGGCAGCAGGCCGAACGCGGACGCGGCCAGGGTGGCGCCGAGCAGCGTCGCGCTGTCGAGGTTGGCCGAGCGCAGCCCGAACAGCGCGACGCCGACCGGCGTGCCGAACACCGTCAGCAGCACGGAGACCGGCACCAGGAACACCGCGGAGAGCCGGCTGCCCAGCGAGAGGTCCGCCACCACGTCGGCCGTGCGGCCCTCGGCGGCGGCGCGGCTCATCCGCGGCATCAGTGCCGTGAGCAGCGAGACGCCGAGCACGCCGTAGGGCACCTGCAGCAGCAGCCACGCGTTCGAGTAGATCGCGAACGACCCCGCGTCCGACGCCGACGCGACGCGCGTGGTGACGATGTAGCCGGCCTGCCCGACCAGGACGTAGCCGACGACCCACAGGACCAGCCCGCCCGCGGCGCTCAGGCGCGGGTCCCAGCCCCACAGCGGCCGGTAGCGGAAGCCGATGCCGCGCAGCGCCGGGAGCAGCACCAGCGCCTGCACGGCGATGCCCAGCGTGGTGCCCAGGCCCAGCACCAGCAGCTTCGCGTCGCCCATCCGCACCGGATCGAGGCTGATCTCGCCCGGCACCAGCACGTAGCCGCCCAGCACGAGCAGCATGACGAGGTTGTTGAGCACCGGCGCCCACGCGAACGCGCCGAACCCGCCCCTGCTGTTGAGCACGGCTCCGAGCAGCGCGCCGACGCCGTAGAAGAAGATCTGCGGCAGCAGCAGGTAGGCCAGCGCCGTGGCCAGCTCCGGGTTGGCGGTGGTGGTGGTCTGCCCGCCCAGGTAGAGGCGCGTCAGCAGCGGGGCCGCGAGCATGGCCGCTGCCGTGGCGACCAGCAGGGCGACGCCGGTCAGCGTCAACAGTCGGCGCGTGTAGGCCTCGCCGCCGTCGGCGTCGTCGGACTGGGCGCGGACCAGCAGCGGGATCATGACGCTGGTCAGGACGCCGCCCAGCAGCAGCTCGTAGACGATGTTCGGCAGGGTGTTCGACACCGTGTAGGAGTCGTTGAGGACGGTGGCGCCGAGCACCGAGAACAGCACGACCTGGCGGAGGAAGCCGGTCAGCCTGCTCGCCAGGTTGGCGACCGCCATCAGGCCGCTGGAGCGCCCCAGGGAGGCCTCCCGCCGGACGGCGGGGATCCGACCGGTCACCGCGTCGGACGGGTCGGGTGCGGTCACGGGGGTGGGGGCTCCGGCCGGGGACGCGCCGGGATGCGGTCGGTCGCCGGGAGGTCGTCCGCGCTGGGGACGAGCGGGCCGCGGCCGGCCGGGCGGGTGGTCGGTGCCGGGATGGCCGGTGGTGCCGGGGTGCGGGGTGCCGGGGAGGGCGGCCCCGACCACGCGGGGGTCGGTTGCGGGATCCCGGCCGGACGGATGCCCGGCGAGGTCGGGAAGCCCGTCGGAACCTCCCGATGCGTGCTCACCGGCACCGGCCCGTCGGCGGTCGACCGGACCGGTGACAACGCCGGCGGGCGGCCGACCGGTCGGGTCGGAGGGTCCGCCGGTGCCCCCTGCGGTTCCGGGAGCGCCGGGTCCCGGATCGCCGGGTCCGGGATCGCTGGGTCCGGGATCGCCGGGACCGGGACCGTCGGGTCCGTCCGGTCCACCGGCCCGGCGTGCGCGCCCCCGCGGATGCGGCGCACCACCCGGCGGACGGCCAGCACCACGAGCAGGACGCCCGCTCCCACCGTCAGCCACACGGTGATGGTGCCGTAGACCGTGGACCGCACCCGCAGGCGGCTGGGCGGGCCGAGCACGCCGCCGTCCGGGGTGAGCACGCTGGCGTCCACGGTGAACTGGCCGGACCGGGTGACCTGCGCGTTCACCGACACCTGCCGGCGGCCGAGCGGCGGGATCTGCACCGGCGCGATCGGGGCGACGCGCAGGCCGGGCGTGCTGGCGATCTGGACGCGCACCTGCACGGTCACCGGCAGGCCGTTGGCGACCGTCAGCGGCAGCGGCGCGTCGGACGTGCCGAGCGAGTACGGGCTCGGCGGCTCGAGAACGCGCACGGTGGCACGGACGTCGTCGATGCGGCGGGCGCCGGCGTCGGCGGCCGCGCCGGCCGCCACGGGGTCGCCGCGCAGGGTGGCCGAGGCGGGCCGCACCACCCCGCGGCTCAGCGGGGCGAAGACGTCGTCGACCGCCACCCCGACCCCGCTGCCGGGCACCGCGGCCGACTGCAGGTCGGCGACCTGACCGGCGGTGGCGCGGACCGACGCGACCACGGTGGCCGGGATCTCCGCCGCCCCGGACGCCAGCGGGTACACGGCGGGCCGGGCGGCGGAGCCGGCGGGCGGGCCCGCCGCGATGACGGAGCCGGGCGCGGCCGGGATGAGCTCGCCGGTGTCGAGCAGCTGCTCGGCCGCCGCGAGGAGGGCGCGGGCGCCGTCGCCGCCGGCGGCCCACCGGTGCGGCGGGGCCAGCACCACCGGGCCGTCGCCCGCCGAGATCCCCTGGGCCCGGAACACCAGCGTGCCGATCACGTCCTGCGTCGAGAGCGGGGTGTCGGTTCCGGCCGGGCTGCTGGTGGGTGCCGCGCCGCCGGGGCCGGTGCTGACCTCGGTGGTGCCGCTCGGCCCGGTGGCGGCCGACGTCAGCAGGGGGTCGGTCAGCACCGCGAACTGGGAGGTGCCGGCGAGCGGGACCACACCGGCGTTGGGGCGGCTGCGACCCTCGCCGACGCCGTCGGCGGAGAGCAGCAGCGACGTGCCGGCGGCCCGGGCCGTGGTGGCGAGCGTCCGCTGGTCGACGACCCCGTCCGCGGGCCAGCTGACCCCCGGCACCACGGCCGTGCCGAGCACGGACGCCAGCACCTGGCGGCCGCTCGTGATCGCGGTCGCGGCGGCGTCGACCATCCCGCCGCGGGTGAGCGCGACGAGGTCGGCGTCGGCGAAGGGCAGGGCGATCAGGCAGCTCCCCCGGACGGCCGCGCCCAGCTCCGTGAGCCACTGCCCGGCCACCGCCGATCCCGTGCCGGGCGTGACCGTGCCGTCGGCGCGGAGCACGTCGTAGCCGGTGGCCATCGCGGACGCGGTCTCGACGAGGTCGGGATCGACCGCGACACACGTCGCGCTCCGCACCGGTGACCCCACCGGTGCCTGCTGGGCCAGCGCCGACACCAGCCCGCCGAGCCGCCCGCCCGCGGCGAACGAGCCGGCCAGGCTGTCGTCGGTCAGCAGGGCCCGGCCCCCCGGGACCGTCGAGAGGCGGTGCGGGGTGTCGGCGACCGGGTAGATCAGCGAGAACGGTGTGGGGCTCGTCACGTCGTCCGCCGCGACGGCGTCCGCGCTGCCCGCGGCGGGCAACGACTGCACGGGCAGCAGCAGCCGCACGGCCGCCAGCCGGGCCCGGTCGCCGCCGTCGGGCGCGCCGTTCACGTTGACCAACAGCTCGTGGACGCCGACGGTGCTCAGGGCCAGCGTGGTGGTGGACGGGCCGCGCAGCGGGACCGTCAGCGTCACCGGGATCTGCTGCCCGGGCGCGAGCACGTCGGCGATCGGGGTGAACTGCGGCGTGACGGCGTCGGTGCCGGCGCTGCCGTCGAGCGCGTCGCGCAGCTCGCCGTCGGTGGTGATGCGGTCACCGCGCTGGACGCGCACCTCCGGCTGCGTGACCGGCGTCGCGCCGGAGTTGGTGAGCATCCCGGTGATCGTCAGGGTCGCCGGCCCGGCGGCGGTGACGACGCGCGGTGTCATGCCGGTGAGGTCGAGACTCAGTCCGCCGGCCTGCGGGGCCGCCGACGCCGACGGGCCGAGCAGGGCGCCGAGCAGCAGAACGGCGATCGCGACGACCGCCGCGACCCACTTCACGCGGTGTCCTCCAGCAGCTCGGCGGCCCGGCGGATCAGGCGCCGCTCGTCGGCGTAGGCCAGGCGCGACTCCAGCTCGGCCAGCGGCACCCACGCCACCTCGGCGACCTCGACGTCCTCGTCGGACAGCTCCCCGCCCAGCGCCCGCAGCAGGAAGTGGTGCACGGTCTTGTGCACGCGGCGGTCCTCGGCGACGAACCAGAAGTCGATGGTGCCCAGGGGTGCGACCACGCGTCCGATGATGCCGGTCTCCTCCTCGACCTCGCGCACCGCCGCCTGTTCGGCCGTCTCGCCCGCCTCGATGTGACCCTTGGGCAGCGACCACAGCAGCCGCCCGCGGCGGTCCAGCCGGCCGATCACGGCGGCCGTCCCGGAGGCGTGATCCACCACCAGCCCGCCCGCGGAGGTCTCGTCGACGGTGCGCAGGCGCCGTCTGCGGTCGATCGGACGCCCCGCGCGGCGCCCGCCCGAGCGGCCGCGGGAGGTGGACATGGGCCGATGGTAACGATGGGTAGGTGGTGAATGCCGTGCGCGCGCCGCGACGGACCCGCCTAGACTGGCCCGCCGTGTCCGCTGCTGTCTCCGCCGTCCCACCCGATCTCGTGCGCGCCCAGGAGGATGCGGTCGTGGAGCTGGTGGCCGTGCCCGCCGTCGCCGAGGATCTCGCGGCGCGTTTCACCGCGGCCGGGTACCGCCTCTACCTGGTCGGCGGCAGCGTCCGCGACGCGCTGCTGGGCCGTGACGTCAGCGACCTGGACTTCACCACCGACGCCCGGCCCGAGGCCGTGCTCGCGCTGCTGTCGGGCTGGGCCGAGGCCGTGTGGGACACCGGCATCGCGTTCGGCACCGTCGGCGCGCGGCGGCGCGGCCAGACCGTCGAGATCACCACGTTCCGCGCCGACGCGTACGACCGCGTCACGCGCAACCCGGTCGTCGCGTTCGGAGAGACGATCGCCGACGACCTCGTGCGCCGCGACTTCACGGTGAACGCGATGGCCCTGGAGCTGACCGGTGAGGCGCGGCGATTCGTCGATCCGCACGCCGGGCTGGCCGCCCTCGCCGCGGGCGTTCTCGACACGCCGGCCACGCCCGAGGAGTCGTTCGCCGACGATCCGCTGCGCATGCTGCGCGCCGCGCGGTTCGTCGCGCAGCTGGGGCTGACGCCCGCCCCGCGCGTCGTCGCGGCGATGACGGCGATGGCGGGCGAGCTGTCGCGGATCACGCGGGAACGGGTGCAGGCGGAGCTGTCCAAGCTGATGTTGGGCGCCCACCCGCGGCGCGGCATCGAGCTGATGGTCGAGACCGGGCTCGCCGAGGACGTGCTGCCCGAGGTGCCCGCGATGCAGCTGGCCATCGACGAGTGGATGCAGCACAAGGACGTCTACACGCACTCGCTCGTGGTGATGGAGCAGGCGATCTCGCGGGAGACCGACGGGCCCGACCTCGTGCTGCGCCTCGCGGCCCTGCTGCACGACATCGGCAAGCCCGACACCCGCCGCAAGGAGCCCGACGGGCGGGTCAGCTTCCACCACCACGAGGTGGTCGGGGCGAAGATGACGCGGCGGCGGCTGCGCGAGCTGCGCTACCCGAAGACGGTGATCGACGAGGTGTCGCAGCTGGTGTTCCTGCACCTGCGCTTCCACGGCTACGGCACCGGCGAGTGGACCGACTCGGCCGTGCGGCGCTACGTCACCGACGCCGGGCCGCTGCTGGAGCGGCTGCACAAGCTGGTCCGCAGCGACTCCACCACGCGCAACAAGCGGCGCGCGGCGGCCCTGCAGCGCAGCTACGACTCGCTGGAGGAGCGCATCGCCGCCCTGCGCGAGCAGGAGGAGCTCGACGCCATCCGCCCCGACCTGGACGGCAACGCGATCATGCAGGTCCTGGGCCTGTCGCCGGGCCCGCTGGTCGGGAAGGCCTACAAGCACCTCCTGGCCGTGCGGATGGAGAAGGGCCCGCTGACGCGCGAGGAGGCCGAGGCCGAGCTGAGGCGCTGGGCGGCGGACGACGTTCCGGGGCAGTGACCCGGCAGTTGCAGCATGGTGGCTCTACTCCAACGAGGTTGGAGCAAAGCCACCATGCTGCAACGTGGGCGGGCGACGGCGGCGGAGCTGCTGGTCGTGCACCAGCAGGCCCAGCAGGTACAGCGCGCCCGCGGCTCCCAGCAGCCAGGGGGCGCGGCCGTCCGGTGGGCTCAGGAACGCCGCCGCGGCCACCGCGATCACGTAGCCGACGTTGAACACCACGTCGTAGAGGGCGAAGACGCGGCCCATCACCTCGTCGGCCGCCTCGGTCTGCACGGCCGCGTCGGTGCAGAGCTTGACGACCTGCCCGGACAGCCCCAGCACGAACGCGACGACCATCACCGCCGCGAGGCTCAGGAACACCGCCAACCCGACCTGCGCCACCGCCGCGACGACCAGCGCCAGCCGCACCGTCCGCGCCCGGCCCCAGCGGCGCACCAGCCAGGGGGCCACCACCGCGGCCGAGGCCAGGCCCGCCGCCGCCAGCACGACGGCCTCCCCGATCCCGGGCAACCCGGAACGCAGCACCCCCGCGTCGGCGAACGAGTAGCGGAACAGCAGCAACGAGAGCAGGGTGCTGATCCCGAAAGCGAGCCGGTGCGCCCCCAGCGCCGCGAACGACGCGCTGATCGACGGCGTGGCGGCCGCGGCGCGGGCGCCGTCGACGAAGCCGCGCAGCACCGCACGCACGGCGCTCGCGGGCTCGTTCACCCGGTCCGGGCCGAGGCTCCCCCGGCGGAACCCGGCCGCCAGCAGGACGGCGATCAGCGGCCCGACCGCGGCGATCAGTGTCGTCTCGCCGGAGCCCGCGTCACCGCCGCCGAACACCGACCGCAGCCCGATCGCCGAGGCGGCACCGAGCGCGGTCACGGCGGCGCCCGCGGTCACCGCGAGCACGTTGGCCTCGACGAGGTTGCGCGCGGGAACCACGTGCGGCAGGGACACCGACATGCCCGACAGCACGAAGCGGGTCGTGCCCGCCGCGGCGAGCGCCCCGACGTAGAGCGGGAGCCCGGTGAGGCCCGCGACGACGCACGCGGCCACCACCACCGTCATCGCGGCGCCCAGCAGGTTGGCGAACATCAGGACGCGGCGCCGGTCCCAGCGGTCGAGCAGCGCCCCGGCGAACGGACCGATCACCGAGTACGGCAGCAGCAGCACGGCGAGACCCGCGGCGACGGCGAGCGGATCGGCCTGGCGTTCGGGGTTGAACAGCACCGCGCCGCCGAGCGCGGCCTGGAACATGCCGTTGCTCCACTGCGTCGCGAACCGCACGACCAGCAACCGACGGTAACCGTGCGTCCGCACCATCCGGGCGAAGCCCAGGCGTTCGGGTACCTCACCCTCGGATGAGGTGGGAGTCGGCTCCGGTGCGCGGGAAGTCGGCACGGGGGCGAAGGCTACGCGGGGTGGCGGTGCAACGATGGGCCACGTGGTGGACAAGCGCTCCGGCGACGGGTCCGGGGTAGCGCCCGGGAGCCTTCTGGTTGCGGCCCCGGGACTGCTCGATCCCCATTTCCGACGCACCGTCGTGTATGTCATCGAGCACCGCTCCCGTGGCAGCCTCGGCGTCGTGCTGAACCGGCCCAGCGAGGTCGCCGTGCGCGACGTGCTGCCGTCGTGGGCGCCGCTGGCGTCGCAGCCGTACTCGGTGTTCGTCGGGGGCCCGGTGGAGGCGGAGACGGCGCTGTGCCTCGCCGCGGTGCGGACCGGTCACGATCCGGCCGGTCTCGGCGGGCTCGTCGCCGTCCGCGGTCCGGTGGCGCTGGTCGACCTCGACACCGACCCCGCGCCGCTCGCGCCCCGCCTGCGCGGCCTGCGCGTGTTCGCCGGCTACTCCGGGTGGGACGCGGGCCAGCTCGAGGGCGAGATCGGCCGCGGTGACTGGATGGTCGTGCCCGCGCTGCCCGACGACGTGCTCACCGCGCAGGAGGGGAACCTGTGGGGGCGGGTGCTGCGGCGGCAGGGCGTCCCGCTCGCGTTGCTGGCCACCTACCCGGCCGACGTGCGGCAGAACTGACATCCCCCGAGGATGGGGTCATGCCCCGACCCCGTCCCGACACGCCCGCACCCGGCCAGGAATCCGTCTGGGACTACCCGCGCCCGCCCCGCGCCGAGCGCGACTCCCGCCGGGCCGTGCTGCGCTACGGCGGGGTGGTGGTGGCGGACACGACCGACCTCGTCCGGGTGCTGGAGACCAGCCACCCGCCCACCTTCTACCTCCCCCGCACCGCGTTCGGCGAGTTCCTGACGCCGGTGGACAAGACCACGTTCTGCGAGTGGAAGGGCGTCGCGCGCTACGTCGACGTGGTGGTGCCGGGCGCGGCCCCGCTGCGCGAGGTGGGCTGGTGGTACCCGGTGCTCGATGCCGCCTCCGCGGGACCGAGCACGTCGGCGGGACCCGACCGCCGCTACCCCTCGCTGGTCGACCGGGTGGCCGTCTACGCGGGCCTGTTCGACGAGGTCACGCTCGACGGGGAGGTGGTGGAGCCCCAGCCCGGCGGGTTCTACGGCGGCTGGGTGACGAAGGACGTCGTCGGGCCGTTCAAGGGCGGCCCGGGCAGCTGGGGCTGGTAGCCGACCCCGGCGCAGACTCACACCCCCGTTCTATCGCGACACCCCCAATCGACGGGGAGTGTGGGCTACCGAAGGGGTGTGCGCGCGTCCGGGCGGGCGGCTCCCGGGCCCCGCAGGCTTCACACCCCCCACCAAACGCGACACCCCCCGTCGACGAGGGGTGTGAGTGCATGTTGGGGGGTGTGGGCGGGCCCGCACACCCGCTGGTTCCGAAGCACCCCTCGTCGACGGGGGGTGCGGGCGCGCCGAGGGCCGGGCTCGCACACACCGAGTCGGGCGGCACCCCCGTTCGACGAGGCGCGAGCGGGCTACTCCGCCGCGGCCGGGCGGCAACCGGCCACCAGGTCGCAGCCGGCGCACGTGCCCGCGCAGGCGGCCGCGAACGGGGACGGGGGCACCACGGCAACGGCCGCGCGGTCGCCCACCAGCCCGCCGACGCCGGCCAGCACGCCCGCGCCGACCACGCTGATCACCAGCAGCACCCAGCCCAGCACCCCGCCGGCCCCGCCG
Source organism: uncultured Pseudonocardia sp. (assembly GCA_964247105.1). GTDB lineage: Bacteria > Actinomycetota > Actinomycetes > Mycobacteriales > Pseudonocardiaceae > Pseudonocardia. The sequence goes on from CAXTTN010000130.1 coordinate 13,897, forward strand.
AGCAGTGCCGAGCCCCCCGCGATCGCGACCCCGCCGGCCACCCCGACCGGCACGGCACCGGCCCGGTTCGCGGCCGCGAACGCCGCATCGGAGGCGAGCGTGGCGGCGGTGCGGACGCCGACCCAGCGGTTGCGGCGCAGCCGCGAGCGCGCGCCGAGCACCGCGGTGACGACGAGGGCGGCACCGACCGCGACGAGGACGGCTCCGAGGATCAGGCGCAGGGTCGGCGGCACCGCTCCAGCCTAGGCGAACCCGGGCCCGACGCAGGCGCCGGAACACCGGTGATCATTGGCCGGGGACGCGCAACCGTCCCTGGCGCGGCTCCGCGTCCCCGGAGGCTGATCACCTCGCGGCCGACGCGGGATCCTCCGGCACCAACCCGATCGCGTCACCCGGACCGGCGGCGTTACCCTGGCCGTGTGGCCCGCCGACTTCTTGGCACCGCCGCGCCGAGCTGATCCACCGCCGGCGCGGCGACCCCTCATGCCCGTCGCGGGCGGAGGGGTTTTTTCGTTGCGGGCCCCCACGACCAGGAGCAGGACATGAGCACGGACACCACGATCGACCCGGCCACCGAGGCGGTGCCCTTCCGCTACAGCGCCGCACTGGCCGCGCAGATCGAGCGCGCCTGGCAGGACCGCTGGGAGAGCGAGGGCACGTTCCACACGCCCAACCCGTCGGGCCCCTGGGCCGATCCCGACGCGGTGGGCGGGGACAAGGTCTACCTGCTGGACATGTTCCCGTACCCCTCCGGCTCCGGCCTGCACGTCGGGCACCCGCTGGGCTTCATCGGCACCGACGTGCTGGGCCGCTACCTGCGCATGACCGGCCGCACCGTGCTGCACGCCATGGGCTTCGACGCGTTCGGCCTGCCCGCCGAGCAGTACGCCGTGCAGACCGGGACGCACCCCCGCAAGACCACCGACGACAACATCCAGCGCTACAAGGCGCAGCTGCGCCAGCTGGGCCTGGCCCACGACGAGCGCCGCAGCGTCGCCACCACCGACGTCGAGTTCTACCGCTGGACCCAGTGGATCTTCCTGAAGATCTACAACTCCTGGTACGACGAGGCGCAGCAGAAGGCCCGCCCGATCGCGGAGCTGGAGGCCGAGTACGCGGCCGGCGCGCGCGGGCCGTGGGCCGAGCTGAGCCGTGTCGAGCAGCGCAAGGTCATCGACGGCCACCGGCTGGCCTACATCTCCGAGGCCGCCGTCAACTGGTGCCCGGGCCTGGGCACGGTGCTGGCCAACGAGGAGGTCACCGCCGACGGCCGCAGCGACCGCGGCAACTTCCCCGTCTTCCGCCGCAACCTGCGCCAGTGGATGATGCGGATCACCGCGTACTCCGACCGGCTGGTCGCCGACCTGGACCGCCTGGACTGGCCGGACTCGGTCAAGGCCATGCAGCGCAACTGGATCGGCCGCTCCGAGGGCGCCACCGTCCGGTTCGCCACCGACAGTGCGCCGATCGAGGTCTTCACCACCCGCCCGGACACGCTGTTCGGCGCCACCTACATGGTGCTGGCGCCCGAGCACCCGCTGGTCGACGCGATCGCGCCGGCCGCGTGGCCGTCCGCCACCGACGACCGCTGGACGGGTGGCGCCGCGACGCCCGCGGAGGCCGTCGACGCCTACCGGGCCGCCGCCGCCCGCAAGTCCGAGCTGGACCGCCAGGAGAACAAGGAGAAGACCGGCGTCTTCACCGGCGCCCACGCCACCAACCCGGTCAACGGCGAGCGCATCCCGGTCTTCGTCGCCGACTACGTCCTGATGGGCTACGGCACCGGCGCGATCATGGCCGTGCCCGCGCAGGACCAGCGCGACTGGGACTTCGCCACCGCCTTCGGCCTGCCCATCATCCGGACGGTCGATCCCGGCGGCTGGGAGGGCGAGGCGTTCACCGGCGACGGCCCGGCGATCAACTCGGCCAACGCCGAGATCAGCCTGGACGGGCTGGGCGTCGCCGAGGCGAAGCGCGCCATCACCGACTGGCTGGTGGCCCGCGGTGACGGCGAGGCCGTCGTCCAGTACAAGCTGCGTGACTGGCTGTTCTCCCGCCAGCGCTACTGGGGCGAGCCCTTCCCCGTGGTCTGGGACTCCGACGGGCTGCCCGTCCCGCTGCCCGACGACCAGCTGCCCGTCGAGCTGCCCGAGATCGACGACTACGCCCCCACCGCCCACGACCCCGACGACGCGGCCAGCGAGCCGGAGCCGCCGCTGTCGCGCAACCCGGAGTGGGTGAGCGTCGACCTGGACCTGGGCCCTGCTGATGGGAATCGGGGCGTGCAGCACTACCGCCGCGAGACCAACACGATGCCGCAGTGGGCCGGCTCCTGCTGGTACTACCTGCGCTACCTGGACCCCGCCAACACCGAGCGCTTCGTCGACCGTGAGGTGGAGGAGTACTGGCTGGGCAAGGACCCGTCGCGGCCGGGCGACCCGGGCGGAGTCGACCTGTACGTCGGCGGCGTCGAGCACGCCGTCCTGCACCTGCTGTACGCGCGGTTCTGGCACAAGGTGCTGTACGACCTGGGCGAGGTCAGCTCCGAGGAGCCGTTCCGCCGGCTGTTCAACCAGGGCTACATCCAGGCGTTCGCCTACACCGACGCGCGCGGCCAGTACGTGCCGGCCGAGGAGGTCGTCGGCGACGAGGCGTCCGGTTTCACGTGGAACAACCAGCCCGTCAGGCGTGAGTACGGGAAGATGGGCAAGTCGCTGAAGAACGTGGTGACGCCCGACGAGATGTGCGAGCGCTACGGCGCCGACACGTTCCGGCTGTACGAGATGTCCACCGGGCCGATGGACGTGTCACGCCCGTGGTCGACGCGCGACGTCGTCGGCTCGCAGCGGTTCCTGCAGCGCGTGTGGCGCAACCTGGTCGACGAGCACACGGGCGAGATCCGGGTGACCGACGAGGTGCCCGGCGTCGACACGCTGCGGGCCCTGCACAAGGCCATCGCCGGCGTGCGCGCCGACTACGCGGCGCTGCACTACAACACGGCCGCGGCGAAGCTGATCGAGCTGAACAACCACCTGACCAAGACCTACGGCTCGGCCGGGGTTCCCCGTGCGGTGGCGGAGCCGCTGGTGCTGATGATGGCGCCGCTGACCCCGCACATCGCCGA
>CAXTTN010000131.1:0-4564 GCA_964247105.1 uncultured Pseudonocardia sp.
TCCGTCAAGGACATGGACAGCATCCGCAAGGCCCTGGGCGAGAAGCAGATCAACTTCTACGGCTTCTCGTACGGCACCTACCTGGGCGCGGTCTACTCCACGCTGTTCCCGGGGAACGTGCGGCGGATGGTGCTCGACGGTGACGTCGACCCGACGCGGATCTGGGAGCCGGCCAACTACGACCAGGACATCGCGTTCGACAAGAACATCAAGATCTACTTCGACTGGGTGGCGAAGAACGACTCCGTCTACCACCTCGGCGACTCCGGGGACGAGGTCGAGAAGGTCTACTACGACCAGTACCAGAAGCTGCGCAAGGCCCCGGCCGGCGGCAAGATCGGCCCCTCGGAGTGGAACGACATCTTCGTGCAGGCCGGCTACTACGTGTTCGGCTGGACCGACATCGCCACCGCGTTCTCGAAGTGGGTCAACGACAAGGACCCGTCGGGCCTGATCGACCTCTACCCGCCGCCCGGCGACGACAACGGCTACGCCATCTACCTGGGCGTGCAGTGCATCGACGCGCACTGGTCGAGCTACCCCGCGTTCCGGCAGGCCAACGCCGCCCTCTACCCGAAGGCGCCGTTCCTGACCTGGGGCAACGCCTGGTTCAACGCCCCCTGCACGTTCTGGCCGGTGAAGGCGGGCACGCCGGTGAAGGTGGACGGCAGCAAGGCTCCGCCGCTGCTGCTGATCAGCGAGACGCTCGACGCCGCCACGCCGTACTCGGGCGCGTTGGCGCTGCGGAAGCTCTTCCCGAAGTCCGCGCTGATCGAGGGCGTCGGCGGGACGACCCACGCGGGCTCGCTGTCCGGCGTCACCTGCACCGACGACGCGGTCGCCGCGTACCTCACCTCCGGCGCCACGCCGAAGCGGGTCGCGGGGAACCGCTCGGACAAGCAGTGCGATCCGGTGCCGCAGCCCGACGGCGCGCTGACCCCGGCGGCCGCGACGGAGGGTGCAGGCGCGGCGGCACGGGCCGCGGCCGCCGCGGCCGCCCCGGGTCGCTACGGGCTGGTCGGCTAGCCGAGCAACCGGGCGTCGACGGAACCGAACGGGACGGCGGGCCACTGCGCGATGCGGTGGCCCGCCGCTTCGCGCCGGCCCCCGGCCAGCAGCGAGGCGAGCTCCTCGACGTGCCCGGCGTGGGTGTGGGCCCGGTCGCGTGCGTAGCGGGCGGCCGAGTCCTTGCTGACCATGAACGCCCAGTCGCTGGACAGCGCCAGCAGGGCCTCCTGGGCCAGCGCGTCCTGCAGCGGGTCGCGGACGAGTCCCGGCTGGACGCTCGCCACCAGCGTCTTCTGCACCTGGTCGTTCAGCGTGACGAGGTCGGCCACCGGCCCGCCCGCCCACACCCGCCAGTCCTTGCCCGATCCCCACGACGACGGCGGCAGCTCCACCGGACCGCCGACGAGCCCCGCGTCGACCGCGCCGCGCAGCGTCGTCACGCGGACGCCGGCCTCGGGCAGGGCCCGCAGCACCGCCTCCAGCCAGGCCGGCCCCTCGTGCCACCAGTGCCCGAACAGCTCCGTGTCGAAGGCGGCCACCGCGAGCGCCGGGCGTCCATGCTGGTCACGCAGCTGTACCAGCCGCTCGCGGACGACCGCCACGAAGTCGGCCGCGTCGCGCGTGACGGCCGCGGCGGCCCGTTCCGGGTCGTAGGGCTGCTTGTCCTCGGGGGCCACCGACCGGCCGGTCACCCGCGCCGGTTTCAGCCCCGAGGCGTGGTCCCACGTGTGGAAGTCGCGGTAGTCGCGCCCGCCCGGGTAGCCCGAGCGGGGCGACCACACGCGGTAGGTGATGTCGAGGTCGCGGCCGAACGCCACCACCCCGGACGTGCCGACGGTGCGCGCGAACGCGGTGTCGCCGTGCAGCGCCGGACCGTCGACGAGGAAGCGCTCCACCCCGGCCGCCGCGTGGCCGTGCTCCATGCCCGGGGCGTAGCCGCACTCCGGGGCCCAGATCCCCGCGGGCCGGGTGCCGAGCCGCAGCGCCGCGTCGGCCAGGCCCGTCTCCAGCGCGAACGCCCGCACCTCGGGCAGCAGCAGGGGCCCGAACGGGTGGGTGGCCGGTCCGCCGAGCAGCTCCAGGGCGCCGGCGTCGGCGAGCCCGCGCAACAGCGGTGACGCCCCGTGGCGCCAGCGCCCCTCGAAGTCCTCCAGCGCGGCCGTGGCCAGCCGGTGCTCGTGCGCGGCCAGCTCGGGCAGCCGCGGTGCGGCCCCGTGGGCGCGCAGCAGCCAGCCGCCCAGCCAGTCGTGCACGCCGCGCAGGCAGTAGGGGTCGTCGAGCTGCGCGGCGAGCACCGGCGTGACCCCGAGCGTCACCAGATCCCGGCGTCCCTCGGCCGCGAGCCGCGTGACGACGTCGAGCACGGGGAGGTACGAGTGCGCCCAGGCCTGGTAGAGCCACTCCTCGCCGACCGGCCACCGCCCGTGGCGCGCGAGCCAGGGCAGGTGCGAGTGCAGCACCAGCGCGAACGTGCCGACCGGCTCGGTCACCGGCCTCACGGGCGGACCGCGAGCGCCACGAGGTCGAGGCTGCCCTCCACCGCGCCCAGCTCGAAGTCCTCGCACCGCACCGCCGCCACGTCGCGCAGCAGCTCGGGGGACCAGCGGCCGTCGCCCAGCACCACCGCCGTCTGGGCGTCGACGATCGAGCCGCCGTGGGCCGCGTCCAGCTCGCGCAGCCGCGGCCCGTGGTGCAGGCCGAGCACCTCGACGTCGGAGAAGCCCGCAGCGCGGACCAGCCCGGCCAGCTCCGGGCCGGCGAGCTCGCGCGTGTGGAACGGGTTGAGCGGGGTGTCGCGGCCGGGGGAGAACGTGATCCGGTTGGGCGTCGAGAGCAGCAGCGCGCCGCCCGGCCGCAGCGCGCGCCGGCACTCGCGCAGGAACCGCTCCTGCTCCCACAGGTGCTCGACGACCTGCAACGACACCACCACGTCCACCCCGCCGTCACGGACGGGGAGGGCCACCAGGTTGGTGCGGGTGACGTCCACGCGCGGGTAGCGGCGGGCGGCGTGCGCGGCCGCCGCGGCGTCGTAGTCCAGCGCGACGACCCGGTGGGCGACGCCCGCGAGCAGATCGGCGCCGTAGCCCTCGCCACACCCGGCCTCGAGGACGACCGCCCCCGCGCAGCGCGGGGCGAGCCGCTGGTAGACCACCTCGTGGCGGCGGAACCAGTAGTTCTCCTCGGCGACGTCCGGGATCGTGCGCTCGCCGGTGAGCGGGAGCGTGGAGGAGTCGGATCTCACGCCCGGCACGGACCCAATCTAGACGCGGCCGGAGGTTGACACGCCACGACCCGTCCTCCACTATTTCACTATCTCCTTAGTGAAAGGGTGGTGAACGCGACGGTGGAGTACCGGATCGACGGTCGCTCGGGACTGCCCACCTACCTGCAGATCGTCCGGCAGACCAAGCAGGCGCTGCGGCTGGGCGTGCTGCAACCGGGAGACCGGCTGCCGACGGCCAGGGAGGTCGTCGCGGCGACGGCCGTCAACCCCAACACCGTCCTCAAGGCCTACCGCGAGCTCGAGCGCGAGGGGCTCGTCGAGCCGCGACCGGGGCTGGGCACGTTCGTGCGCCGGTCGCTGTCGCGCGACGACACGGCGGCGGACGGCACGGTCCGGGCCGAGCTGGACAGCTGGATGCGCCGGGCACACGCAGCCGGGCTGGAGGTGGACGACGTGGACGCCCTGTTCACGGCCGTCCGGGACATCTACTACGACGACGACACCGAGGGAGCCTCGTGAACGAGGACGTGGCACTGCGGACCGAACGACTCGGCAGGCGCTTCAACCGCCGGTGGGCCCTGCGGGACTGCTCGCTGGAACTGCCGCGCGGGCGGATCGCCGCGCTGGTCGGCCCGAACGCCGCCGGCAAGACGACGCTGCTCAAGCTGGCCACCGGCCTGATCGACCACACCGAGGGCGAGATCACCGTGCTGGGGAGGGCGCCCGGGCCGCACGGATCTCCGGCCGGGGTGAGCTACCTCGCCCAGGACAAGCCGCTCTACCGGTCGTTCCGCGTCGCGGAGATGCTCCGGGCCGGGGCCGCGCTGAACACCGGCGGTCACTGGGACGCGGAGTACGCGGCGCGGCTTGTCGACGACGCGGGCATCGCGGCCGGTCACCGGGTCTCCACGCTGTCGGGTGGGCAGCGCACCCGCCTGGCGCTCGCGCTGGCGCTGGCGCGCCGCCCGGACCTGCTGTTGCTCGACGAGCCGCTCGCCGACCTCGATCCGCTGGCCCGCCGCCAGGTGATGGCCATGGTCCTGGGCGAGGTCGCGGACCGCGGCATGACGGTGCTGATGACGTCGCACATCCTCGCCGAGCTCGACGGCGTCTGCGACCACGTGCTCGTGATGCGCGAGGGCCGCATCACGCTGGCCGGGGACGTCGACGACCTGCTGGCCGACCACCGCGTCGCGATCGGGACCCGCACCCCACCGGGCCAGGTGGTCTCCGAGCGCCGCAGCGGGCGGCAGGTCACCGCCCTCCTGCGCGGGCGGGGCGCGCTACCGGCGGAGTTCGCCGTCGAGCCGGCGTCGTTGGAGGACCTGGTGC
>CAXTTN010000131.1:4574-11284 GCA_964247105.1 uncultured Pseudonocardia sp.
TCGCCTACCTGGAGACGTCGACCGAGCCCGTGCTGAAGGGGGTGGCCGCATGATCTGGCTGGTGTGGCGGCGGCAGCGCGCGGCGTTGCTGGCGGCGGTGGGGGTGGCGGTGCTGCTGGCCGGCGCCCTGGTGGCCCTGCGACTCCTGACGCTGTCCGGGGCGGCCCGGTTGGGCGTCACCGAGTGCCTCACCGATTCGCCGTCCGACCGGTGCGGATCGGTGGTCGCGGCCCTCGCCTCGGGCCGGTGGGGCTCGTTCTACTCGCTCACCCGGTTCGGGATGCTCGCGCTGCCGGTCGTCCTCGGGATCCTCGGGGGCGCCGGGCTGTTCGCCCGCGAGGTCGAGTTCGGCACGCACGTGCTGGCCCTGACCCAGTCGGTCGGACGGTTGCGCTGGTGGGCGACGGGGCTGCTCGTCTGCGGGGTGCCGGTGGCGGTGCTCGCCGAGGCGCTCGTGGCGGTCGACACCTGGGCGCAGGCACCGTTCCCGGCCCTCGTCGATCCGGGCGTCCTGCAGACGCCCGACTTCGAGGCCGCCGGCGTCATGCCCGCCGCGTACACGCTGCTGGCCTTCACCCTCGCTGCGAGTGCGGGGTTGCTCCTGCGCAGCACAGTGGGGGCGGCGGGGCTCGCCCTGGTCCTGCAGGTCGCCGTGCAGCTGCTGCTCAGCGCGGCACTCCGGGAGCACTACGTGTCACCGGAGACGACCCGTGTCGACCTCACCGCGGGGAACAGCGTCCCCGCCGGGGGTCTCTTCCTGGGCTACGGGTACATCGACGCCGCGGGTCGCGAGCACGGCCCCGACGTCCTGGGCGACAGCTCGTGCGACGCGCCCGACTTCGAGTCCTGCCTACGGGCAGCGGGCATGACGCAGCAGTTCGTCCGCTACCAACCCGCCGACCGCTTCTGGCCGTTCCAGGGCATCGAGAGCACGATCGTGCTGGCGCTGGTCGCGGGCACGCTGGGCGCAGGTGCGTGGGGTCTGCGCAAGCGGATCGGGTGAGGTCGCCGGCACCCGCCCGGTCGCCGGTCGGCGCGGGCGTGTCACCTCGTTGGGGTATGTCGGGCGGTATCGCGTGAGGTAACCGACCGACTCCTGGTTCAATTCGGCACCGGCGCACGGCCGGTGGCGACACCAGAGTCGACGGGGGTACGCGCCCGTGCGGGCCGATGACGGGGTACGCGATCGGCGGCCGGATCCGGGAGCGGACCCGCCGGCGCCGACCGCGAGCGAGGAGCAGCGCTTCCGCGCGCTGTTCGACGCCAGCCCGGTGGGCATCGCGCTGTCGGACGAGCACGGTCTGTTCGTGCTGGCGAACGACGCCATGGGTGCCCTGTTCGGGTGCCCGCCCGACGAGCTCGTGGGCCGATCCGGCGCCGAGTTCGTCCATCCCGACGATCTCGCGCTGCACGCCACCGTCGAACAGGCCCAGGCGCGCAGCCAGGACAGCGTGGCACGGGTGGAGGCCCGGCACATCCACCCGGACGGCACCATGCTCTGGCTGGAGCTCACGATCACCGCGTACGGCGGACCCGCAGGGCGGCGCTGGACGATCTTCTGCGCCCAGGACGTCACTCGCCGGAAGGCCGCGGAGACGGCCCTCCAGCGGTCCCGCGCCGAACTGACGGCGATCGCGTCGGTGTCGCGGAGCGCGCAGCTGGGGCAGGACCCCCGCCCGGCCGTGCTCGCCGCGTGTCGATCCCTGTCGGGGGCGGACTCGGTGGTCATCGTCGAGCTGGCGGAGGACGGGCTGGCCGTCACCGGGAGCGTCGGGGCGCAGACCGCCGCCCACCGGCGGCCGACCTGGTCCTCGACCACCGGACAGGTGTACCGGTCGGCTCGCCGCGTGTGGTGGACCGGTGACGCCGACTCGCCCCCGCTCCACACCTCGGACCCGGTCGACGCCGGCTCGACGCGGAGCGTGCTGTGGGAGCCCGTCGTCAGCTGGGACCGGGTGATCGCCGTGGTGGTGGCGAGTTGGCAGCAGTGGATACCGGACGCCCTCCACGAGGCGGTACGAGCGGTGATGCTGATCGCCAGCGAGGCCGCGGGGTCCCTGCAGGCCGCTCAGCTCTGGTCGGAGCTCCAGGCATCGGCCTACACCGACCCGATGACCGGCGCCCTGAACCGCCGCGCGTGGGACATCGCGCTGACCCGGCTCATCGGCGACGCGTGCCGCACATCGCGCCCCCTCGTGGTGGCGCTGGTCGATCTGGACCACTTCAAGGCCTACAACGACGAGTTCGGCCACGACGCCGGTGACGCGCTGCTGCGCACCTTCACCCGCGCTGCCATCGACTGCCTGCGGGAGGCCGATGTCTTCGCCCGGTGGGGCGGTGAGGAGTTCATCATCGCGTTGCCGGACTGCTCTCCCGAGTCCGCACTCGACGTCCTCGCCCGCGTCCGCGCCGCCGTGCCCGAGGGGCGCACCTGCTCGATCGGGATGACGACCTGGCGCCCGGCCGAACCCACGAGAGCCTGCGTCACCCGCGCCGACGCCGCCCTGTACGACGCCAAGCACGGCGGCCGCGATCGCGTGGCCTCCCGATGACCCCGCCGGACGGCAGGTCGGCGGGCGGCGGCCCGGCCTGCCGCGGCACCGGGCCGCGCGGCAGGGTCACGGTCACGGTCGTGGGCCGCCGCTGATCGTCAGCACGCCGCCGATCGTGTACCGCAGCCACGCCAGGAGGGTGGGTTCGTCGAGCGTGAGCGGCACCTCGGGGCCGTTCCAGCTCAGCAGCGCCACCGGCCGGTGCCGGAGCGCGTCGCGCAGGGACGCGGCCAGCTCGGGGGTGGCCAGCACGGTGATGCCGCCGTGCTCCACCGGCCGGCTGCCGGGTGCCCCGGCCGCCGCGTCCGCACCGGTGCTCAGCACGTAGCCGCAGCCGTTGCGGTCGTCGTAACCCGTCACCACCATCGCTACGCCGCCTTTCCGGAGGCGATCCCGGCCAGGCGGGCGGCGTCCGCGGCGAGCCGCACGACGTTCGGGTCGGCGACGGGCAGGCCGTGTCGCGCCGCCAGCACCCGGACGTCGGTGTAGCCGACCTGGGTCACCTGCTTGTCGTCGACCCACACCAGGTAGCGCATCGGCATCTCCAGTCCGAACGAGGGGGCGGCGGCGATGAGCGGCGCCTCGGCCGCGGGCGTGCTGATCAGGACCTCCGTGGTGGCCCGGATGGCGGGGGCCGGGGTCTCCGCGGCGAGGTCGATCACCGCGACCACCGTGCTGGCCGGGTCGGTGTTGGCGCGCAGGCGCGTGACGGTGGCGGGCACGCTCCGGTTGCCGGCCACCACCAGCAGGAACCGATCGGGCGTGACGCCGATCAGCGGTGACGGGAGCGGCGTGCTCCGCACCCCGGCGCCCGTCGCGGCGACCCGGGTGACCTCGGTGGCCAGCGTGGTGGACGCGGCGGCGTCGGGGACGCCCGAGACGGCCGCGAGGTAGTCGGCGCTGTTGTAGACGATCGTCGCGACCCCGCCGGGGTCCTCGCGCACGAGGTAGCGCTCGGGCACGTTCGCGCCGGCCGGCTGGTTGGCCCGCAGGAGCGGCGCCTGGGCGCCCCCCGAGCCGCCGATGACGACCGTGTTGCCGGGGAGGGTGACGCCCACGGCCCTCGCCTCGGCCGTGTGGTCCACGGTGGCGGCGACCGTGCCGCCGCCCGCGGTGATCGCGTCCTGGATCCGCTTGACCGTGCCCGCGACGTCGGCGCTGGTGGTGAGCACGACGGTGCCCGCGGGCTGGCCGGGACGCGCCGGCGGGCCGAGGTCGTAGACCGACTCGCCGGTGCCGCAGGCGGCGACGGAGCAGGCGGCGAGCGCCGCGCCCATCAGCACGGCGCGGCGCCCCACCGGCGTTCCTGCCCTCGACTGCACGTAGGGACCCTATCGGCGGCCCGGTGCCACGTCCGAGGTCCCGGGTGAGCGGATTCACCCCCGCGTTCGTTTGCCCTGTGCTTACCCACTGGTAACAATCGGTGGGAGTCCCTCCCCGCCGCGCTTACGTGCGACGACGGTGGCAGAGTCGGGGCTGTCGCAGCGACACCGGTAGGAGGTCGAAGAGGTCCGATGAACATCGTCGTGCTGATCAAGCAGGTGCCTGATACCTATTCCGAGCGCAAGCTGAGGTCGTCCGACGGTTCGCTGGACCGCGACGCGACCGACGCGGTGCTCGACGAGATCAACGAGCGCGCGGTCGAGGCGGCGTTGCAGCTCAAGGAGGCCAACGACGGTTCCGAGGTCACCGTGCTGACCATGGGTCCCGACCGCGCCACCGACGCGATCCGCAAGGCCCTGTCGATGGGCGCGGACAAGGCCGTTCACCTCTCCGACGAGGCGCTGGCCGGTTCCGACGCGATCGCCACGGCGAAGGCCCTGACCAAGGCGATCGGCACGGTCGAGGGCGTCGACCTGGTCGTCGCCGGCAACGAGGCCTCCGACGGCCGCGGCGGCGCGATGGCGGCGATGGTGGCCGACCTGCTCGGCTACCCGGCGCTCACGCACGCCCGGGAGATCACGATCGAGGGCTCGGCGGTGACGGTCCGCCGCGAGACCGACGACGGCGTGACGTTCCTGTCCGCGGATCTGCCGGCCGTGATCTCGGTGTCGGAGAAGATCAACGAGCCGCGGTACCCGTCGTTCAAGGGGATCATGGCGGCGAAGAAGAAGCCGGTCGCGACGCTGTCGCTGGCCGACGCCGGCATCGACGCGTCCGAGGTGGGGCTGGCGAACGCGCTGTCCACCGTCACGTCCTCGCAGCCCAAGCCGCCCAAGAGCGCGGGCGAGAAGGTCGAGGACGAGGGCGACGGCGGGGCGAGGATCGCCGCGTTCCTGGTTTCACAGAAGCTCATCTGAGCAGGGGAGACGACAGACATGGCTGAGGTACTGGTCCTCGTCGACCACGTCGAGGGTGAGATCAAGAAGTCCACGTTCGAGCTGCTGACCGCGGCCCGGGCGCTGGGGGAGCCGTCCGCGGTCGTGGTCGGTGCCGCGGGCACGGCCGGGAAGCTGGCCGACGGGCTGAAGGCACACGGCGCCGAGAAGATCTACGTCGCCGAGACCGACCGGGACGACTTCCTGTCGCCCGAGGTGGACGTGCTGGCCGCGCTGGTCGGGTCCGCGTCGCCCGCCGCGGTGCTGATCGGGGTGTCGGCGGACGGCAAGGAGATCGCCGGCCGGCTCGCGGTGCGCACGAACTCGGCCTGGCTCAACGACGTCGTGGGCGTGTCCCCCGACGGCGTGACGCACTCGGTGTTCGGCGGGGCGTTCATCGCGGAGGCGAAGGCCGGCTCGGCGCACCCGGTGATCACGCTGCGGCCGGGTGCCGTGGAGATCGAGCCGGTCGCGGGTGCGGGCGCGGAGGAGGCCGTCGAGGTTCCGGCGGCGTCCGGGCGGGGTGCCACGGTCACCGGCCGGGAGCCGATCGTGGGCGGCGACCGGCCGGAGCTGACCGAGGCGTCCGTGGTCGTGTCCGGTGGCCGTGGCGTGGGGTCGGCGGAGGACTTCCAGGTCGTGGAGGTGCTGGCGGACTCCCTCGGGGCGGCCGTCGGCGCGTCGCGGGCCGCGGTGGACTCGGGCTACTACCCGCACCAGTTCCAGGTGGGGCAGACCGGGAAGACGGTGTCGCCGCAGCTGTACATCGCGCTGGGGATCTCGGGTGCGATCCAGCACCGGGCCGGGATGCAGACGTCGAAGACGATCATCGCGGTGAACAAGGACACGGAGGCGCCGATCTTCGAGATCGCCGACTTCGGTGTGGTGGGCGACCTGTTCAAGGTCGCCCCGCAGCTCAAGGACGAGATCGCCAAGCGCAAGGGCTGAGCGCCAGCCGACCCACCGTTCACCTCGCTGCCCGCTCGGCTTCGTTGCCGAGCGGGCAGCGCGTCGTCTTCGTCCCGTATCACTCTCGGCGTGACCTCCTCGCAGGTTCTCCTCAGCACCCCGGACGCCGCGGCCTCCCGGTACTCGCTGCTCCTGACCACCGACTCCGACGACGTGCGGGCCGCCCAACGCCTGCGCCACGACGTCTTCGCCGGGGAGCTCGGCGCCACCCTGCACGGTCCCGAGGCCGGCGTCGACGCGGACCGCTTCGACGAGTTCTGCGACCACCTGCTCGTCCGCGAGAACGCCACCGGCGCGATCGTCGGCACCTACCGCGCGCTGCCGCCGGAGCGCGCTCGGGCCGCGGGGTCGCTCTACTGCGAGGGCGAGTTCGTGGTCGACGCGCTCGCGCCGCTGCGCCCCTCGCTCGTGGAGACGGGGCGCTCCTGCGTGCACGCCGACCACCGCAGCGGCGCCGTCGTCGGGCTGGTGTGGGCCGGGCTCGCGCGCTACATGCTGCTCACCGGCAACCGCTGGCTCGTCGGCTGTGCCAGCGTGCCGCTCGTGGACGGCGGCGCCACCGCCTCCGGGGTGTGGGGCCAGGTACGGGCCCGGCACCTGGCGCCCGAGCCGTACCGGGTGCTGCCCCACCTGCCCTGGTCGGTGGCGGGGCCGGCCCCGTCGGGCCGGGTGGTCACCCCGCCGCTGCTGCGCGGCTACCTGCGCCTCGGCGCGTGGGTGTGCGGGCCCCCGGCCTTCGACCCCGACTTCGACTGCGCCGACTTCCTCGTCCTGCTCGGCCTCGACCACATGGACGCCCGCTACGCCCGCTTCTTCCTCGGCGGCGCGTGATGGGCCGCCGGGCGGCGCTCGCCCCGCCCCACCCCACCCC
>CAXTTN010000131.1:11294-16965 GCA_964247105.1 uncultured Pseudonocardia sp.
TCTCGACCCGGTGAGAGTGCGGATCGAGCACGCGCCGTTCGGTGTGACGGCCCAGGCTCGTCCGGGCCCGACGGCTCGCGCGGACCACCCGGCCCCGCTGTCGCCGGGCTGGGCGCCGCGTTCGCCCTGCACGCCGTCCTGCCTCCCCGCCGAGGGCGCGACGCGCGCGGGCCGGGTGCGGGTCGCGGCGCGGCTCACCGGGCTGGTCGCGGTGCTGCTCGCCGCCGTCGTCGGCGTGCCGCTCCTCCCCGCTCGACGCCGCGAGCGCTGGCTGCGGGCCTGCAGCCGGGCCGCCCTGCGTGCCGCCGGCGTCGAGCTGCGCGTCACCGGCGGCACCCGACCCGGCCCGGCGCTCGTCGTCGCCAACCACGTCTCGTGGATCGACGTGCTCGCCCTCCACGCGGTCGCGCCGGTCCGGATGCTCGCCAAGCGCGAGGTGCGCGGCTGGCCCGTGATCGGCGGGCTCGCGCAGCGCACCGGAGCCGTGTTCGTCGACCGGGCGAGCCTGCGCGCGCTGCCCGCCACGGTCGCCGCGACGGCCGACGCGCTGCGCGGCGGGGCCACGGTCGGCGCCTTCCCGGAGGGCACGACGTGGTGCGGGGCTGCCGCCGGCCCGTTCCGCCGGGCGGCGTTCCAGGCCGCGATCGACGCCGGCGCGGACGTGCGGCCGGTCGCCATCATGTTCCGGCTGGTCGACGGCACGCCGGCCCGCGCGGCCGCGTTCGTCGGGAGCCAGTCGCTGCTGGAGTCGCTGCTGCGGATCGTCGCGCTGCCCGGCCTCCGGTGCGAGGTGACCGTGCTGCCGGCCGTCCGCGGCCGGGACCGCCGCGAGCTGGCCGCACGTGCCGCGGCGGCGATCGGCGGGGTCACCGGGATGGCACATCCCGTGCCGGCACCGGTGGGGCTGCCGCGGCGACCGGCCGCCGCGTAGGTCGCGCTGCGTCGCGACGACTACCCTCGACCGGAGGAACATCGATCGGACGGGTAGTCGACGTGAATGCCATCAAGAAGCGGGCGACGTATCTCGACCACGCCGCCACCACCCCGATGTTGCCGGCGGCGATCGACGCCATGGCGCGCGCCATGGCCCGCACGGGCAACGCGTCGTCCCTGCACACCGCGGGTCGCCGCTCGCGCCGGGACGTCGAGGAGTCACGGGAGCAGATCGCCGCCGCGGTCGGCGCGCGCCCGTCGGAGGTGGTGCTCACCACCGGCGGCACCGAGAGCGACAACCTCGCGGTCAAGGGCCTGTACTGGGCTCGGCGCGCCACCGATCCCCGCCGGGTCCGCGTGCTGGTCTCGGCGATCGAGCACCACGCGATCCTCGACTCGGCCGAGTGGCTCGTCGAGCACGAGGGCGCCACGCTCGAGCTCCTGCCGGTCGACGCCGACGGGCGGGTGCGGCCCGCGGTGCTGCGCGAGGTGATCGCCCGGGACCCGGCGACGGTCGCCCTGGTGTCGGTGATGTGGGCCAACAACGAGGTCGGCACGGTCAACCCGGTCCGGGAGCTCGCCGAGGTGGCACACGAGTTCGGCGTGCCGCTGCACACCGACGCCGTGCAGGCCGTCGGGATCCTGCCGGTCGACTTCGCCGCGTCGGGCGTCGACGCGCTCAGCCTCACCGGCCACAAGCTGGGCGGCCCCTACGGCGCCGGTGCGCTCCTGCTGGGCCGCACCGTCGCGCTCACCCCGCTGCTGCACGGTGGCGGCCAGGAGCGCGACGTCCGCTCCGGCACCCTCGACACCCCCGGGGTGGTGGGGCTGGCCACCGCCGTCGAGGCGGCCGTCGCCGATGCGCCGCGCCGCGCCGCGATGCTGGCCGGGCTCCGCGACGACCTGGTCGGCAAGGTCCGCGCCACCGTGCCCGATGCCACGCTCAACGGCGATCCGGGCACCGGCGTCGTCGGCGGCGGCCCGTCGCGGCTGCCCGGCAACGCGCACCTGTCGTTCCCCGGCTGCGAGGGCGACAGCCTGCTCATGCTGCTCGACGCGCAGGGCATCGAGTGCTCCACCGGCTCGGCCTGCACCGCGGGCGTCGCCCAGCCCAGCCACGTCCTGCTGGCGATGGGCGCCGACGAGGCCACCGCCCGCGGCTCCCTGCGTTTCTCGATGGGCCACACGAGCACCCCCGAGGACGTCGACGCGGTCGCGGCGGTCATCGGCCAGGTGGTGGACCGGGCCCGCCGGGCCGGCCAACCCACCCCCGTGCCCCGATGAGGGTCCTCGCGGCCATGAGCGGCGGGGTCGACTCCGCCGTCGCCGCCGCGCGGGCCGTCGACGCCGGGCACGACGTGGTCGGGGTGCACCTCGCGCTGTCCGAGACCCCGGCCGCCCTGCGCGGCGGTTCACGGGGCTGCTGCTCCAAGGAGGACGCGGGCGACGCCCGGCGCGCCGCCGACGTGCTCGACATCCCGTTCTACGTCTGGGACTTCGCCGCCCGGTTCACCGAGGACGTCGTCGACGACTTCGTGGCCTCCTACGCCGCGGGCCAGACGCCCAACCCGTGCCTGCGCTGCAACGAGAAGATCAAGTTCGCGGCGCTCCTGGACCGGGCGCTGGGCCTCGGCTTCGACGCGGTCTGCACCGGCCACTACGCCCAGCTCGTGGACGGCACGCTGCGGCGCGCGGTGGACGCGGACAAGGACCAGTCCTACGTGCTCGCCGTGCTCACCCCCCACCAGCTCGCGCACGCGATGTTCCCGATCGGCGACACGCCCAAGGCGCAGGTGCGCGCGGAGGCGGCGCGGCGCGGGCTGCGGGTGGCCGACAAGCCCGACAGCCACGACATCTGCTTCATCCCCTCCGGTGACACGCGGGCCTTCCTGTCCGCGCGGATCGGCGTCCGTCCGGGGGTGGTCGTCGACGACGCCACGGGCGAGGAGCTGGCCCGCCACGACGGCGTGCACGGTTTCACGGTCGGCCAGCGCAAGGGGCTGGGCGTCGACGCCCCCGCCCGCGACGGCCGCCCGCGCTACGTCCTGGGCATCGAGCCGGTCAGCGGCACCGTACGGGTCGGCCCGGCCGATGCGCTCGACGTCCGCACGATCGAGGCGACCCGTCCGGTCTGGGGCAGCGGACGTCCTCCCGGCGCGCCGTTCCGCTGCGTGGCCCAGGTGCGCGCGCACGGCGGGGTGGCCGGGGCGACGGCCGGGCCGAGCGCCGGCGGCCTGCGCGTGGAGCTGGACGAGCCCCTGCGCGGCGTCGCCCCCGGCCAGGCGGTGGCCCTGTACGCGGGTGACACGGTGCTGGGCAGCGCCACGATCACCGGCACGAGCTGAGCCCCGCGAACGAGTGGCACTCCCGTCGCAACCTATGCAACGAAAGTGCCACTCGTTGCCGAGGGCTGGGGAGGGGAGGGCGTGCTGGGGTGGTTGACTTGCCGCGTGAGCATCGACGATCCGCTGGCCGCCGCCCTCGCCGCCGCCGGGCTCGGTGGGGCCCGGCCGGGGATGCCGGCTCCGGCGCCCGTGGCCGAGGCCGTCGCGGCCACCGACGCCCCGGCGCCCCGCTGGCCGGACGGCGCGGCGACCGGGGTCGGCTCGATGCCGGGCGAGGACGTGCGGGAGGCCGCGGCCACGATCGTCGGGGAGCTGCCGCTGCTCCCGCACCTGCCCGAACTGCCCGCCCGCGGGGTCGGGGCCGACATGATCGGCCGCACGGCCGGGCTGCTCGTGGACATCGCGGTCGAGGTGCGGCCGTCGGGGTACCGCGTGGCCGGGCGGCCCGGCCGCGACCACCGCCGCGCGGTGGACCTGCTGCGCGGCGACGTCGACGCGTTCGACGAGGCCTGCGAGCCCGTCCGCCCGGCGTGGGTCAAGGTGCAGGCGGTCGGGCCGTGGACCCTCGCCGCGTCCGTCGAGCTGCACACCGGCCACCGCGTCCTCACCGATCGCGGCGCCGTGCGGGAGTTCGCGGCCAGCCTCACCGAGGGTCTGCGCACGCACATCGCCGAGGTGGCCGCGCGCACCGGCGCGGCCGTGTTGCTGCAGCTCGACGAGCCCTCGCTGGCCACCGTCATCCTCGGGCGGGTGCCGACCCCGTCGGGGTACGGGACGGTGCGCGCGGTGTCGGAGCCCGCGGTGAAGGACGTGCTGCGCGACCTGATCACCGCGGTCGGCGTGCCGGTGGCGCTGCACTGCTGCGCGTCCCGCCCGCCGATGGCGGTGCTGGCCGACGTCGGCGCGGCCGCGATCGGCGTCGACGCGACGCTCCCCGAGGTCGCGGGCCGCACCGCCGAGCCCGCGGCGCTCGACCGCATCGGCGAGATCTGGGACGCCGGCACCCCGCTGCTGCTGGGCCTGGTGCCCTCGACCCCGCCGCGCGGGCAGGTCACGAGCCGCAAGCTGGCCGCGCCCGCGTTCGACCTGGCCGATCGCCTCGGCTTCGACCGCGTCCGCCTCGGCACCCTGACCGTCCCCACCCCCACCTGCGGGCTGGCCGGCGCCGATCCGGCGTGGGCCGTCCGGGCGCTGGAGCTGTCGCGCGAGCTGGGTCAGGCCTTCGTCGACCCGCCCGACACCGATCCCGACGATCCCGACCGCGGGCGGTCGTGACAGCTGCGGGCGACCTTCGGGGCCCGCGTCCGGCGATCGTCGGAGAGTGACGGGCTGCCCGACGGCGATCGCCAGGCCGGGCAGCTGCGGGTCGCGGCGCCGGTCACAGTGGGAATGGTGCGGCGCCACCCCGACGGGCGAGGCCGATCGAGCGAAACCGTCGGTCCTGCTCGGTAACCTCGCTCCGTGAGTCCCGATACGTCGTTCCGCGAGCGTCATGCCCGGCTGTCCGAGGAGGTCGCCGGCCACCAGTTCCGCTACTACGTGCTCGATGCGCCCGTCCTGTCCGACGGGCAGTTCGACGAGCTGTGGCGCGAGCTGCTGGCCCTGGAGGAGGCGCACCCGGAGCTGGTCACCCCGGAGTCGCCCACGCAGAAGGTCGGCAGCCGGTTCAACACCGAGTTCGTGGCGCACGACCATCTCGAACGCATGCTCAGCCTCGACAACGCGTTCTCCGACGACGAGCTGCGCGGCTGGGCCGAGCGGGTCGCGCGGGACGTGGGCGCCGAGCAGGTCCACTACCTGTGCGAGCTCAAGATCGACGGGCTGGCCGTCAACCTGCTCTACGAGAACGGGAAGCTCACCCGCGCGCTCACCCGCGGCGACGGCCGCACCGGCGAGGACATCACGCTCAACATGCGCACGCTGGAGGAGGTGCCCGAGCAGCTCACGGGCACCGAGGCGTTCCCCGTGCCCGATCTCGTGGAGGTGCGCGGCGAGGTCTACTTCCGGCTGGCGGATTTCCAGGCGCTCAACGCGCTGATGGTCGAGGCGGGCAAGCCCGTCTACGCCAACCCCCGCAACACCGCGGCCGGCTCGCTGCGGCAGAAGGATCCGCGCGTCACGGCGTCACGGCACCTGCGGCTGATCTGCCACGGCTTCGGCAAGCGCACCGGGTTCGCGCTGGAGCGCCAGTCCCAGGGCTACGACGCCCTGCGGGCCTGGGGCCTGCCGGTCTCGGAGCGCACCGTGATCCTCACCGGCGTCGGCGAGGTCATCGAGCACATCCGGTACTGGGGCGAGCACCGCCACGACATCGAGCACGAGATCGACGGCGTCGTCATCAAGGTCGACGAGGTGGCGCTGCAGCGGCGGCTGGGCTCCACCTCGCGCGCGCC